>DXRF01000214.1 GCA_019411205.1 Parabacteroides sp. | reverse complement strand
TCACAATGAACAGTGATACGATCGGTTATACCATCTCTTTCAAGAATCAGCCTTCTGTGAGTATCTATAACGGCAAGAAAGGGGAACAGGGAGATAAGGGAGATAAGGGAGAAACAGGAAGCACTCCTAAAATCAGCCTGACCCAACAGAAAGATGGTAACTGGTATTGGACTCTCAATGGCGAATTGATGAAGGACTCCAAAGGAAATGCCATCCGTGCCAATGGCCAAGATGGAGTTGATGGAAAACCGGGAGAAGACGGTAGTTCTGGTACAAGCGCACCTGTTCCACAATTAAAAAGTGGAAGCACGCTCAAATCTGAGGGGATTAGTGAAGATGCGGAAGGTAAGGATATAATTTCTGATGCTATATACCTCTCAGTCAATGTTGGAAAAACATGGACGAAGGTTTCAGGAGAAGATGGTGAACAGGGTGATGCTATCTTCAAAGACGTAAAGATTGAGGATGATCGTGTGATATTTACTTTGACTGAGAACCCCAGTAATCCGATTATTGTACCTCTTTACTCATCGTTCACGTTGTGTTTCGATAGCTATCAGACTACTATGGTTACTATAGTAGACTTTCCACTGACAGTTAAGTTACCTGAAGATCTGACACAGGCTAACTATAAGTGCCTCATGGCCACTATAACCCCTACAAATGGAAGCATAAACATAAACACCCGTGCTACCAGTGGCTGGAGTGTAAATATAACTCAGACAAATTTCGAAAAGCATTTCGCAATCGTAACAGTGAGAGGTGACAAACAATTACTAGAAACAAATGATCAGGCTTTGCTGAGTGTGATATTGACCTACGAAAATGGAAGACAAGTAACTGCATCACGGCTTGTTGAATTTATTTCTCCTATCGGAGATAAAACACCGAAAGAAGCAGAAGTCCTTGACTTTTATATGAAAGATGGTACGCTCGTTAGTAAGGATAAAACATTAAGCCAAGATCAGAAGGATGCATGTATCGGTATTGTCTTCTGGAAAGAAGATTCAGATCAAAAGATTAAGAAGGATAACTACGGTCTGCTAGATAAGAAATTCCCCAAAGGTATTCACGGTTTGGTCGTTTCTTTGTGGGATATGCCGAATCTGGATCAGGATCAGAAAGAAAGTGATCTAATCATGGAATGGACGTATGGTGGTTATGAGTATGTGGATGATTGGTTAGGCAGCCAAAACGGTGTCACATGCACATGGAACGGCAGACCCGAAAGTTTTACCAATATTCAGAAAACAGGTACAATGCAGGGTTATGCCAATACTATTGCCTTAAAAGAGTACAACATGTATATAGAGAATCCTGAAAATAAAAAAAATCAAAATTTTCGTGTGAAACCTGTCAACTTTTTGGATGCTTTTGAAGAAGACCATTCTGCTCCTTCAACCAGTAGCGGTTGGTACTGGCCTTCTGTGTATGAGTTGAAATATGTATGTTGGGGTCAAGGTAATGAGGAAGGTCCAAGTGGAAAAAATGAGTTGAATAAGCAAATCGAAGAGGTCGGTAAAGGAGACACTTTCGGTGACAACAGTTACTGGTCGAGTACGGAGAGCGGCTACAACAGCGGCTACAAAAGTGCCACCGCGTTGTATGTGTACTTCGGCTTCGGCGGCGTATACGAGCGTGGCAGTAAGGACTACTATACCTATCGCGTCCGTCCCCTTCTTGCTTTTTAGTTATTTATCAATTTAGATTATTTATCTATTAAAAACTAAATCCCGCGAAGCGGATCGAAAATAAAAAGATGATTATATACAACTTTATATCCCAATCAATAAATAATGATTGACAGCCTAAGATCATGTTGTAGTGATATAAAGTTGTATATAATTATCAAATTTAATTCTACCTTCATATTTCCAAACGTAACGTTGCTTATCTGTCAATATCTCATAAGAAATAAGTCCGTAACATGCCCGATAGCGGGAAGTGTATAGCCAAGAGTAAGGGTGTCCAACGTGAGTTGGAATCTGCAGGAAGCTGGCGGTAAACATCTGGCCTGACGTACAGAAACTTGATATAGGGCTAATGGGCATGGATGAGAAGTACTGTCTGTGTCTGCACCCAAAATCGGTTATTAAGATGAAAGCGAGACTGAAAGGGCTGACATCAAGAAGTAACGGTTGGGGATATGCAAAACTGAAAGGCAAGCTGAACCAATTCATCAACGGCTGGATGAACTACTTTAAATTGGCTGATATGCGGAACATCCTCTAAACGACAGATAAGTGGCTTCATCACAGAATACGGAGTTATGTCTGGAAGAGCTGGAAGGAGGTTGGTGCAAGGTTTAAGAATCTCATGAAATGTGGCATAGACAGGTGGAGGGCTTGGCAATGGGCTAATCCGTGGTGGGTATTGGAACGCGGCAAGAAGCCCGATATTATGCCGAACGGCACGTGCGGTGGTGTGAGAGGTCGGAAACGAAAGTAGGAAGAAAACTACTTCGTTTTCCTTCTACTTGATTGGTGTTTTCTGTGCTCAAAGAGCAACTGGCCTGGAACATGCCATAAACTATTTCGGAAGTCATAGTAAACTAATTCAAAACATACTGCATATTATTTATATGTAGTTACTATCTATCGTGAATATGTAGTAACTACCAATTGATGATAGATAGTACTACGTATAAGCAACAGGTAGTAACTACCAATAGATACTTTACTATATGTTCTGATTTAGTTCTTGGGGTGTTTTGACTTAGTTGATGGCATGAAATGGGTTAGTCGGTCGCTTGGCTGAGAGAGGTTTCAGGTAGTGCCGGTAAGGTATCATGTATAACTTTGGCTGTTTACGTTTCTGATATTCTTTGTTTTTTCCTTCGAATCTTTACTATCTTTGCAGGCAATTTATCTTACACAGACAAAATAAATGAATGAGACCATATTAAACGGTTTATTAAATCTATTTGCTATTTTCGCTTCCTCCGTGCGGATTGAAAGGGAGCAGGCAAGTCGTGCCGTTCATTCTTATCTCTCCAGCCACTTCGGGGTACGTTCCCATAAAGAGTATATTGAACTTTACAATGCGTTGCGCGATATGTATGATGATTCGCTCTTTGTATTGGACAAAGAACAGATTGTCAGGAATATATGCGAACAGATGAAAGTGAAGTTGAGGGCTGAAGACCAATTGCTTTTGTTGATCCGTTTCGTAGAGTTTGCCTATACGAACAGCGAGGAGGCGGATCAACATTTGGCTCTGTTTCGCCTGGTGGCTGATATCTTTTCGATTCCTCAGGAAGAATTTGACGATGCGCTTGCCTTTATCACAGGGCAAACTTCTTTGTCTTTGCTGACGATCAGCGGAGAGGAGGAAACGGATGCCAACCATATCACTCGGAAAGGGATGGAAGGATTCATCCGAGTGCTCTATATCCGCCGCTTCGACAAGCATATTTTTACCTATCATGGGAACGGGCAGGTCTTTATGAACGATATTCCGCTTTCGTCGGATATGTTTTATGCCTGGCAACATAGCAGCGTGCTGAAAGGGCCTTTGTTTCTGCCGGTCTATTACAGTAACTTGCTTGCTGTTTTTAATAAAAACGAACACAAGGAGGTCATTCATCTGGCCGGACGTGATATTGATTTTACATTTAAGAACAGCCATAACGGGTTGCATAACTTCTCTTTCAATCTCGAATCCGGACAGCTTGTGGCCATTATGGGCGGGAGCGGGGTCGGGAAGTCGACTTTGTTGGGAATCATGAACGGTAATATTCGTCCCGATAAGGGAATGATCACCGTGAACGGACATCCGCTCGACTCTCCGGAGGCACGCCAGTTGATCGGTTTTGTTCCACAGGACGATTTGCTGATTGAGGAGCTGACCGTTTATCAGAACCTTTTGTATACGGCACGGCTCTGTTTCGCACGTCTGACAGACGAGGAGATCGGACAGCGTGTGGAAAAGGTGTTGAAGGAATTGGACTTGGAAGAGATAAAGGACCTCGAAGTCGGCTCTCCTATCCGTAAGACGATCAGCGGGGGACAGCGAAAGCGTTTGAATATCGCTCTCGAACTGATACGCGAGCCGGCTATCCTGTATCTTGACGAACCGACGTCGGGATTGTCATCTTCCGATTCCGAAAAAGTAATCATGCTCTTGAAGGAACAGACTCACCGGGGTAAATTGGTGGTGGTGAACATACATCAGCCTTCGTCCGAAATCTATAAGTTGTTCGACCGCCTGTGGCTGCTTGACCGGGGAGGCTATCCGATCTATGACGGGAACCCGATAGAGGCGATTACCTATTTCAAGCAGGCGGCCAAGTATACGGACCCGGATATCAGCGTGTGTAGTGTCTGTGGTAATGTGAATCCCGAATTGATTTTGAATATCATCGACTCCAAAAAGATCGACGACTCCGGTAACCAGACGAATATCCGGAAGTTCACACCCGAGGAATGGCATGCCGAATACCTTGCTTCCCGTCCCGCTTTTTCGCCAGTCGAGGAGGAAGCATTACCGAAGAACCAGCAGAAGAAACCTTCCTGGTTCAAACAATTCCTGATCTTCCTGGAAAGAAATATACGTACGAAACTGACGAATAAGCAATATCTGGCGATCACGTTATTGGAAGCCCCTCTGCTTGCGCTGATCGTCGCCCTTCTGACCCGCTATATGGACGGGGATGAATATACGTTGCTTGCCAACAAGAATTTCGTGTCTTATATCTTCATGTCAGTGATTGTTGTTACCTTTATGGGCTTGAGTATCAGTGCTGAGGAAATTATAAAGGACCGGACGATCCTGAAGCGCGAACATTTCCTGCGGTTGAGCCGGAGCAGCTATCTGACATCCAAGATGGTGTATCTATTGGCTGTGTCGGGGCTGCAATCGCTTCTGTTTATCGGGGTGGGGAATGCCATTATCGGAGTGGGGAGCGAGATGTTCGGTACGTGGTGGAGCATTCTGTGGGCAACATCGTTCCTGGCGAACCTGACCGGGCTGATCCTTTCGCAGACAATGAGTTCGGTTGTTGCGATCTATATCACGATCCCGCTTCTGCTAATCCCCCAGATATTGCTTTGCGGCCTGGTCATCAAGTTTGACGATCTCAATACGAAGGCTTCGGATGAGAACATCGTGCCGCTGATCGGCGAGGTGATCCCTTCGCGCTGGGCCTTTGAGGCGTTGATGGTGGAGCAGTTTCGTAACAATGCTTACAACCGTCCTTATTTTCCGATCGAGAAAGAAAAGTATCTGGCGCAATATTACGAGAACGTCCATTCACCGGAAGTACGCAGCCTGGCAGAACAGATTGCGATAAAAGACGATCCCGATAAGCGGAAAACAATCGAGAATGAACTGGCCGTATTGAGTCGTGCCGCCCGTATCGCTCCCCGCACGGAGGGAGAGGAATATCTGGCATATCTGGACAAAGTGGATGCCGCTTTGCACGAACGTGCGCACAACTTCACTGCTTATCTCGATCAAATCCAGCAGGAGCGTGGCCGGAAAGAAGGGGCCGAACAACTGGTGAAGATGAAGAAGGCCCATCATAATACGGCAATAGAAGACCTGGTTATGGGGACCGGAGGACGTCACCTGTATAAGGA
>DXRF01000213.1:3294-5626 GCA_019411205.1 Parabacteroides sp. | reverse complement strand
GTTAAGACGCGTCACGGCACGTTCGGCCTGGAGCTTGTAGGCAATCGCCCAACGCGGGCTCTTGGCCGTGAATCCCAAATTGCGTTGTTGCCGCAATGAGTTTACTTTCAAAACGATCCCGTCTGTCGCAACCGGCAGGTTCTTGCGCTCGGCGTCCCAATAGGCGATATAATCGTATATATCCTCCAGGCTGTTGCATACGCGGATCACGTTCGGAACCTTGAACCCCCACGAACGGGCCGCCTCCAGGTTATCGAAATGTGTTTCCGCCGGCAACTCTTCCCCCAGCAAATAATAGAAATAGGCATCCAGCTTACGGGCTGCCACGATAGCCGGGTTCTGTTGCTTCAACGTACCCGAAGCCGCATTGCGCGGATTGGCAAAAAGAGGCTCCTCCTGTTCTTCCCGTTCCTTGTTCAAACGGTCGAACTCGGCCCAGGGAAGCAGGATCTCCCCCCTTATCTCAAATGTTGCCGGGTATCGGTCGCCCATCAGCTTCAAAGGGACCGAACGGATGGGTTTCACGTTGGCCGTCACATCGTCGCCACGTGTCCCGTCGCCACGCGTCACGGCCCGGACCAGACGACCGTCCTCGTATGTCAGGGAAATGGAAGTCCCGTCATATTTCAACTCGGCGACGATCTCGAAAGGCTCGTTCAGGTCACGGGCTATGCGCTCGTAAAAATCCTTCACTTCCTCTTCCGAATAGGTATTGCCCAACGAAAGCATCGGATATTTATGCACTACCTGTTCAAACTCTTTGGAAAGGTCACTCCCCACCCGCTGTGTCGGCGAATGAGGGTCGGCATATTCGGGATGCGCCTCTTCAAGGGTCTGCAACTCCTTCATCATCTCATCGAACTCACGGTCCGATATCGTCGGTGCCGAAAGCACATAATAATTGTAATTATGTTGCTCCAGCGCTTCTCGAAGTGCTTTTATTTTATCTTCTGCCATCATCATTTTTTCAATTGATAATTGATAATTGACAATTAAAGAAAGACATCGACAAATAATCGTCCATTGTCTACTGTCAATTAATATACTAGTTCTACATTATCAATCCACATCGTATTGCCCGGCGATCCGATATAGGCGCCACCGTGGCTTGATGTGAACTGCAAGACCATGTGAGTCGGCAATTCGCCTTCACCGGCCCAGCCCACCTCCCGGATAGGGACGCTCTTACCCTGGCTGTTCAAGGCATAGCGTTCTTCCACCTGAATCCGCATATAAGGCTTATACTCCGGATGCTTCGAAATATCGCCATACAGGATCGGATAGGTCGCATCGTTCACCCAACCGTTGCTGGATTCCGTATACCGCTGCACCATTGTCCCGACACGTTTGGAATAAATATTCCCATCCTTATCTTCCCAACGTTTCTGGAGCAAAAGAATGGCCGCGATCGAATCCTGTCCGGCAACGGTCGTCTTGCGGCTGAAACCGGTACTGCGGATGCGGTTCTTTTCCGGAGCCAGCTTCACCTTATAGTCAAAGCGCAACGCCTTCGGCTTCTTGGTAAACGCCACTCCGCTGTTCAGCATGGCCTGCGGGTTCTTGGTTCCCTTGATCGGTTCGTGCACCGTCCCGAGGAAAACGGAACCGGCGGCTACCACCTCGATATCGACCAGGCCGAACACCTTCACGCTCTCCATTCGTGTTTCCAGACGCGCACACCAGCCGTCATCCCGTCTTTCAGGAAAGACAGATGTATTCGTCTTCACCACACCTGCCACCTTCGCCATCACGTTGGAGTTCGCCCACGGCGAACCACCCCGATTCGTATAGGCTGTGTTGCCGATGATCGTATCTGTCGGTCCCAGCTCATACAAATATTTCGTATTACCTCCGATGATGCCGGATTCATGTATCTCACGAACGACCCAATGATCCATATCGCCAAAACTGAACGGCACCACGCGCTCTTGGGAATTGACAACTGACAATTGACAATTGACCATTCCGAGAAGAAAGAGGAGTTTTGCTTTCTGTTTCATTTCAATTTCTGTTTTTCTAAAATCCCTGGTCAGCAAAGCCGACAATTGACAATTTTATCCGTCGATATTTTTCTTCAATTAATTGTCAATTATAAAGAATACCCCCACTCCTTGAGAGCCATCCCCCAGTTTTCTTCCACAAGCCGTACCGTGCGGTCGTCATACTTGTACCGGTTCTTTTTATAGCCCTTCTTTTTCCCGAGGTATTTCTCGATTTCTGCTTTAGACTCCTCAAAGCCGGGGAGGTTTAATTGCTTGTATATATCTTCCGTCATGGCGAAAGCATCCTGTTCGAAATCCTCAAACTTCACCTCTACCAGGTTGCCTTCGGG
>DXRF01000213.1:0-3284 GCA_019411205.1 Parabacteroides sp. | reverse complement strand
AGGTGCTTTTGTTCTTCATATTTATAGAACAAACGGCGATACACCTCGATAAAATTACTTTCGATCTGCTCGTTGGAGATGTCCTGCAAGCGGAGCGGCTGGATCGTATTGGTGAAGAAGCTGCGCGTGCTCTCGAACACGGTGTACGGATTTCGTTTCAAATAGATGAATTTAGCATTCGGGAACATCTCCACCAACGTCTTCACACGTCCCGTATGAGGCGGGTTCTTACTCAGGAACTGGGTCCCTTTCGTATTCCAGAGAGAGATCTTGATCAGTTTGAGAAACGTTTCCTTAAACACTTCCCGCTCATGTTCGCTGATATTGTCGAAAAGCAGGTAACGGTCGCAATATTCGAGCATATGCTTCGGGAAAAACCAGAAATTATAATACGTGTAAGGCATCATATTCGCCAAAGCAAATTCCTCTTCCTGGGGAAGATCCACCTTCAGCTCCATATTATCGGTCGGACGCTTGTCGGGCATCAGGAACGCCATGTTCTTCTTGAAGAAAGGCTGTCCCCAGAGCATCAGGTTCGGGAATACGGTCTGATAGGTCGTATTGTAGCCGAAATGCCTGTCACACGAGAAGACATTGTGCATGAAAGTCGTCCCGCTGCGCCAATGTCCGAGAATGAACACCGGGTCCATCTCCAACGGCTTATCTGCAATCTTGCGGTAACGGGCATCTTCAAACGGTTGCAACAGGCTGAGCAGGCGGCAAACGGATTTAGTCAGGAAATATTTATTACGAAATCCTTTGTCGATCGTTTTATTGGCTGTCACAGCCTTGAACGTTTTCCAGTCAGCACCCACTAAAGTATTGATCGGTAGTTTGTCAAATTCCAGTAATCCCATTTCGATAATTGACAATGGATAATTGACAATTTAAAAGAGCAATTGACAATTATCCGGGTTTATATTTTATTTTGTTAATTCTACTTTGACTCCTTGTTTTTCGAGGGCCTTACAAGCCTTTTCAATCGCTTCGCAATGTTCTTCGCCGATACCCAAAGCGGACAAATTCAATGGACAATTGACAATTGGCAATTGACAATTATCTGCTGCCTCTTCTTCTTCCATTGTCAATTTATCCAGTATCATGCCGACTGCCGACGTGTTGTTCGTGATCGGGTCGATCAGGATAAAGGCACCTGTCTGTTTGTTTTTCTGATACGGATCGAAAAACAGTTCCTTTCCGGTCGTAAAGGCGACACGAGCGATCTCGTTCAGCTTCATCGGCAAACTGTCAATTGTCAGTTGTCCATTCTCGACAGACAACTGTTCCATCGTATTGACATTGACCTTATAGCGGATGCTGTCCACACGGGCACGTGTCAGGTTGGTCGTATGCTTGATATAGAACTGCTTGCTTGCGTCCATCGGCTCTTCGTCCATCCACACCAGCATGGCTTCGAAGTTGCGGTCCGCTATCGGCAGGTTGTCAGGGTGTACCAGCATTTCACCGCGCGAAACATCGATCTCGTCTTCCAGCGTGATGGTGATGCACTGGGGAGGGAACGCATAATCCAGCTCTCCGTCGTAGGTCACGATGCTCTTCACCTTGGATGTTTTACCGGAAGGCAAAGCCATCACCGTATCGCCTTTGCGAACGATACCGCTGGCCACTTTCCCGCAGAAACCGCGGAAGTCCAGGTTCGGACGCAGAACATATTGCACCGGATAGCGAAAATCCTCGAAATTGCGGTCCTGATCGATAGGAACCGTTTCGAGAAAGTCCAGCAACGACGGCCCTTCGTACCAGGGCGTACGGTCGCTCTTCTCCACCACATTGTCGCCATCCAGAGCAGACAGCGGGATGCAGGTGATATCCGGGATATTCAGCGGAGCGACAAACTCCTTATAATCGGAAACGATCTTGTCGAAAACATTCTTGTCGAAATCAACCAGGTCCATCTTGTTGACCGCCAGCACCACATGCTTGATGCCTAAGAGCGAAACCAGATAGGTGTGGCGGCGTGTCTGCGTAATCACACCCGTACGGGCATCCACCAGAATGATGGCGAGGTTGGCCGTCGAACCGCCGGTGATCATGTTGCGGGTGTACTGTTCGTGCCCCGGAGTGTCGGCAATGATGAACTTGCGGTTGTTCGTACTGAAATAGCGATAAGCCACATCGATGGTGATTCCCTGTTCGCGTTCGGCTTTCAGACCGTCCAGCAACAGGGCATAGTCGATATGGTCGCCGGCATTCCCCATGCGCTTACTGTCGCGTTCGAGAGCGTCCAGCTGGTCTTCATACAACTTCTTGCTGTCAAACAACAAACGACCGATCAAAGTCGATTTGCCATCATCCACCGATCCTTCAGTCAGAAAGCGAAGCAAATCTTTCTGCTCATCCCGACGGAGAAACTCTTCAATTGACAATTGACAATTGACAGTTGACAATTTATTATCTTGTTCCTTATTATCCATTTTTATTTGTTTTACTTGTTTTCACGATGGATATCTACATCTTGACAATTTCACGACAATCTTGTACGATGGATTTATATTCTACTTCCAATATATACTCTATCTTATACAAAAGCATAATCCAGTATTCCGTTTGGAGAATTGTCCATTGTCAATTTAAAAATATCCTTCACGTTTTTTCTGTTCCATACTTGCATCCTGGTCGAAGTCGATCACGCGGGTCGTGCGTTCGCTCTTGGTCGTCGTCATCATCTCTTCGACGATCTTTTCAATCGTGTCGGCATTGCTTTCCACGGCCCCTGTCAGCGGCCAGCAACCTAAAGTACGGAAGCGTACCATGCGCATCCTGACCTGGTCGCGATACTGCTCCGGCAAACGGTCGTCGTCTGCCATGATCAGATTGCCGTCGATCTCTACGCACGGGCGTTCTTTGGCAAAATACAACGGTACGATCGGAATATTTTCCAAGCGGATATACTGCCAGATATCCAGCTCCGTCCAGTTGGACAACGGAAACACACGGATGCTCTCCCCCTTATGGACACGGGCGTTGTAGATGTCCCACAACTCCGGACGCTGGTTCTTCGGGTCCCACTGGTGAAACTTATCGCGGAACGAATAGATACGTTCTTTCGCCCGGCTCTTCTCTTCATCGCGACGGGCGCCTCCGAAAGCGGCATCGAACTTATATTTATCGAGCGCATGCAGCAACGCCTGCGTCTTCATCAGGTCCGTATGCACCTTGCTTCCGTGTGTGAAAGGGCCTACGCCGGCATTGAATGCCTCCATATTGGATTCCACGATCAGGTTCCATCCGAATTTCTTCGCATAGTCATCGCGGAACTGGAT
>DXRF01000212.1 GCA_019411205.1 Parabacteroides sp. | reverse complement strand
CTTATGTGTGGGTATATTTATAGTTCATAAAGGGAAAAATATAGTTTTATTTACCTCAATTTGTGTACCTTTGCCAAATAAATGAATGATTAAACGTTGAACAAAATGAAAAAGTTAATGGTAATACCGCTTGTTGCCGCCGGAATGGCCGCAATGGTGGGATGCAGCAAGACCCCTGTGAAGGAGGCTGCGAAGAATGACGCTATCAATCTGGCAAACCTGGACACTGCCGTGGCTCCGGGGACCGATTTCTATCAGTATGCTTGTGGTGGCTGGATGAAGAATAATCCGCTGAAACCGGAATATGCCCGTTTCGGGACTTTCGACCAGCTGAGGGATAACAATCAGGAACAGATCCGTACACTGATTGAAGGTCTTAGTGCGACTCCGCAACAGGAGGGAAGTGTCGGGCAGAAGATCGGTATGTTGTTCGCAATGGGAATGGATAGCGTGAAACTGAATGAAGACGGTTATGCCCCGATCAAGAACCAGCTCGCTGAAATTAACAAATTAGGGACGAAGGACGAACTGACCAAGATGGTGGCAACCTTGCATAAGGAGGGAATGGCTCCTTTCTTCGCTTTGTATGTCGGGGCCGACGAAAAGAACAGCTCCATGAATATCGTACAGTTGTACCAGGCCGGACTGGGCATGGGGGATCGCGATTATTACCTGCTGGAAGACGAAAGCAGCCAGAAAATGCGTGAAGCCTATAAGCACTATATTACCCGTCTGTTCACTTTGATCGGAAGTTCTCCCGAACAGGCCGATGCTGCCGTCGATGCGATCATGAAGATAGAAAGGGGCATTGCCGAAGTTTCTTTCAGCCGTGAAGAGCTGCGCGATTCCCAAAAGAACTATAACAAAATGTCTATCGAAGATTTCAAGGCCAAGAACGATCCGTTGAACTGGGATGTTTATTTCGAAAGCATGGGGATGATGGATATCAAATATCTGGATGCGAAACAGCTCCCGTTTTACGAAGGTCTGTCTGCCTTGATGAAGAATACGACTTTGGATGAACAGAAATATTACCTGACATTCAACCTGCTTAGCTCTGCCGCTCCTTACCTGAGCGATCCGTTTGTCGCTGCCGATTTCGATTTCTATGGAAAGACGATGTCCGGCCGTCAGGAACAGCAACCGCGCTGGAAACGTGCTTTGTCTACGGTGAACGGTGCTTTGTCAGAAGCTGTCGGTCAGATGTACGTGGCTAAATATTTTCCGGCTTCTTCCAAAGAAAAGATGTTGAAGATGGTCGGTGACTTGCAGAAAGCGTTGGGTGACCGTATCTCCGGCCTGGAATGGATGAGCGATGCCACTAAGGCGAAGGCGCAGGAGAAATTGGCTGCCTTTATCGTCAAGATCGGCTATCCCGACACTTGGCGCGATTATAGCGGTCTGGAGATCAAGAATGATTCTTATTGGGCGAATGTGCGCCGTTCCAATATCTTTGAAGTCAATTATATGTTGGCGGATGTAGACAAACCGGTCGATAAGACTCGTTGGGGAATGAGTCCTCAAACGGTGAATGCCTATTATAATCCGACAACGAACGAGATCTGTTTCCCTGCCGCCATCCTGCAACCTCCTTTCTTCAATCCGGAAGCAGACGATGCCGTGAACTATGGCGCTATCGGTGTCGTGATTGGTCACGAAATGACTCACGGATTCGACGACCAGGGACGTAACTATGACAAGGAAGGCAATCTGAGCGACTGGTGGACTGCCGAAGATGCCGCTCTCTTTACGCAACGTGCCGACCGCCTGGCTCAGCAATATAGTGATATCATTGTTGTGGATAGCGTTCATGCCAACGGACGGTTCACTTTGGGCGAAAACATTGCCGACCAGGGTGGCCTGATGGTTGCTTATTTGGCTTACCTCAATTCTCTGGAAGGAAAAGAGACACCGGCTCCGATCGACGGTTTTACCCATGAACAGCGTTTCTATCTGGGGTATGCGAATCTTTGGGCTCAGAACATCCGTCCCGAAGAAATCCTGCGTCTGACCAAGATTGACCCGCACTCATTAGGCAAATGGCGTGTCAACGCAGCTCTCCGTAATATCGATGCTTTCTATAGTGCATTCGATATCAAAGAAGGTGAACCGATGTATATGCTGCCGGCTGACCGGGTGGTGATCTGGTAGAGTCCTGACAGCTATATTGTCATTAGAAATATCCTGATGTAATTCATTTTGCATCAGGATATTTTTATTTAATACAAATCAGCTCTGTTTAGCCGGCCTGACAAACGAATGAGAGAAGTAAAAGTAAAATTAATTTTATGTATCTTTGCATCTTTCTTTAACACTTTAACAATTTAGGATAATAAGATGAGAAAGCTCTTTGTGCTGGCGGCTTTGCTGGCGATTGTTTGTTGTGGGAAGGCACAGAATGTGCAGTTACATTATGATTTCGGGGGAGCTCTTTATGACAAAGACTTACACGGCCGTCCGGTGCTGACCTCGACAGTGGAAATGTTTAAAGCGGATAAATGGGGAAGTACCTATTTCTTTGTCGACATGGATTATACCAGCAAAGGCGTTGCAGCCGGCTATTGGGAGATTGCCCGCGAGTTGCGTTTCTGGCAACCGCCTTTTTCCATACATGTCGAATATAACGGGGGAGCATCTAACAGTTTCTCCTATAATAACGCCTATCTTGGCGGTGCAACCTATACCTGGAATAATCCGGATTTTACGAAAGGCTTCACACTGACCGCCATGTATAAGTATATCCAGAAACATCGGGAACCCAATAGCTTCCAGTTGACAGGCACTTGGTATGTCCATTTTGCCAAGAACGGTCTTTGCACGTTCAGCGGTTTCGCCGACTGGTGGAGAGAACGGACCGATTATGCGGACGGTAGTCACCGGAACTTTATTTTCCTGACCGAACCGCAGATTTGGGTGAATCTTAACAAGCTGAAACATGTTGATGATAAGTTCAAATTGAGTGTCGGTAGCGAAGTGGAGTTGAGCCAGAATTTCGGCGCGCGTAAAGGGTTTTATGCCATTCCGACATTGGCAATTAAGTGGTCGTTCGATTAATTGGATTGGAAATGCTGAAGAAGTTACTTGGGTTCGACCCGCAGACAATGATATTGCGCACCGAGATCATAGCTGGGATTACGACATTCCTGACAATGAGTTATATTCTGGCTGTCAACCCCTCTATCCTGGCAACGACGGGGATGGACAAAGGTGCAGTTTTTACCGCAACCGCTTTGGCTTCGGCCATCGCTACCTTGCTGTTGGCTTTTATGGCAAAGCTGCCTTTTGCCCAGGCTCCCAGTATGGCGTTGAACGCCTTTTTTGCTTTTACGCTGGTGCAGGGCATGGGGTATTCCTGGCAGACCGCTATGACGGCGATGTTTGTGGAAGGGGTGATCTTTATCCTGATTACGTTCCTGAACGTCCGGGAGGTGATCTTGAATAGCATACCGATGAACCTGCGCTTCGCTATATCGGCGGGGATCGGCATGTTTATCGCTTTCGTGGGTTTGAAGAATGCCGGCATCATCGTTCCGAATCCGGCGACTTTCGTGATGTTCGGACCGTTCACCCCGGTTTCGATCCTGGCGATGGTGGGGATTCTGTTGAGCGGTATCCTGGTCTTGAGAAAGGTAAAGGGAGCGTTGTTCTACAGCATTCTGCTCTGTACGTTGATCGGTATTCCGTTAGGAGTGACGGAAATTCCGGATGGGTTCCTGCCTGTTTCCATTCCCCATTCGATGGCACCTACGTTCTGCCAGTTCGATTTCAATGAGTTTTTCACGTTGGATATGGCTATCGTCATCTTTACTTTGTTGTTTATGAATATATTCGATACGGTCGGTACGTTGGTCGGCTTGGCTTCGAAAACAGGTGTTATGGAGGAAGACGGACAAATCCCCCACGTAAAGGAGGCGATGATGTCGGATGCGATCGGTACGACGATCGGTTCCATGATGGGAAGTTCTACGATTACCACCTATGTGGAGAGTGCTTCTGGCATAGCGGAAGGCGGACGTTCGGGGTTCACTTCACTGGTGACGGGTGTGCTGTTTTTGTTGGCTTTGTTCTTTGCTCCTTTGTTCCTGCTGATTCCGAGTGCCGCAACGACGGGGGCTTTGGTACTGGTCGGGGTGTTTATGATGGATTCTATCACAAAAGTCGATATGGACGACATATCCGAAGCGCTTCCGGCTTTTATCACCATGATCATGATGGTACTGACCTATTCCATTGCCGACGGAATGGTTTTAGGATTGTTGTGCTATGTACTGGTCAAGTTAGGATGCGGCAAACATAAGGAGGTAAGCCCTACCATGTATGTGCTGGCGGCCCTGTTCATCTTGAAATTTATTTTTGCATAACTCTGTCAGAGGGTGTCGCGAAGTAACCAGAACATGTAAATCACGTAGAAAAGAATCAAGACAAATCCTTCTGTCCGGGATATTTTTTGTCCGCTTTTCACCAGCGGCAGGAGCAAGACGGATATGCCCAACATGACCAGCAGGTCGATGTAGTTTACATTTTGGGTCTCGATGGGATGTATTAGCGAACAAGAACCGGCTATGGTCAGTATATTGAATAGGTTTGAGCCAACGATATTCCCGATGGCAATATCCGTTTTACGCTTGTAAGCGGCAACAATGGATGTTGCCAGTTCCGGCATACTTGTTCCGGCTGCGACGATCGTAAGCCCGATAACCGCTTCGCTCACACCGAGCTCTTTGGCGATGGAAACAGCATTGTCCACCAATAATCGGGAGGCAAAGACCAAGACGACCAGACCCCCGACGATGGCCAGCGTATCGACAGCCCAGTGCTTAGGCTGTTCTTCGAGTTCCTGGCTCGGCCCTTCTGCTCCATGTTTGCGGGAGTAGAAGAGGCTGAATAATGTATAAATGATAATACCTGTTAGAAAGAAAAAACCTTCCGTCCGACCTAATGTCCCGTTCCAGAAGAGGATGGTGAACAGTACGGTTGCAGCCAGCATGACCGGGATATCGATTCGGAGTAATTGCTTTTTTACCTGAAGCGGGCAAATGGTTGCCGAAACTCCTAATATGACTCCAATATTGAATATGTTCGAACCTACGATGTTTCCGATCGCAATATCGCCCTGTCCGCTGAGCGTGGCGTTCAGGCTAACTACCAGTTCGGGTGCGCTTGTCCCGAATGCGACGATAGTCAAACCGATTACCAAAGGTGAAATTTTGGCTTTGAGAGCTAAAGCGGAACTCCCCTGAACCAACCAGCCGGCCCCTATGTAAAGCGCGACCAGCGAGAGAATCAATAACGTCAGACTTGTTATCATGGCCCCTTCTTCCTTATTTGTTTGTTAATCTATTAAAATGTCTTGCTTCCTGTTGCCCGGCAAAGAATATTTGCCGTAACCAAGTAAACAGCAAGTTGTTTTATAGGCAGAAAAACGTACCTCGGAAAACCTCGAGATCACCACGAAGTAAACAACAGGAAGCTAATAGACATTCGGTTAGGGTTGTTAGGAATTACTATTGACTTCCTGCCGCATATGAATGACCCGTAAAGCAATCATTGCTACACTCAGCAGGGCAAGACCACCCATTGTTATCTCTTTTACCTTAATTCCGCAACACTTTGATTTAACTTTATT
>DXRF01000211.1 GCA_019411205.1 Parabacteroides sp. | reverse complement strand
TTGCCGTCCTTACGGGAAACAGCTTTCAACGTACCCGGCGTAAAAGGAACCCGCCAGCAGACATGGAAAGCGTCGTCCGGCTTACTCTTGATACCCAGACTCTCGCCGTTCAAGAAAAGCTCCACTTCATCCGCCCGGTTATAGTAAGCCCAGACATCGACAGTCTCTCCCTTTTTCCAGTTCCAGTGCGGGAAAAGGTGAAGAACCGGTGTGTCGGTCCATTCGCTCTGATACAGATAATAGACATCTTTCGGGATGCCTGCCAAGTCGACAATGCCGAAAAAACTGCTACGGCTCGGCCACCAGTAAGGTGCCGGTTCGCCCAGATAGTCAAAGCCCGTCCAGATAAACATACCCGAAACATAAGGCAGCCGTTTGACTTCCCGCCAGGTCACCTCGTGGGTCGAGCCCCAGGGCACATGGCAGTTGTCATAAGCCGAGCAAAGGTGTTCGGGACGATCGAACCGTTCCCGCCAGGTGTTCGGCCAGACATACATCGAATCGGATGGCATCTGGTAGTAACCGCGTGTCATCAAAGCGGAAGTAGATTCACTTACGAGTAACTTCTTGCCCGGAAAATTCTGCGGAAACGGCTCGTAATTCTTTTCGTGATAGTTGAATCCCAATACATCCAATGCATTCGAACGGAAAATAAGATTACCCGGTGTCACTTCGTTGTTGGCAGCAGTGACAGGGCGCGTCTTATCCAAGCGTTTGACGATCGCCGCCAGCGAATGGGCGATCAATCCCTGTACGCTCAGGCGGTATCGGACAATACCTTGTCATCCACCGGATGGCCTGCATTGAGGATCAGGTTGGCAGCTTCGAGACTGAGCGTATCGGCATCGGCATGTTGCCATTGCTCCAGCACTTCGTTTCCGATGCTCCACATAAAGACGGACGGATGGTTACGGTCGCGCAGGATCTGGTCTGTCAAATCTTTTTCATGCCATTCGTCAAAATATCGGGCATAGTCGTACGGTGATTTCCGTTTCCGCCACATATCGAAAGCTTCGTCCTGTACCAGCAATCCGATCCGGTCACAGATGTCGAGCAGTTCGGGTGCCGGCGGGTTATGGCTGGTGCGAACGGCATTGGCACCCATGTCTTTCATCATTTGCAACTGACGTTCGAGCGCCCTCGGATTGACCGCGCTTCCGAGGCATCCCAAGTCATGATGCAGACAGACACCCAATATTTTGGTCGGTTCTCCGTTCAGGGAGAATCCCGTATGCTCATCCCAATCGAATTTACGTATGCCAAATGTGGTTCGATAGCGGTCCGTCAGTTTATTACCGACTTTCACCTCGGTTATGGCGGTGTACAGATAAGGATTCCGGACGCTCCATAGTTCCGGATAGAACATTTCTATCGTGTGTGTAACAGTTTTCTTCCCTCCTGCGGCAATCTCGGCCGGGGAGGATATCCGGTAGAGGATCTTCCCTTCCTTGTCTTCTATCAGGGTAGAAACTTCCACGGTCACATCAGATGCCTCGTTTTTCAAAGTCGTTTCAACCTCGACCGTGCTCTTGTCCGCATTAATGACCGGAGTAGTGATGTTTGTCCCCCAATTATCCACATGGACTTGTCCGGTCTTCACCAACCATACATTCCGGTAAATGCCGGAACCCGAATACCAACGGGAATTAGGCTGCTCGCTGTTATCGGCCTGGACAACCAAGACATTCTCCTCCTTTCCATAATTCAGATAGGGTGTCAGATCATAACGGAACGAAACATATCCGTTGGGACGAAAACCTAACAAATGTCCGTTCAGCCAGACTCTACTGTTCCGATAAACGCCGTCGAAATCAATATAGATCACTTTTCCCTTGTCGCTTTCAGGCAGTTTGAAATGCTTCCGGTACCACCCTATTCCACCGGGCAGCGCACCGCCTCCGGGAGTTGCCGGGTTATCGAGGGAAAAATCCGCCTCGATGCTCCAATCGTGTGGCAGGTTCAGGACTCGCCAATCGCCGTCATCCGTACCGGGAGCGGACGCATTGACTTGTTTTTCAGTCAGGGCAAAGCGCCATTCATTGTTGAAAGCGATTCTTTCACGGCCTTTTTCCCGTGTGGCACATGCAGTAAGGAGCAGACAGACCAGAGCAAATACGGATAGCCTCATACGTGTACAGTTAACTCGTTTATATTATACAAAGGTAATACAAAAGAGACTAAAAAATGAGGGAAGAACATACAAAATAAAGGGGTATATCGTTATAATATCATACATTTGTAGGGATGAACCCGGTTTGTTCATCTTCAAAAAAGAAAGACAAAACTATGGCAGCAAAGAAAGACAGAGTGCTTTGGGCAGACGATGAAATAGATTTGTTAAAGCCCCACATCCTTTTCCTGCAGGACAAGGGATATGAAGTGATTCCGGTAATCAGCGGGCAGGACGCCATCGAATGCTGTAAGGAAGAATCGTTCGACATTATTTTTCTGGACGAGAATATGCCGGGGCTGACCGGATTGGAAACATTGGCGCAGATCAAGGCGATCAATCCCGATGTCCCTATCGTCATGGTGACCAAGAGCGAGGAAGAGAGCATCATGAACCAAGCTATCGGCAATAAGATCGCCGACTACCTGATCAAACCGGTCAATCCGAACCAATTGCTTTTGTCTATCAAGAAGAATGTACATAAGAATGTAATCATATCCGAAACGACAACTGTCGGCTATCAACAGGAATTCGGGCGTATCGGCATGCAGATCAACGACTCGCTGACAACCGACGATTGGATGGAGGTATACAAGAAACTCGTCTATTGGGAAATCGAACTGGAAAACAGCCAGGTTCCGATGACCGATATGCTACGCATGCAGAAACAGGAAGCAAACAGCGCGTTCGGCAAATTTGTCAAAAAAAATTACGTGGACTGGATTCAGCGTCCCGAAACCCGTCCGTTGATGAGCCCGGATCTGTTTAAAAAGAAAGTATTCCCGATGCTCGACAACGGAGAAAAGGTTTTCTTCATCCTGATCGACAATTTCCGCCTCGACCAGTGGCGCGAAGTAAAGGATCTGCTTGCCGAATACTATACGTTCGACGAAAGCCTGTACTACAGCATCCTTCCGACTGCCACACAGTATGCCCGCAACTCGATCTTCTCCGGGCTGATGCCCTTGCAGATCGAAAAGATGTTTCCGGAACTGTGGGTAGACGAGGACAGTGAGGAAGGAAAAAACCTGAACGAAGCACCGCTTATCCAGACACAGATCGAGCGGTTCCGCAAGAAATATACTTTCTCTTATCATAAGGTACATGATTCGCAGTATAACGACAAATTGCTGAATATCGTTCCTTCCCTCCTTCATAACCAGCTGAATGTGGTGGTACTGAACTTTGTCGATATGCTGTCTCACGCCCGTACCGAAAACAAGATGATCCGCGAACTGGCCCAGAGCGAAGCGGCCTATCGCAGCCTGACACGTTCCTGGTTCCAGCATTCGGGTACGCTGGAACTTTTCAAGCGTATCGCAGGAAAAGGGTATAAAGTAATCGTTACGACCGACCACGGTACGATCCGTGTCGATAACCCGCAGAAGGTGATAGGCGATAAGAATACAAACACCAACCTGCGCTACAAGGTGGGCAAGAATTTGAATTACAACCCGAAGGACGTGTTTGACATCCGCTTTCCCGACAAAGTAGGGTTACCTTCCCCCAACCTGAGCAGCAAATATATCTTTGCAATGAACAACGATTTCTTTGCTTATCCGAACAACTACAATTATTATGTTTCTTATTATAAGAATACATTCCAGCACGGCGGTATTTCGATGGAGGAAATGCTGGTTCCTTTCATCACGATGACAGTAAAATAATTGACAACTGCAAAATAATTGGCAATAGGCAATTAACAATTGACAATTGTTTTAACTTTGCAACCGAAAA
Organism: Parabacteroides sp.; assembly: GCA_019411205.1. Classification (GTDB taxonomy): domain Bacteria; phylum Bacteroidota; class Bacteroidia; order Bacteroidales; family Tannerellaceae; genus Parabacteroides. The sequence goes on along the minus strand of DXRF01000211.1, from coordinate 1,756 downwards.
CTTCAATTGCCGGTTGCTAGTTACCAATTCTCTTTTTCTCTCTGAATGGTCAATTGCCAATTGTCAATTATCAATTATCAATTATCAAAGTTATGCATACAATTAAAATCGAAAGTTTAGATACGATCCGCCAAGCAGCCAAAGAGTTTATTGCCGGGATGGACGACCGTACCGTATTCGCATTCCGAGGGAATATGGGAGCAGGGAAAACGACTTTCATCAAGGCTATCTGTGAAGAGTTAGGCGTAGAGGATGTCATCAACAGCCCGACGTTCGCCATTATCAACGAATATCGCAGTGGCGAAACCGGTGAACTGATCTATCATTTTGACTTCTACCGCATCAACAAACCTAGCGAAGCGGAAGATATAGGCACGGAAGATTATTTCTATAGCGGTGCCCTCTGCTTTATCGAATGGCCGGAAAAGATCGAAGATTTATTGCCGGGTGACGTTGTGGAAGTTGCCATCACAGAGAACCCTGACGGTTCCCGCACCGTAGAAGTGAAATAAGATGGAACCTACCGAATATTTTATTCTGATACTCTTTATCGCATTAGGGATATTCTCGGTTATCGCTGCGATCCTGAATCTCGACTGGTATTTCCAGACCAGCGGAGCCATGACATTCGTCAGGTGGCTGGGACGCAAAGGCGCCCGTATTTTCTATGCTCTTTTGGGATTAGGATTGATTGCCTGTGGAGTGGCAGGACTTATCTTTTGGAATTGACAATGGACAACTGACAATTTTAGAAATGCAACAACCGGCCAAAGGCCGGATCAATTGTCCATTGTCTCTTGTTTAAGCCAACGCAAAGTCCAGTTGTTTCCTTTCCAAGTTAGCTTGTGCTACTTTCACCGTGATGACATCTCCTAACCGGTAACTGCGCTTTGTCCTACGACCAAGCAGGCAATAGTTCTTGTCGTCAAACTCGTAATAGTCGTCATCGAGGTCACGGATCGGGACAAGCCCTTCACATTTGTTCTCATTCAGCTCCACATACAATCCCCATTCGGTGACACCGGATACGACACCATCGAACACCTGTCCCAATTTATCTTTCATAAACTCGACCTGCTTATACTTGATGGACGAACGTTCGGCATTTGAAGCCACCATCTCCATCTCGGAGCAATGTTTACAATATTCCTCATACTTGTTCTTTATCACACTACGGCCACCTGCCAGATAGCGTTCCAGCAAACGGTGCACCATCATATCCGGATAACGGCGGATAGGAGAAGTGAAGTGTGTATAATAGTCCATTGCCAGCCCATAGTGACCGATATTGTCTGTCGTATAGTGGGCTTTCTGCATGGAACGGATAGCCAAAGTCTCCACCAGATTTTCTTCCGGTTTACCCTGTACACTATCCAACAGCTTATTGATCCCTTTGGATATATCCGTCTTCGTCCCTTCCGTACGCATTTTGTAGCCGAAACGGCTGATGAATGCTGAAAAGTCTCTTAATTTCTCAGGATCCGGCTGTTCATGAATACGGTAGACAAACGTTTTCTTTGTCTTATTCTTGCTCTTTCCAACAAACTCGGCTACCGTACGGTTTGCCAACAACATGAATTCTTCAATCAGTTTATTGGCTTCCTTCGATTCTTTAATATAAGTTCCCAACGGCTTGCCGTTTTCATCTATGTCGAATTTGACTTCGTAACGGTCGAAAGCGATTGCTCCGTCCTTGAAGCGGCGGTCGCGCAATTTTTGTGCCAAGCCGTTAAGTGCCAGGATTTCTTCTTTATAT
>DXRF01000210.1 GCA_019411205.1 Parabacteroides sp. | reverse complement strand
GAGATATATTAAGAGTTTGACAGATCGAAAATATATTTGTTTAAATTGCTACATAATTTTAACATGATATTTGTTTATTCAATAATTTATCCTAATTTTACGGCTTATATAACCTAAATAATCAATTCATATGGAACCAAAGTTCATGATATCGGAAGTGTTCGGCACTTCATGGAAGTACACTAAATCTCAGATCTGGGTACTGGTAGGGCTCTTTATCGGATATTTTATCCTGTCATCAATCATTAGTCTATTCGGTATGCCAGCGCAAGGTTCGATAGCCGGTAAGATCATCGTAAATCTGATCAGTGCCGTCATATCCAGCGCTTTCATGTTGGGCTACATAAAAAACATGTTCCAGACAATGGATGGAGAAGAACCACAGTTTTCTGCTTACGGGCAGCAATCCCGTAAAATCTTCACTTACCTTATTGCCAGCATCATTATGAGTATCGCAGTGGCTATCGGGATATGCTTACTGATTGTTCCGGGTATCTATCTGGCTATCCGCCTGCAATTTTATTCTGTCTATATCGTAGAGGAAGACTGCGGAATCATAGAATCACTACAAAAAAGCTGGGAGTTGACTAAAGGACAGGTGATGCCGTTGTTTTTATTATTGCTGGCCATGATCGGTACTGCAATCGTCGGCTGTATCTTGTTCTTCGTCGGACTCTTCGTCGCTGTTCCCCTTATCTATATGATGCAGTGCTACACATTCAGAAAATTAAATACAATCTCAACCGAAGAAGAAGTACAACAACTATAATATCAAACCAATTAAATAGATAACAGCCCGCAAAAATAAACATTCTGCGGGCTGTATAGCTTTCCGACCTATGGGTAAGACATATAGAATCAAAGACATTGCAGAGATGTCCGGCGTTTCGACCGGAACTGTTGACCGCATACTACACAACCGAGGCAAAGTATCCGAAGAGGCACAGAAAAAAGTAGAAAAAGTTTTAAAAGAAATAGACTATCACCCGAACCTGATAGCCCGTTCCCTTGCACTGAAAAAGAACTACCACTTTATCACACTGATTCCTTCTTTTGCAAAAGGCGAATATTGGGATAAGCTTTGTGAAGGAATAGACAAAGCGGAACAGGAACTGTTCAGCTACAATGTAGAAGTCGAACGCATGTGTTTCAACCAATATGACAAAAGCAGTTTCGACGAGCTCATTCCCCGAATCGAAGAAGCCGGCTGCCAGGGAGTCGTGATCGCAACACAATTTCACGACAGTGTCGTCAAGCTGACGTCCCGGCTGGATCAGTTACAAATACCTTACATACTGATAGACGCATTCATTGAAAACACCAATTGCGTGGCTTATTACGGTACCAACTCGTACGACTCCGGATATATTGCCGGCCGTTTGCTATACGAACAAATCAACCCGACCGAAAATATCGCAATCTTCCGCTTTATCCGCAAAGGAGAAATGCAGGTAACCCAGGTCATGAAGCGCGAGGAAGGCTTCAGGACTTATCTGGCAGAAAAAAACTATGACGGGCGTATCTATTCCGTACAATTACATGCCGACGAACCGGAAAAGAACATAGGTATCCTGAATGCCTTTTTAGAAGAGCATAAGGAAGTGAACGCCGGTATCATATTCAATTCCCGCGCCCACCTGCTGGGAAAATACTTCCGTGACAAAGGCAAACAATTCAGGTTGATCGGCTACGATGTGATAGACCCGAATATCACTTGCCTGCATGACGGCTCCATCACGCACCTGATCGCCCAACGGCCGGAAGTGCAGGGATTCAATTGCATACGGGCACTGTTCCGCCACCTGGTCCTCAAAGAAAAAGTCAAACAGATCAATTATATGCCGATCGATATCCTGATGAAAGAGAATATCAAATACTATAACAATTATATTTGAAAACATAAAAAGGTATTTTTTCCCTGTTTTCTTTTTGTTTGATAAATAAATACTATACTTTTGTGCCCAATGTGTGCGCGAGCACAATGAGATAGTAACAATGAAATTATCACAATCATAAACAATAAAAAATATGGCTAATTTATTTTGCGTTAAAGACAAAGTTGTCATTATCACCGGTGGAGCCGGAATCTTGGGTAGAGGTATTGCAGGTCACTTGGCTGAAGAAGGTGCTAAAATCGTTATTCTCGACCGTGCAGCCGAAGTTGGTGAACAAATTGTAGCCGACATCAAAGCTAAAGGTGGAGAAGCAAGCTTTTACCTGACTGACGTATTAAACAAAGAAGTTCTGGAACAGAACAAAAAAGATATCCTGGCCAAATACGGCCGTATCGACGCGTTGCTGAATGCAGCCGGCGGAAACATGGCCGGTGCAACTATCGGACCGGACAGCACGATTTTCGATCTGAACATCGACGCTTTCCGTAAAGTAGTAGATCTGAATCTGTTCGGTACAGTTCTCCCGACAATGGTATTTGCCGATGTAATGGCTAACCAGAAAGAGGGTGCTATCGTCAACTTCTCTTCCGAATCTGCCTTGCGCCCGCTTACCCGCGTTGTAGGTTACGGTGCCGCAAAAGCTGCCATCTCCAACCTGACTAAATATCTGGCAGGTGAACTGGCGATCAAATTCGGAGAAGGTCTGCGTGTAAATGCAATCGCTCCGGGATTCTTCCTGACGGAACAGAACCGTACTTTGATGACAAACCCGGACGGATCTTACACTCCGCGTGCCGAATCCGTTATTGCACATACTCCGTTCAGACGTCTGGGTACACCGGATGAGCTGTTTGGTACAATCCAATATCTGATCAGCGATGCTTCCAAATTCGTAACCGGAACAATCGCTATCGTAGACGGTGGTTTTGATGCATTCTCTATTTAATCTCATCACAATTAAAAACAAGACATTATGTATTTATGTGAACAAACATGGCGCTGGTACGGCCCGAACGATCCAGTTAGCCTTTCCGATATCCGCCAAGCCGGTGCTACCGGAATTGTAAATGCCTTGCACCATATCCCGAACGGAGAAGTATGGACTGTCGAAGAAATCCAGAAACGCAAGGATATGATCGAAGCTGCTGGTTTACGTTGGAGTGTAGTGGAAAGTGTTCCCGTACACGAACACATCAAGACGCAGAGTGGAGATTTCCAGAAATATATCGAGAATTACAAAGAAAGCATCCGTAACCTGGCAGCATGTGGTATCCGTGTGATCACTTATAACTTCATGCCGGTTCTGGACTGGACCCGTACAAACTTGGCTTACACCATGCCGGACGGTTCCAAAGCATTACGTTTCGAACGTGCCGCTTTCATGGCTTTCGATCTTTACATCCTGAAACGTCCTGCTGCTGAACAAGAATATACAGACGAAGAAAAAGCAATTGCGAAAGCTCGTCTCGACGAAATGAGCGAAGATGACAAAGCATTGCTGGTACGCAATATGATCGCCGGCCTGCCAGGCTCCGAGGAAAGTTTCACATTGGATCAGTTCCGTGCAGAACTGGATCGCTACAAAGATATCGATGCAGAAAAACTTCGTGCCAACTTGATTTATTTCTTGAAAGAGATTACTCCGGTTGCCGACGAAGTAGGCGCACGTATGGTTATCCATCCGGACGACCCTCCCTACTCCATTTTAGGCTTGCCTCGTATCTTGAGCACTGAAGAGGATTTCCGTAAATTGATCGAAGCCGTACCGAACAAAAGTAACGGTTTATGCCTTTGCACCGGTTCCTTCGGCGTTCGTAGCGACAATGACCTCGCCGGCATGATGAAACGTTTCGGTAATCGTATCGACTTCGTTCATATACGCAGCACCAAACGCGATGAAGCCGGAAACTTCTTCGAAGCAAACCTATTGGAAGGAGACGTAAACGTTTATGAAGTAATGAAAGCCCTTCTTGAAATCGAACAGGAACGCGGCTGCTCAATCGCGATGCGTCCGGATCACGGCCATCAGATGATCGATGACTTACACAAGAAGACGAATCCGGGTTATTCCTGTATCGGTCGCTTGCGCAGCTTGGCTGAATTGCGTGGTTTGGAACTGGGTATTGCCTGTTCTTTATTCAAATAATGAGTGACGAGTAATCACAAATAGTTTGGCATTGAAAGGCGTCTGATTCTTTTTCAGACGCCTTTTTCATTTTACCTCTCTCCAGTCTCACTTTTTTTCCTTATTTTTGCAACGCTAACAATTTCACAAAATGTCTAAAACACACTACAGCATACTGTCAGTCACATTATTACTTGTGTTAAGCGCCTGCCATTCTTTGTGGACGGCCCAGACACAGCCTGCCCCGCAGCAGGAATCGATTCTGGTCCTGCCTTCAACGGATATACCTCTTCCAAACACAGATTTCGCTTTTCTGTTTCCGGAAGAGCCAAAACTGAACGAGCCTACTTCTCCCCGCAAAAATATAACGGAAAACTTCTCCGGAAGAGAAAAAAATGATATTGCTGTAACGGACCCGCTCCTGATGGCAGATGAAAATTCGATGCTTATCGATTTAAGCCTGATACAGAAAGAAGACTATGCTTTCCCTTTACCCGGCGCAAAAGTAATCTCGCCATATGCCGGACGTAGAAAACACCATTCGGGTGTGGATCTGAAAACCTGTGCCAATGATACGATCGTATCGGCATTCGAGGGAATCGTCCGCCTGGCTAAGCCTTATTATGCATACGGAAATGTGATTGTCGTCCGCCATTATAACGGATTGGAAACAGTCTACAGCCATAACTCCAAAAATCTGGTCAAGCCGGGAGACTATGTAAAAGCCGGACAACCAATCGCACTGACCGGACGCACAGGAAGAGCCACAACGGAACATCTTCATTTTGAAGTACGGGTAAACGGGCAACACTTCAATCCGAACCTGATATTCGACCTTCAAAAAAGGAAACTTAACGATCAATGTCTGGTATTCACCAAAAAAGGTGGTAAAATTGCAGTAAAGCCTGTCAAGCTAATGCCTCATCAACTTGCAGGCGACTACAGTTATTTACCTGCTACCCGTAAAAACAAAGGACAAACAGAAAGTTAAAAGGGGAAACATCGTAATTTTCTTTTCAACATCTTTGTAGAGATTCCATCAGAAGAGTGTAGAAGGATTCACCAACTACGCCGCCCACTGTTACAATAAAGAGTTTGAAAAATTCAAGGTCTTTTTCAATTTCACCTTAGTAACAGTCGCCCTCATTTTATCACTGATCTTCACTCAACAGATTGAAGGAGTTAGAGAAGACTCCTAAACAGCAGCCGGCATCACAGGCTATATTGTAAGTTTTCTGAATAATAAAATAATGACTTGAAAAATGCTTTCCAAAGTTTCTTCCATACTAAAACAGTATTTTTTCTTATTTTTGTGTTTCATTAGAAAAGAAGATCTGTTTTTAAGTGAGTAAAATAGGCGAACACGAAGAAGACCCAATCCTGTTATTTTCATTTCTGAAAGGAAACAACAATGCTTTTTCATCGATATACAATAAATATGTAGATGAGCTATTTGCGTATGGCATAGGGTTAGGATTCGAAAGAGAGACACTCAAAGACGCCATACAGGATATTTTTTTCAAATTTTACACCAATAAGAAACAGTTGGAAAGTGTCACTCATCTGAAATATTATTTATTTCGCATGCTTAAAAATCGTCTGTTCGATATCTATAAGTCTTCAAAAAAAGAAAATATCGTAAATGTAA
>DXRF01000021.1 GCA_019411205.1 Parabacteroides sp. | reverse complement strand
TCTTTACTGCAATTGAGATTGCCATTGAGATTGCTTGCGGATTTTAGGATAAAAACAGTTGCAAATGTAACTTTATCTACGAGGTATTCGTAACTTTGCAGTTTAAAGAATTGTAAAAGTTGTATTTTGGTGTTCGTTTTCTGCAGATTTCACCTATTTTTGTAGAAACCAATCACAAAAAGGATAAGTTTATGAGAAAATTATTATTCATTTTTGCTACGTTACTACTCGTCGTCACCCTGCATGCACAGGATCTGAAAGCTATCAAATTAAACACTCCGGACAAAAACAGAGGCAATTCCGTTATGAAAGCGTTATCCGATCGCCACTCCGATCGGGAATATGCAGCCAAGGAACTCAGCTTACAAGATCTATCGGATTTATTATGGGCCGCAAACGGGATCAACCGCCCGGACGGCAAACGAACGGCTCCCTCTGCACTGAACAAACAGGATATAGATATTTATGTCATTATGAAAGAAGGAGCTTACCTGTACGATGCCAAATCAAACAGTCTGCAACCTATTGCCCAAGGAGATCACCGGGCAGCTGTTGCCGGCAGTCAGGATTTTGTCAAATCGGCCCCGGTCAGCCTGGTACTCGTCTCCGATCTTTCACGCTTCGGAAACATTGCCGACCACACCAAACTGATGGCAGCAGTCGATGCTGGCATCGTTTGTCAAAACATCAATATTTTCTGCGCATCCACCGGTCTGGCAACCGTTCCCCGTGCCACTATGGATCAGGCCGCTTTAAAACGAATTCTGAAATTAACAGCCAACCAATTACCAATCATGAACAATCCGGTAGGGTATCCACAGAAATAAAAAACTTTTGTTATTTTTCTTATCATAATCAACAATATCTATTTCTTAACGATAACCCTATTGGTTACGCATACTAATGCATAGGGTTACACATGCTAATGCATAGCTTTACTACCCGCCAAACACTCGATCGACCTTCGCCCGGGTAAACGATATATCAGCCGACTTTCCGCTTTGTCGATAATCAGGAATGTTCTGAGCTTGATAATATAATGAAAGGATTGTGACCATAGTTCTAAGGGGACTATGGTCATATCTTTTCATCAATAGCAGGAAGATTATATTCAGAACTTTATAGCCCAGTCTATTATGTCATAGAAGTAATTTCTTATCTAATGATTCTTACTTTATATTAAATACAATTATTTAGTCTAAAGTTGTTAAAATGCACAATAAGATTGATTTTTTACAACATATCTCAACAATTTGAAAATAAATTTATAATTTTGAAGGCCAAAGTTCCCTTAGGACTAAATCCCCTTCGAACGACACAGCATGGATGAGAAAACGGACATAAAACGATTTAACAATATTTTCGTCACCCATCGGGACCGATACATTCGGTTCGCCTATTCTTACACATATAATCAAGAAGCTGCAGAAGACCTGGTGACGGAAAGCCTGATGTATTATTGGGAGAACCGGCATCGGTTAGAAGAAGTCAAAGATATACCTTTATATATATTAGTCACCCTAAAAAATAAATGCTTGGATTATCTTCAGCGTGAACGTACTTGGAATAATATTGCTGAAAATTTACTGTCCAACAAAGAGTGGGAGTTACAAATGCGTATCTCCAGCCTGGAAGCATGTGAGCCGGAAACATTGTTCAGCAATGAAGTACAGGAACTTGTCAAGCAAGCTTTGGCAAAACTGCCGGAAAAGTCCAGACAGATCTTTATCATGAGCCGATACGAAGGGAAAAACTATCAAACAATAGCAAAGGAGACCAACCTGTCAGTGAAGAGTATCGAATTTCATATCAGTAAATCCCTGAACTTATTACGCAAAGAGTTAAAAGATTACCTTCCTTGTCTGTTATTTGTATTAGATTTCTTTTATACTCCCTAAATATTTTCACTTGCTAACCGGTGAAAAATAATAAAAAATATTTCATTTTTCCTTTAGGGTATTTTCCCTCCCGTTCGCCCTTAATGATAGAAACAGGAAAAATGGAACAGAAGCTACTACATAAAATGTTTAACGGAGAGGCCACAGATAGCGAACTGACTCAGATCCGTCAATGGGTAAATGCCGATAAAACAAACAAAGATACTTTCTATCATGAACGTGCTTTGTTCGACGCACTCCAATTAAATGCTTTTCAAAAAGAAAATCATGTCCGCAAGCAGTCCGTACCGCTTTGGAAATGGATCGGAAGTGTTGCCGCTGCTGTTATCACCCTATTCCTATTATATAACATTCCGGCATTCACCACTAAAAACATCCAGCCAGAGATAGCACTCAACACTATCAAAGTTCCTGCCGGACAACGGGTAGAAATAACACTTTCAGACGGAACTCATATTTGGCTGAATGCCCGGTCTGAATTTTCATATCCGGTTTCGTTCAACGGAGACACTAGAGAAGTCTTATTAAAAGGAGAAGCATTTTTCGATGTAGCCAAGAATAAAAACAAAAAATTTATTGTCAATACAGGTCGCTGCGAAGTGGAAGTTTTAGGGACACAGTTTAATGTGGAAGCCTATAACGAGAATGAATTCTCCACAGCTCTCATACGAGGCAGCGTAAAAGTTACCGACAAGTCACAGCCAAACGAGTCAGTTGTGTTAGAACCCAATAATACTGTCAGTCTCAACAACGGAAAGCTGACAGTCACTCCCATCACCGACTTCAATCCATACAGTTGGAAAGAAGGACTTATCACTTTTAAGGATATCAATTTCAAAGATTTGATGAAGAAACTTGAGAAAAACTTCGGTATCCGAATAATTATCGACAACCATACGCTCGACAATTACGCATGTAGTGGAAAGTTCCGTACATCCGATGGGATTGAGCAGGTGCTAAGAGCTTTACAACAAGACGCTCACTTCACCTTCGAGCGAGAGAACGGAAACGAAATTCGTATTCGATAAACAATCAAATATATAACAGCCTATGCAAAGGAGATAATCAAAAAACGGGCAAAACATGCCCAATATTAAAGAAAAAAAATTTCAATCTAATATCATTCTTTAAATCTATCACAAACATGAAGAAAAGAAAAATTTGTGTATCTCGTATTTTAAAGATGACATCTCTGTTCTTCCTTTCTTGTGCCATGTTCGCACAAGCAGAAACGGAAAGTTCACAGAGCATACGCATCACACTTAACAAAAACAATGTCCGGCTGGAAAATATCTTAAACGACATTGAAAGCCAGACTAATTTACTGTTCATTTACAACAAAAACGTAAATGTCAACCGGAAAGTTTCAGTAAATGCCGAAAATACTTCTTTGCAGGAAGTATTGCAAAATCTATTCAACAACAATGTATCCTTCAAAATCGAAGGTTCCTACATCGTACTCTCACCTGCCGGAGCAACAGGTAGCCCACAACAAGCTCAACACACAGTTAAAGGTGTGGTAGAAGATGCATTAGGCCCTATCGCTGGTGCCAATGTTGTAGAAAAAGGCACTACCAATGGTACGATTACCGATATGGATGGTAATTTTACATTAAATGTAGCACCGAACGCCGTACTGGTCATTTCGTATATCGGCTACAAAGATCAGGAAATACCGGTAAACAACAAGACAAATATCCAGGTTAAATTGGCCGAAGACTCTCAAGCATTGGATGAAGTAGTCGTTGTCGGTTACGGTGTCCAGAAACGTGCTTCTGTAACAGGATCGGTCGCTTCACTTCAAGCCAAGGATATTGCAACTGTCAAAACTCCGAATGTCAGTAATGCGTTAGCAGGTAAGTTGCCAGGTTTACGTGCTGTACAGAGAAGCGGTGCGCCGGGTGATGATGATGCAAGCATCGATATCCGTGGTTATGGTGATGCTTTAGTCATTGTCGATGGTGTGGAACGTGATTTCAAACAAATCGATGCTAATGACATCGAATCGATCAGTATCTTGAAAGATGCATCCGCTGCCGTTTACGGTTTTAAAGGTGCAAATGGTGTTATCCTTGTTACAACCAAAAAGGGACAGGTTGGCAAACCGAAAATCAATTATAACGGATATGTTGGAATACAGAACATTACCCGTTATCCGGAATATTACAACGGGTACGAGTATGCGACTTTGTACAACGAAGCTCAACAGAATATCGGAGTTACAGCTCCTTATTCGGCTGAAGACTTGGAACGTTTCAAACAAGGAATCGGGACGACAGACTGGTATGATGAAGTCATTCGCAAAACAGCTCCTGCCACTTATCACAATCTAAGCGTATCGGGAGGTGCAGAAAAGGTGAAATACTTCTTCTCTCTTGGTTTCACCGATCAAGAAGGAATTTACAAGTCTAAAGCCTTTAACTATAAAAAATATAACGTACGCTCTAATATCAGCGCTGAAATAGTCAAAGGTTTCACTGTAGATCTACAATTAAGCGGACGCTTGGATACACGAATGAAACCTTATGAAGCAGAACCGCTAAGTCGTAGTATTCAAATGGCTAAACCTATTTTCCCGATTTATGCCAACAACAATCCAGACTATTGGTCAAATCCTGGAGATAAAGGTAATCCTGTCCATCTGTCCGATATCGACAATGTCGGTTATGACAGAAGAGATCGCCGTGAATTTAACGGATCAATCGGTCTGAACTGGGAAGTGCCCTGGGTGAAAGGTTTATCCGCAAAAGCATTGTTCTCTTACGACTACAACAACAAATACAGTAGAAAATGGTATAAAGAATATTATGAATATACCTACGACGCGGTCAATGATGTGTATAATGCTTCCGGCAGCCACACCATTTCAGAGCTGACAACTCAGAATGACAACTATTTCAGACCGAACGGACAAATCTCGCTGAATTATAAAAATACATTCGGCAAGCATGATATCGGAGCGTTGGTGTTATGGGAATTCTATAATGACCGTACCGATATTCTGAAAGCATACCGCCAGTTTACAGTCGGAGCAATCGATCAGATAGATGCAGGTGACAAGACAAACATGGACAACGGTGGTACAGCTCGTGTTTCCGCTCATGCCGGGTTGGTAGGACGTCTCAATTATGCTTACGACAACAAATATCTGGCAGAACTTAGCTTCCGTTATGACGGTTCTTACAAGTTTGCCCCAGACAATCGTTGGGGATTCTTCCCTGCCGTATCTTTGGGTTGGCGTGTCTCTGAAGAAGCATTCTTCAAAGAAGCATTACCTATGGTCGACAACTTCAAGATCAGAGGTTCTTTCGGAAAAGTGGGAGATGAAGGTGTAACCGGTTATAGCGATGATGATGAAAAGAATGGTAAATACAGAGCTTATCAGTATTTAATGGGATATCGGTATCCCTCGGGAAGCTATGTTTTAGGAACAGGCGGTCTGACAAACGGAGCGAAGGACAGAGGTATGCCTAACTTGGCTCTGACTTGGTATGAATCTAAAACAACCAATGTCGGATTTGAGGCATCCGTATTATCCGGTTTAATCAATGTCGAATTCGATTACTTCGTCCGTAAAAGAAGTGGTCTGCTGACAAAGCGTCAGCTTACATTACCGACGACATTCGGCCAAGAACTTCCGGTAGAAAACCTGAACTCCGACAGAAACCAGGGATTTGAAATCGTTGTTGGGCATCGTCATAAAATCGGAGATTTCACTTACGATGTAAAAGGGAACTTCTCTACTACCCGTATCTACAATGAACATATTGAACGTGCAGCTTCTGCCAATATGTACGATGACTGGAGAAACAACAGCAATGATCGTTATAAAGATATCCAATGGGGAAAAGTTTGCATCGGACAGTTCCAAAGCTACGAAGAAATTCTCAACTCACCGATCCAGGATAACAACGGTAATAAATCATTAATGCCGGGAGACTTGAAATTCCAAGACTGGAACAATGACGGTATCATCGACGGAAAGGACGACCAGCCAATCGGACATGGAAATACACCGCGTCTGTATTATGGTTTGAACCTTTACGGAGAATACAAAGGTTTCGATTTGACTCTCTTCTTCCAAGGGGCTGCCGGTCATGAAGTATTCACAACTGGAGACTTTATGGCTCCCTTCATCCAGCAAGGTCTTGGTAATGGTATCACACTAAATTTGGATCGTTGGCATCGTGAAGATCCTTCAGATATGAGTAGCGAATGGATTCCCGGATATATGCCGGCACTCCGTCCTACCGGTTTCTCTGCCAATGCAGGTACAAATACTTGGACAAGACAAAAGGCCAACTACTTACGCCTGAAAACCATCGAATTAGGATACACATTCCCTAAAAAATGGATGCAAAGAGCTGGAATCGAAAACCTGCGTATTTATGTAAACAGTTTCAATACTGCAACAATAACAAGTCGCGAAGGTATCATGAAATATATGGACCCGGAGAATAAAGACGGTATGTTCCGCTATTATCCACAAATGAAAACATTCAATTTCGGTGTTAATCTAACATTCTAAAATAAGAAACGATGAAGACAACAATCATAAAAAATATCGGATGCGGATTACTTTTGTTAGGTACAACAGCGTGTGCTGACTACCTTGATAAAGAATCTTTCGACATCATCACCCCTGAACAGGTTTGGCAAGACCCTAAATTGATCAATGGTGTAATGGTCAATTTATATGACGGTCTGAACTTGGAAGATTTTAATTACTGGTTTCGTGACGCATGGCGTTTGCAAAATGCTTCTTCCATGTCAGACGAAGCACAAGGGTCTTTCCAGAAAGTTCCTCTTTTCGATAACGGAAATGCTACATACACGTACGAAGATGATTTATTCGAGCAGAAATTCTCCGATCGCTACAAAAACATCCGGAACTGCAACGACTTTATCAGCCAGCTACAGGATGCGACAGCCTTGTCGGATTCTGAAAAAAAATTGCTGTTAGCCGAATCCCGTTTCTTACGTGCCATGCATTATTTCACATTGGTGAAACGCTACGGTGGCGTACCTCTGATTGACAAATCACAGGAATATGATCCTAATAACCTGGAAGCGCTGATGGTTCCTCGTAATAAAGAAATCGAAATTTATGATTTCATCATAAAAGAATGTCAAGAAGCAGCACAAGACCTTCCCGACACAAGAGAGGCTGAAGCCAAATACCGGGCAAGCAAATATGTCGCATTATCTTTATGTTCACGAGCAGCCTTGTATGCCGGTTCTATCGCCCGCTACGGAACGGTTCAGCAAGAAGGACTTACAGGTATCCCCGCGTCCGAAGCCGATCGCTTCTTCCAAATATCTTACGAGGCTTCTAAAGCAATCATTGCATCTGGTAAATATGCCTTGTATAACAACAAGCCAGACAACAAGGCACAGAACTTTTGTGACATGTTCTTGAAAGGCAACGGTGATAACGGAGAGTATATCTTCCAGAAGCAATATAACGTTGCAGGAGGCAAAGGCCACGACTGGGATAAGCGTAACGCACCGTTCTCTTATCGTGCCGGTGGTTGGGGATGCGGTATCGCCCCGACACTTGAATTGGTGGAAGCATATGAATATGTAGACGGTTCCAAAGGGACTCTGAAGTTGGAAGAAAACGGTAAACCTCTTCGTTTCGACGATCCATACGAAGTATTTGCCAATAAAGACCCACGCTTGTTCGCATCCGTTTACCTGCCCGGCTCTCCTTGCCAAAGCACAAAGATCGAATGGAAAAGAGGTGTCATCGAAAACGATAATAAGAGACATGTAGCAACCAGCCAGCCGGATGGTGGTAACACGGTTGAAATCAACGGAGTCACCTATAGTACATCTGGAAAAGATGGTGGATCCGATGCCGGAGATGCCTCCAAAACAGGCTTCTATCAGAAGAAATTCTGGGACGAAACATTGACCGATATGAATATGGGTAAGTCAGAAACTCCATGGCCAGTTTTCCGTTTAGGAGAAATTTATCTAAATTTGGCGGAAGCTGCAATGGAGTTGAACAAATCATCCGAAGCATTGGATGCAGTTAACAAGATCCGCGAACGTGCCGGAATTGCCTTATTGTCAAACATCAATATGGAAAAGATCCGTCATGAACGCAGAGTGGAATTAGCATTCGAAGGTCATCGTTTCTGGGATATGAAACGTTGGAGAATTGCTCACTTAGATGTAGCACAAGGCGGTTTGAATGGATTCAGAGGTACAGCTTTGTATCCTTGGTATGATATTCGTGATGGTAAATATGTATTCGAAAGAGGAACCAATACTCCGAAACAGAAACGTATTTTCTTGGAAAAGAACTATTATACAAAGATCAACCAGACAGATATGAATTCAAATCCGAATCTCATTCAGAACCCGGGTTATACCAATTAATCATCTAATTTAGAAATTTGATATGAAAAAGATAAGTTTATTACTGATGGCCGTTTGCTCATTATGCTTCACAAGCTGTTTGAGCGATCTGGATAATTATGAATCCCCCAACGGAGGTATCAAAGGACAAATTCTGGATGCAGAAACGAATGAACCGATTCCACTGCCAGTTCAGGGATCTACCGGTGTTATTATCAATATGTTCGAACAAAACACAGATGCAACACAATCGGTCGATTTTTATGCAAAGATGGATGGTTCATACGAAAATGCAAAGTTGTTCAACTGTGATTACAAAATTGTTGTAAACGGTCCGTTTGTTTCTCCTTGTGAAGAATTTGTAACTGTAAAAGGACAGACTACACTGGATCTGAAAGCAACTCCTTATGCAAGAATCAACGCTTCGGCCCAAGTTACGGGTAAAAAAATCACGATTACATACAAGGTGGATCCGACAAGCAGTAATTTCAAGGTATCCGAAGTGTACGGCTACTGGAATTTTGCTCCAGGTGTTGATAATGGAAATGCCAACCAAGCAGGAAAGCAGACCGTTAAGGAGCAGGAAGGGACAATCGTTTTCGATTTGGAAAACGATAAAACCTATCAGGACAATCTGTACAAAATACAAGCAAATGGTAACAAAATATATGTACGTGTCGGTGCCAAAACAGAAGGCGCAGTCAACTACAGTACCATTATAGAAACGATTGTACAATAAATAACTTTTGGCACAGATATCCTTTTTGTTTGGATATCTGTGCCTCTTTTATTCTTTAGAACATGAAAAAAAGTATCTTATTCATCAGTCTGGCAGTTCTACCATTATTCGGGTATAGCCAAAATGTATTACCAGACTGGGCTTTGGGCGGCTTTGTCAGGCCGGAAAAAGTCAATCCGATCATTACTCCCAATCCTTCCAGTCAATTCGACTGTCCCATGCAGGACAAAAAAATAGGATGGGAAGAGAGCGATGTGTTCAATCCCGCAGCAACCGTAAAAAACGGTAAAATATATGTCCTTTACCGGGCTGAGGACAATTCTGCAACAGGAATCGGTAAACGTACCTCACGTATCGGATTAGCAGAATCCGAAGACGGTATCCACATGAAACGCCGGAATGCCCCCGTCATGTATCCGGACAAAGATAACATGAAAGAATACGAATGGGCAGGAGGATGCGAAGACCCACGTGTAACAATGACAGAAGACGGCCTGTATGTCATGGCCTACACATCCTGGAACCGGAAAGTGGCACGTCTCTGCATCGCCACCTCACGCGACCTGGTCAAATGGGAAAAACACGGTCCTGCTTTTGCAAAAGCCTACAACGGGCGTTTCAAAGATATTTTCTGCAAATCCGGTTCTATGGTGACAGAGGTCAAAGACGGAAAACAAGTGCTGACGAAAATCGGTGGAAAATACTTCATGTATTGGGGAGAACATGCGGTCTACGCTGCCACCTCCGATGATTTGATCAACTGGACACCGATATTGGACGAGAAAAACGAACTGGCGACCGTGATCAAACCTCGTCCCCAATATTTCGACAGCGCCTTGACAGAGTGTGGTCCTCCCGCTATCCTGACAGACAAAGGTATCGTCTTGCTTTATAACGGCAAGAACCATACAAACGACAGCAAGCGTGACAAACGTTTCACGGCTGGTGCCTACTGCGCCGGACAAATCCTGACCGATCCGAAAGAACCGTTGAAAGTGTTGCAACGCCTGGACGTTCCTTTCTTCCGCCCGATGGCTTCATTCGAAAAAAGCGGACAGTATGTTGACGGAACCGTCTTTATCGAAGGTTTGGTCTTCTTCAAAAACAAATGGTATCTCTATTACGGATGCGCAGATTCCCAAGTCAGTGTAGCCATTTACGATCCGGCAAAGAAAACTCCTGGTGATCAGATTCCAAATTAAAAGTATAATTTATGAAAAACATTTTTACAGGAATATTTTTACTTGTGTCTGCCTGCTTCA
Source organism: Parabacteroides sp. (assembly GCA_019411205.1). GTDB lineage: Bacteria > Bacteroidota > Bacteroidia > Bacteroidales > Tannerellaceae > Parabacteroides. Next base: position 10,713 of record DXRF01000021.1, on the reverse strand, counting down.
TGCAAGCTCAGACACCTAATTATTATCGGAATCCGGATAAAATATATCTGGATTCAAAAGACGGACATAACGGAAGTTTTACCTGGCAGATGCATAAAGCCGACGAGACGAAAGATCCGGCTGAAAAAATCTCACAACCAGGCTATCAGACCGGGCAATGGATGCCGGCAATCGTTCCGGGTACAGTTCTGAACTCTCTCGTCCACAACAAGGTATATCCAGAGCCTTATTATGGCATGAATAATAAGCTGGATCGGAATATCATCCCGGATCTTGCCAAAACAGGACGCGAGTTCTACACCTATTGGTTCCGTACTGAATTTGACGTACCGGAAAACTATAAAGACAAAATCGTCTGGCTCCAAGTAGACGGTATCAACTACCGTGCCGAAATATGGGTAAACGGTTATCTGCTTGGTAATATGTCAGGTATGTTCAAACCTGAATATATCAATATCACCGACTTCGCTCGTATCGGTCAGAAGAATGCCTTGGCAATCAAGGTTTATCCGGTCGATATGCCGGGAACCATCAAGCCGAAGCAGTGGGGAGCTGCCGGCGAGTTTCACAATGGTGGAGACGGTAACATCGGACTGAACACAACCATGTTGATGAGTGTAGGCTGGGATTTCACCTTCAACGACGGCATCCGCGACCGTAATACCGGTATTTGGAAAAACATCAGTCTCTATGCCACAGACAAAGCAGTTATCCGCCATCCGTTCATCAAATCCGAACTTTCCAAACCCAACTACGACCTGGCAAAAGAAACTGTCAGCGTAGAAGTGACAAACCCGACACAGCGTGGCGTAAAATGCACGGTCAAAGGAGAAATCATCGGCGAAAACATCACGTTCAGCAAAGACCTGAACCTGTTCAGAGGAGAAACGAAGGAAATTTGTTTTACTCCGGAAGAATTTCCACAACTGACAATCAAGAATCCACGTCTGTGGTGGCCAATCTTCAAAGGGAATCCGGAACTGTACGAACTGAAACTCACCGTAAGCATAGACGGTAAAGTGTCCGATGAGACAAGAACTCGTTTCGGTATCCGGGAAATTACATCCGATCAGAACACACCGGACAAATCCCGCCAGTTCTACGTGAACGGCAAGAAACTCTTCATTCGGGGAACCAACTGGATTCCGGAAGGAATGCTCCGTACCTCCGATGAACGTACTTATGCAGAATTGCGCTATACAAAACAATCCGGTATCAACCTGATCCGTATGTGGGGAGGTGGAATAGCCGAATCAGACTATTTCTTCCAGCTCTGCGACGAAATGGGACTCCTCGTATGGCAGGAATTCTGGATGACCGGTGACACCAAACATCCGCAAGATAAAGATTTATATCTGAGTAATGTCGAAGCAACCGTAAAACGCCTGCGCAACCATCCTTCATTGGCCTACTATGTTTCGTCTAACGAGAGCACAGAAATGCCAGGAGCAAAAGATCTGATCATGAAACTGGATGGAACACGCGGTTACCAGATGCAGTCGGAATGTGACGGCGTACACGACGGCAGCCCCTACAAACAGGTAAACCCGATGCAGCACTACGAAAATACAGCATCCGAACGCGGTAGCCGTGTCGATGGCTTCAACCCGGAATATGGTTCGCCGACTATCCCAACCGTTGAAACGCTCCGAGAAGTAATGGACGAGAAAGACCTTTGGCCGATCAATAAGGAGGTATGGGATTATCATGATGGCGGTGGATTCCATCTGATGTCAACCATGTACACAGACCTTACCAACCATTATGGTCCTTCCTCTTCCATCGAAGAGTTTGCCACCAAAGGCCAGGCTGTCGGTGCCATGAACTCCAAATCAATCTGGGAAGTCTGGAACTATAACAAATTCGGATATGGAGACCGCTATGCATCAGGGTTATTGTTCTGGTATCACAACTGCCCCGTAAGTCAGGTTTGCGCTCGTATGTGGGACTACTCTTTGGAACCAACCGCCTCTTTATACCATACCCAGAATGCATTGGAACCGCTTCACGCACAGTTTGATTACTTGAAAAATACGGTTTCCGTTTATAACGACTACTACCAAGCATTCAAGGACTATAAGGTAGCTGCCGAAGTATACGATTTGAACAGCAAGAAGGTATGGAGCAAAAGCCAGAAGATCGATATCCCGGAAGACGGTGTCGTAAACGATATCTTCACGATCGACTTTCCTCAAAACATCACACAGGTTCATTTTATAAAACTGCGTCTGTTCGATACGAAAGGAAAAGAAGTTGCCAACACATTCTACTGGCGTTCCAACGACAAGTATGAAGGACGCAAGACCCTGACAGGCCCGACTTCATCCGGCTTTGAAGATCTGTCGAAATTGAAACAGGTACAACTGAAGACTCGTTACAAAGCTTATCAAGAAGGTGATCGCCATTTCATTAAAGCTGAAATAAAAAACCCGTCTTCAACCGTAGCATTTTTCACTCAGCTTCAATTGCTTGATCAGGATAAAAAGCCGGTGCGTCCCAGTTTCTACACAGACAACTTCTTCTCGCTCTTACCGGGAGAAAGTAAAACCGTCATCATAGAAACGGCCACAAATGATATGCCATCCGAACCAACATTCGTTGTGAAAGGCTGGAATATCAAATCAAGCAATTTCAAATTATAAGTATTGACAACTGGTATTTCTTTAATAATCCGGTTATATTTGGAAGCATTTCCGAATATAACCGGATATTGTGTAATTAATTCTTAATACTATAACAATATGAACCTCCTATCCAAATTATTATTACTTTCACTAAGTCCCACCGTCGTCATTGCCGAAAGCAACAATAAAAAAGCGACAAACATAAGACGTCCAAACATCCTATTTGTTATCAATGATGATCAATCACATATACACACAAGTTTTGCAGGATCACATTTTGTCAATACACCCGGTTTCGATAAAATTGCAACTAACGGAATCTATTTCACAAATTGTTATGCAGGCTCTCCCGGCAGTGCTCCCTCCAGAAGTTCTTTAGTGACAGGACGCCATCATTGGCAAAATGAACAAGCCGGGCAGCATGCTTCGTCATGGATGAAAAAATACATACCATTTGTCGATCTCCTAAAAGCCAACGGATACTATACAGGATATACAGGTAAAGGAGTCGATCCCTTCCAATATGCCCGAAATGAAACAGATTCGTTATGGAGAACCCAGAATGCAGCCGGTAAAGCTTATAACAAATATAAATACGAAAAGAATACTCCCCATGACTCTAGAACAGCGAATGGTATCAGCCTAGTCAATTATTCTGAGAATTTCCGAGATTTCATGCAACAACGTAGAAACAACCAACCTTTCTACTTCTGGTATGGTTCTTCAGAACCCCACCGGGCCTATGAAAGAGGTTCTTGGAAGCACAATGGAAAAAAATTAGACCAGGTAGACATTCCCGGATTCTTCCCTGACTCGGAAGAGATCCGAGGGGATATGCTTGATTATGCCGTAGAAATCGAATGGGCCGACAATCATTTATGCCAGATGATAAATTACCTGGACTCTATCGGAGAACTCAACAACACAATCATCATTGTAACGGCAGACAACGGCATGCCATTTCCAAGAGCCAAAGCCAACTGCTTTGAATATGGCGTACACGTACCGATGGCCATCAGCTATCCCAACGGATTTCCTGCTGGACGCCGGGTAGATGATCTTATAAGTTTTGTCGATTTGGCTCCTACGATCCTGGAACTGGCAGGAATAAAGCCTGAAGGTATGCTACCTTTCTCTGGAAAAAGTATTGTCGACATTTTAAAATCAGAAAAAAGTGGACTCATAGACAAAGAAAAAAAATATGTTTTCGCCGGACGCGAAAGACATTCATCTTCCAGATGGAACAACCTTGGTTATCCACAACGGGCAATCCGTGGAACAGAATATCTGTTAATATGGAACATCAAACCAGAACGCTGGCCTGCCGGCGCCCCGCAAGCCATAAATAAAAAAACAGGAGAAATCTATCCGATGTATGGTTTAGACCAGAAAGGAGTACATCATCCAGAATGGGCATTTACAGATGTAGATGCAGCACCTTCCAAATCTTATTTAATAGAGAACTACAACAATCCGGAAATACATCCTTTTTTCGAGTTGGCCTATGCCAAAAGACCAGAGTTCGAGCTCTATAATGTGAACTCTGATCCCTATTGCCTGAAAAATCTGTCTGGCAAACCGGAATATAAAGAAATAGAACATGAAATGAAAACAGAACTCATGAAAGAACTAAAAAAGTCCTCTGACCCAAGGATCGCTGGTCCAGAGAAAGAAATTTTTGATACCTATGTCCGTTACAGTCCAATCAGAGATTTCCCCAAACCCGACTGGCAGGAATAATCATTAAGCAATTTTAAAAACCTTGCCTGTTCCATTACTTGAATTGTTTCCGTACTTTTGTCGAAAATTTACAACTATGCCGACATTTTTTGTTGTCCTCCTTAGTATTTATCTTGCAGGAAACATCTATATATTCAAGAGAGGGGCACAGGCTTTGATAGCTCAGTCTTTCGGAGTTAAAGTTTTATTAGCCGTACTGTTTTGGTGCGGCGCCTTGTCTTTTATCGGTAGTTTTTTAGCTCGAAATGCCAAATTGCCGGTCGTTCTGGCTCATACGGCCCACGAAATAGGAACCGGCTGGTTGGTTTTCACGCTTTATATGGTATTGTGCTTGATCGTATTCGACTTATTCCGACTTTTCAACTTTCCATGTAAATATGGGTTCTATATATCCTTATTCCTGACACTTAGCTTATTAAGCTACGGATACTATAATTATCAACATCCGAAAACAGAAGTTTTCAACATAGTTATCAACAAGCCGGCGGTTCATTATGAACAGCCGTTGAAAGTCGTTTCCGTCAGCGATGTTCATTTAGGGTACGGGACAGACAAAGAAGAACTCAAACAATATGTCGAGATGATCAACGCACAGAAACCAGATCTGATCTTGATTGGCGGTGACCTGATCGACAATAGCGTAGTCCCCCTTTACGCAGAAAAGATGATGGAAGAGCTGGCTGAATTGAAAGCTCCTTTAGGAATCTATATGGTCCCAGGAAATCACGAATACATCAGTGGTATACGAAAGAGCATGCAATTCATAAGCGAAACTCCGATCCGCCTGTTGAAGGACGAAGTCGTGACATTGCCAGGCGGCATACAAATAATCGGACGGGATGACCGCAGCAATAAATCCCGGCTATCCCTGCAAGAACTAGTGAAAAATATTGATCCTGCAAAACCTGTTATTCTTCTGGATCACCAACCGTACAATTTGTCGGATACGGAAACTGAAGGTATTGACCTTCAGTTCAGCGGGCATACACATCGCGGACAGATATGGCCGGTCAGTCTCATTACCGACTACTTATTCGATCAAAGTTACGGCTACCGCAAGTGGGGAAACAGCCACATATACGTTTCCTCCGGACTGTCACTCTGGGGACCTCCTTTCAGGATCGGTACCGACAGCGAACTTGTCGTATTCAACATTACCTGTAAATAGTTTACAGATATGAAAGTTTTCATTCAATCGATAGTAGCACAGATATTGCTGAATCCTTATATCTTCTGGCGAGGGTATCAGGCAATTCCTCCCAAAAAGAGTTGGAGGATTCCCTATATTCTATTTTTTATCCTTGAATTATCTCTCTTTTTCTTTGGCTTTACATTCCGCAATGTACTGCCGGACTCTGTCATGATTGCTATCCAATATATTTGCAACACCTGGTATATCGCATCCATTTACATCACGCTCTCCCTATTGACTATAGAAGCGCTTCGGATCAGCAACCGCTTCTTCTATTGGTTTCCCAACTGGATTACGAGCCACTGGAAACAAACGAAACTGACCCTGTTCTTTTTAATCATAGCAATCGTTACCGGACTGATGTTCCATGCTTACCATGTCGTCACTTATCCGGTTGTCAAGGATGTATATGTCACCCTTCCCAAAGGAAGCAGTAACCGTGATAGCATGACGATTGTCATGATGACCGATCTTCATATCGGAGAAATGATCGGTAAGGAATTGGTGCAGCGATACGTGAGGATGAGCAACGAACAACATCCCGACATGGTTGTCCTGGTAGGCGATATCATGGATTATGAATCACGATTTGCCGAAAAAGCCCATATCGAAGAGGATTTGAAGCAACTGAAAGCCCCATTAGGCGTATATGTGGTTTATGGCAACCATGAGTATCGTGCCAACCGCATAGCTAAATACCGCTGGCTGAAGAAAACAGGGGCAACACTTCTGATCGATTCCGTTGCACGTCCGGACTCTTCATTCTATCTGATCGGACGGGATGACCATATCAACAAGAAAAGGAAATCGTTACATGCACTTATGGCAGACATAGACACGACCAAACCGATCATCGTATTGGATCATCAACCCTGGTCGTTCGCAGAAATGACAATGAACGGTGTAGACCTTGGACTCCACGGGCATACCCATAACGGACAGCTATGGCCCTACCCCCTTTTAATGAAACTGATCTATGAATGTCCGTACGGCTACCATAAGAAAGGACCGGTCCAGTTCTATGTATCTTCCGGTATCGGGATAGCCGGACCTCCCTACCGGGTCGGGACTGTTTCGGAAATGGTCGTGCTGCACATCCGGTTTGCAGATTAAACGGGATGAAACATTGCCTCCATCATGGCGATATCCATCTTCACCTCCCCCTGCAACAGATATTGAGTTTGTTTTTTGACTACGTTTTCATAGATTGCCAATGCCTTCTCCCGATCTTGCTCTTTATAAAGCGCCCAAGCACAGAGGAAACGCTGTTTTGAGGACATCAAACCACTGTATTGCTGGATATAAAGTTCTATTTCTTTCGTGTACAAAGTATCTGTCCAACGGTTATGCCCCATGACCAAATCCAAATAGATAAGTTCGCAGACAACCTCTTTCGCCAGCAGGCCGATCATTTCCCCTTTATGCCTCAACATCTCTTCCAATGCAACATATGCCTCTCCCATTTGCCCCTTGTCCATAAAACGACAGACCTGCATCAAACGGACATTCACTTGCATCGGGTCCCGATAGTCGATCTCTCCATCCCAAACAAACCAGGCTTCAGGCATATCTTTTACCCGAATCCCTTCCTGCACCAAAGCATTGATGCGCAACTGGAGTATCATCGCCAGTTTACATCTCGGATTCTTCCACATCAGACGCAGGTTCTCCGCGTCGTTACTAACCGCCTTACTCATCGGAATCCCATTGAGCAAAGCCAACAAGAATCCGGAAAAACTCAACAAAACAAAAAATTGGAACCACAGGACAAACAACTGGTCCGACATCAAGCAAACCATAAGGGCAAGACAAGCGACCAGCAGATTAGCAATGACACCTCCCAAATGGTAAAGCACAATCGGAATCTCTTCCAATGGCTTGTCAGGCGGAGCCAGCAAGCACTGACCTGCCGTTCCCGCCAAACCGAAACGTTTCAAACGGATTTTTCCATCCTTCCGTATCCAAGTCCAACTGAAAATACGGAAAGAAACAAAGCGATAACCGGAAAGCAATCCGAAAAGCAAATGCCCTCCCTCATGTATAATGACTTGCAGGAAGAAAGCCGCCACTGAACAAATGATCGCCCCGGCAAATATCCCGAACATTTTGACTCCCTCTATATCACCCGTCTTCCGTACAAGTTCATCCAAACTCATATCCGAAAACAAAGCTATACCAGCACACACTAAAACGATGCCTATAATGCACCCGATAAAGAAAGTAAAAATCAACTTCAAAACGTTCTTCACGGACTCCCTCCTTTCTTAGTCTTAACTTAATATGATGCAGCCGTTTCCTGCCCTTTTTCCGGCGCTTCCAATGTCTGCTGGTATAACACAGGATCACCCAACACTTCCAGTGCCTTATCCAAAACTTCATCTTCCTTCAAGCTGTTTATCAACTCGCCTTTCTGGAAATAATAACGTTTCATGATCTCGGAAGTCAACAGTTTCTTGATCTGGTCCTTGTTGCGGTCAAAATCCCGTTCCAAGTCCGGAGTCAGTTTGGCTTCCAAAGAGTTGAAGATAGTAGAATCATTATCCATGTAACCTTCAAACTTAGCCACCTCCTTTAGGTTCTTCAACAACTTTTCGCTCTGCCGGTCGTAAGTGAAATTCTTTTCTTTGGCATACTGCTTGAAAGCCTCGAAATCTTCGTCTGTCACTTCGAAGTCTTCGGGCGAAGCGATTTTCTTGTGTTTCTGGGACCAATTTGCGACAAAGTCTGTCAGGACAAAATCAGTCACCAGATAGAACATCATAGTCGGTGTTTCCGGCTCTTCTATTTTAAAGTCAGGAGTAATGCCGCCTCCATCCCGTACAGGACGTCCTTTGGAAGTATAAAAGACAGATGTCAAGCTATCCGGAATAGCCCCGACGCTGCCATCGGCTTTCCGGTGCGAATAGTCCATCTGCTGAATACAACGTCCGCTGGGGATGTAATACTTACTCATCGTCACTTTCACACTTCCGTTATAGGGGAGTTCACGAGGAGACTGCACCAGCCCCTTTCCAAAAGAACGCTGTCCGACCAGTACGGCACGGTCCATATCCTGCAAAGCTCCCGAAACAATCTCGGCAGCAGAAGCAGAGCCTCCGTTAATAAGGACAGCCATCGGGATCACCGTATCGAGCGGTTCGTTAGGCGTACGATAGGTACGGTCCCACTGGCTGATCTTCCCTTTTGTCGAAACCACCTCTTTCCCCTTCGGGACGAACATACCGACAATCTGCGTAGCGCTTTCCAGCAAACCACCGCCATTGTTACGTAAGTCCAAAATCAATGATTTGATATGATGGTTCTTTTTCAGATCCTCGAATGCATTTTTCACTTCCTGCGCACTCTTATCCGTAAAACCTTTCAAATAGATATAACCTACGCCGTCACCACGCACGCCATAGTAGGTAACCTGGTTTTCCATGATCTGCTTACGCACCAATTCCACCTCACGCGGTTTCTTGTCATACGGACTCTGTATCTTCAATACCATTTTCGTATTGGGGACACCTTTCAGCAAGGCACTCACCTCATCTGAAGATTTGTCGGTCACATCCACCGTGTCGATCGCCAGAATGCGATCGCCCGCTTTCAAACCTGCCAAAGCAGCCGGCATCCCTTCAAACGGCTCGATAATATAGACACCTCCCTCTTTCCGTTCCCGAATATAAGAACCGATACCGCCATATTCACCGGTCGTCATGAATTTCAGTTTATCCATTTCTTGCTCCGGATAGTATTCGGTATAAGGGTCCAAGCCACCTAACATGGCATCGATCCCCCGTCGCACCGTTTTCTCGACGTCGACCGAATCCACGTAAAACATTTCCACCTCTTTTACCAGAGCGTTAAAGATATCCAGATTCTTACTGACCTCGAAACGGTTGTCTTTCTGTGCCAGTCCGGGGGTTACACCTCCCAATAGGAGCAGCAAACTAAAAAGAGCTATTATTTTCTCTCGTTGTTTATACATAGAATATTTAGTTAATTAACGATGTAAATGTATATAATAAACGCTTGTCAGGCCAATATACTATTTACTTTTAACTTTATTTGTTCCCATTTATCATCCGGTATCTGTGCTCCGATCACATCAATGATGTAGCCAGCCAAAAGCGATCCGATACGAGCCGACTGCTCCAATGTCGCACCGACCGACTGCCCGTAAAGGAATCCGGCAGCAAAGTGATCGCCGGCTCCCGTCGTATCAACCGGTTTTCCTCCTTCTGCCGGAACAGCGATAACCTGCCCTTTGCTTCCCACCAAGGCACCTTCTTTTCCTAAAGTGACCAAAGAAACCTCTACCTGCTCCGAAAGGACCTTGATCGCTTCGTGTGCTTTCAATCCAGTAAAGGCTTCCGCTTCACTTTCGTTAGAGAAAAGAATATCGACATATTTAGGGATAATATCATCCAACAGGCTCCGGAAAGCATTTACGATATTGAAGTTGGAAAGATCGAGGGCAACCTTCAGCCCCAACTTCTTCGCTTTTTGCATAGTGGAACGCACCAGCTCTTCGTTCACCAACAGGTAGCCTTCGATATAAATACATTGGTAAGAGGAAAGCAGCTCTTCCGTAATTTCATCCGATGTAATCGTCGGGGCCGGTCCGAGGAACGTACCCATCGTACGCTCGCCATCCGGTGAAATCAAAACCGTACAGCTACCGGAAATACCGTCTGTCTTAGCAAAATAGGGAGAGACATTCGCTTTTTTCAAGGCCTCTTCATAATATTCGCCTACAGAATCAGAACCGATCTTACCTATAAATCCGGTATTTGCTCCTAAAATAGCCATCGCACGCATAGTATTGCATACCGAACCTCCCGGTGCCTGACTGCGTTCTAAGCCTTCCTGCGACTTTCGGATTTTAATCATCTGTTCCTGGTTGATCATATCCATTGCGCCTTTCTGTATGCCTACTTCCGTCAGTACATCATCGTTCTCAAGCCTCAGCAGAACGTCCACCAAAGCGTTTCCTAATCCAATCGTATTCATTTTTTCTATTTTTTTTCGCAAAGATATTGCATATTTCAAAAAGAACCTCTACTTTTGCAGTGCAATTTCAGAAAGGGATACAACAAGTATCGATACTGAAAGATATAAATTCTTCCTTAGCTCAGTTGGTTAGAGCATCTGACTGTTAATCAGAGGGTCCTT
>DXRF01000209.1 GCA_019411205.1 Parabacteroides sp. | reverse complement strand
CGATGCAGAGTTTCAGTGCAATGATCGGTGTGAACATCAATTTCTAATAATATTTTCCGTCCCAACAGCCTGCCGCCTCTCCGCGACAGGCTGTTTTCGTTAAAACATCGTATCTTTGTCCCCCGAATAAAAAAAACGAATATGCAAGGGACAAAAAATCTGACGGAAGGATCCATTAAAAAGCAACTGTTCAACCTGGCGCTTCCCATCATGGGAACCTCATTTATACAAATGGCCTACAGCATCACCGATATGGCCTGGGTAGGGCGTTTGGGCAGCGAAGCGGTTGCCGCAATCGGAGCCGTCGGTATCCTGACATGGATGACGACTTCGATTTCTTATCTGAACAAAGTAGGTTCGGAAGTCAGCGTGGCACAAAGCATCGGGGCCCGTGAAGAAGAGGAAGCCCGCGCCTTTGCCTCCCACAACCTGACGATCGCCCTCATAATCTCTGTCTGTTGGGGATTCCTGCTTTTCGTCCTGGCCCCCCCGATCATCGGTTTTTTCAAACTCGACACAGAAATTTCCGCCACAGCAGTGTCTTATCTCAGGATCGTGGCAACGGGATTTCCACTCATCTTCTTGGCTGCCGCCTGTACCGGAATCTATAATGCGGCAGGACTAAGTAAAATCCCGTTTTATGTCAGCGGTAGCGGATTGATTATGAATATGGTGCTCGACCCGCTGTTTATATTCGGGTTCGGGATGGGGACAAACGGGGCGGCCTGTGCGACCTGGCTGTCGGAGGCGACCGTATTGGCCATCTTTATCTATCACTTGAAAAAGAAAAACCGGCTGTTCGGAGGATTCCCGTTCCTCGTCCGGTTGAAAAGCCGCTACAGCAAACGGATCTTCCAGTTAGGACTTCCCGTAGCACTGCTAAACAGCCTGTTTGCCATTATCAACCTGGTGATGGCACGCACGGCATCCACCTATGGCGGACATATCGGACTGATGACAATGACAGCCGGAGGACAGATCGAAGCGATCGCCTGGAATACTTCACAGGGATTCAGCACGGCCCTAAGCACATTCGTGGCACAAAACTTTGCCGCACAGAAAAAAGAACGTGTCCTCGGCGCTTATCATACGACCCTGAAAATGACAGCTATCTTCGGAACCTTCTGTACACTGCTTTTCGTGTTCTTCGGTAGCGAAGTATTCTCGCTGATCATACCCGAAAAGGAGGCTTATGAAGCAGGAGGCGTTTTCCTTCGCATCGATGGCTACTCGATGTTGTTCATGATGCTGGAAATAACGATGCAAGGATTGTTTTACGGTACAGGCCGCACGATCCCTCCCGCCATCATCAGCATCACGTTCAACAGCTTGCGTATCCCGATGGCAATCGGGTTGACAATAATGGGGTTGGGCATCACAGGTGTCTGGTGGGCAATCAGCATCTCAAGTATGCTGAAAGGAATTGTCGCATTCATCTGGTTCCGCATTTTACAGAAGAAGATATTGTGATACAACAAACTATTCCGTATTTTTGCCAGTCCGTATTATCGTAGCAACGACAACCGACTATTCAACAAAAAAATAACATCATAATGAACAACAAATTAAAACCGGAAACCCTCTGCGTGCAGGGAGGCTGGCAACCGAAAAAGGGAGAACCGCGCGTCCTGCCTATCTATCAGAGCACGACATTCAAGTACGACACCAGCGAACAGATGGCCAAACTGTTCGACCTGGAAGAGAGCGGATATTTCTACACCCGCCTGCAAAACCCGACAAACGATGCCGTCGCAGCCAAGATCGCAGCTTTGGAAGGTGGCGTAGGTGCCATGCTGACATCTTCCGGACAGGCAGCCAATTTCTATGCCGTATTCAACATCTGCCAAGCCGGAGACCATATGGTTTGCTCGTCCACGATCTACGGTGGAACGTTCAACCTGTTCGGCGTGACAATGAAGAAGTTGGGCATCGAAGTGACATTTGTCGATCCCGATGCTCCGGAAGAAGAAATATCGGCCGCTTTCCGTCCGAACACAAAGGCTTTGTTCGGTGAAACCTTGTCCAATCCCGGTATGAACGTACTCGACATCGAAAAATTTGCCCGTATCGCCCACAGCCATGGCGTGCCTCTGATTGTGGACAACACATTCGCGACGCCGATCAATTGCCGACCGTTCGAATGGGGCGCCGATATCGTAACACATTCAACAACCAAGTACATGGACGGCCATGCGACAAGTGTAGGCGGTGCGGTTGTGGACAGCGGTAACTTCGACTGGGACGCGCATGCCGACAAATTCCCCGGCCTCACGACTCCGGACGAATCTTATCATGGCCTAACCTACACAAAGGCTTTCGGCAAGATGGCTTATATGACAAAAGCTACGGCACAGTTGATGCGCGACTTGGGTTCTATCCAGGCTCCGATGAACGCCTTCCTCTTGAATTTAGGGCTTGAAACCCTGCACCTGCGTATGCCGCAACATTGCAAGAACGCCCAGCAGATTGCCGAATGGCTTGAAGCAAACGAACAGGTCGCCTGGGTGAACTTCCCCGGCTTAAAGAGTAATAAATATTACGAACTGGCCCAGAAATATATGCCGAACGGGACTTGCGGCGTAATCGCTTTCGGCCTGAAAGGTTCCCGCGAAGATGCGATCCGCTTCATGGATAACCTGAAGATGATCTGCATCGTGACCCACGTAGCGGACGCCCGTACCTGTGTCCTCCACCCAGCCAGCCATACGCACCGCCAGCTGACGGACGAACAACTGATTGAAGCAGGCGTCGCTCCCGACCTGATCCGCTTGTCTGTCGGCATCGAAAATGCAGACGACATCATTGCAGATATCGAGCAGGCGTTGAAATAGTATATAAGAATATTTGAACCTTTAAATGATGATTTATCGGTGAGTCAACAGACAAAACTGTGCTTACTGATAAATCATCATTTATGTTTCAAATCTGCCCAATCGTGAATCAATAAACCACCATCAAATCGATAACGATTTTCCCAACCGGTATATCCAACGGGTAGACAAGCGATGCCATAAGGAAGCAGGTGTTTCCTCCATCAATAAGTCCGGACGGAACTCACGCAGGATCAACCAATCCGCCTGTTTCACCCAATGAGAAAAAGCCGGATCAGGCTGATGTGTTTGTGACAGTTGCAACAAAACATCCAGATCGAACCGATCCGCAATAACACCGGCCCCGGCATGAACGGCATCAAAAGCATTGCAAGCTTGTTCGATATGCGTCGGAACCATCAGAACAGGTTTACCCAGATACATCGCTTCACAAACAGACTCGAACCCGGCAGTCGTGGCATACGCCTTCGCTCCTGCCATATAACGGACAAACAGTGTATCATTCAATTGATGGAAAGAAAGGCGGGAATCCACTTTCACTTCAGGAAGCACCTCTTTTTTATCCCAGAAGATATGCAGTTCGACACTCGGATGTACCTTATGCCAGGAACATATCTCTTCGCTGAATCCACTATTCAATAAATAGCCATGCAGATAATCCCCTTTGGTCGGTGTCATTTCTAAAACTTCCTTACGCAAAAGAGGAGGAACCACCACGATCCCATCGGCCGGAACCTCCCGCATCCTACGGAAAGATAACGCCAACTTCTTAGCAGCCCCGATAGCCGTAATGCGGGTAAAGAACTTCAGGGAAGCAAGCGACAGACGATTTTCTTTCGGAAAAGTAAAGTCCGGATGCAGGAATAAGTACTGGTGCGCAATGCAGACCATGACAGCTTTCGGCCGGCAAAACAGGTAAGTAAGTCCAGTCAACAGCTCATAAAAGTTTATGACCACATCTGCTCCTGTCTCCTTTATCATCCGGTTGATATACCGGATACTCGACATATATTTGTGCAACCGGAAAACATTATAAGCTATGCTTTTAACCAGGTTAGCCTGTTTATTCTTGGCGGAAGGCAGGAAGTTGGGACTTTCAAACGGATAGACAGGCGCTTCGATCTTCTTATTAAAGAAATCAGGAAGACGGCGGGCAGGGCTTTTGCCAACCAAGACGCCAACTACCTGATGACCTTCATCCGTCAACTTCTGACGGAGAGAAAGAGCCTGAGTCAGATGTCCCCGGCCTTCACCTTGTATGATAAACAATATTTTCATATCACTTCGGCACAGTGTAAACAGGAAGGTAGCATCTCATCCGCTGTGTATCCTTCCCTATCATAAGAAACAATATTCCATTCACCTTGTTCATTTTCGACAAGAGCCGTAAGGCTTTCCACCCAATCGCCGGAATTCAGATAATGAATATGTTCGGAACCCAAATGAATGTCCGACAGGACAATGGTTGGATAATACTTTCTTAGTTTCATGTTGTTCCTATTAACACGATACAAAAAAACGTACTTCATATTACGGCATTGCAACAGCCATATGAAAAAACAATGAAGGCCACTCCTTCACAGGGGCAGCCTTCATACAATTTATAGAAAATCCAAATCAATCTTCTGCCTGAGTTGCCTCGTAAGCTTTTAACAGCTTGTCCTGGACATCCGAGGGAACCAATTCATAGCTGGCGAACTTCATGGTAAATGAAGCACGTCCACCTGTGATGGAACTCAAAGATGTCGAGTACGAAGACATCTCTTTCAAAGGCACTTTAGCTAACAGCTTTTCGTAGCCTTTTTCACTATTCATACCCATAATAATGGCGCGACGTCCCTGCAAGTCACTCATCACGTCGCCCAGATAATCAGCCGGAACCGACACTTCTACATCATAAACAGGTTCCAGGATCTTAGGACCGGCTTCTTTAAAAGCGGTACTGAAAGCATTACGGCCTGCCAGCATGAAAGAAATTTCATTACTGTCTACCGGGTGCATCTTTCCGTCATAGACGATGATGCGCACGTCACGGGCATACGAACCAGTCAACGGCCCCTGCTCCATACGAGCCATAATACCTTTCAGAATAGCCGGCAGGAAACGGGCATCGATGGCTCCACCAACGATACTGTTAACAAACACCAGCTTTCCACCCCAGTCCAAATCTATAGTCTGCGTATCACGTACGCTGATTTTATATTCCTGTCCGCCAAAACGATAGGTATCCGGAGCCGGCATACCTTCGTAATACGGTTCGACAATCAAATGAACTTCACCGAACTGTCCTGCACCACCCGACTGCTTCTTATGGCGATAGTCTGCACGAGCAGCTTTCGTGATCGTTTCACGATACGGGATCTTCGGTTCGTAGAATTCGATCGGCAATTTATCATTGTTCTCAATTCTCCATTTCAATGTGCGAAGATGGAATTCTCCCTGGCCGGAAACAATCGTCTGTTTCAATTCTTTAGACTGTTCGATCACCCATGTCGGATCTTCTTCGCGCATACGCATCAAGATTTCCATCATCTTTTCGGCGTCTGCCTCATTAACCGGTTTCACGGCACGGCGATATTTCGGGTCCGGATATTTGATAAAGTCGAAACGATAATCGCATCCCTTACCATTCAATGTATTACCACGACGAACGTCTTTCAGCTTAACGGTAGCGCCTATATCTCCGGCCACCATTTCGGTCACGGCGTTACGGGTTTGTCCGGCAACAGAGAACAACTGTGCGATACGCTCCTTCGAACCCCGATCGGCATTCAGCAAGTCATCACCTTCTTTTACTTTACCTGATATCACTTTAAAATAAGAGACCTGGCCGATATGCGGTTCTACTGTCGTCTTGAAGAAGAAGAGGCTGGTCGGTCC
>DXRF01000208.1:3662-5768 GCA_019411205.1 Parabacteroides sp. | reverse complement strand
TTATTATTTAGGACTGATTATTATCTTATCTCTCTCGACCGTATAGCGGATCGGGCAGATCAAGGTCAACAACTTCAATATTTCTTCCGGCGATTCCTTCCGGATGGTTAACGACAGGCGATGATCGAGCGGGACTCCTTTCCTGCATTCTATATCCATATTGTACCAGTGCTTCATCCGATGCAGGACGGTCGACAGCTCTTCATTCGTGCAGACCAGCTTGTCACCGATCCAGATAATATAATCGGTGGCATCTACCTCCGCCAAGTCATAGGTTCCATCCTGTCTGTTGCAGGAGAGCCGTTGATTCGGCTTCAAGATGATCCCGCTGCTCATACCAGGCAACAGCACTTCCACCTTACCCGAAAGCAAAGTCGTTTCGAGTATTTCTTTATTCTCGTAATTCCTGACATTAAAATGAGTTCCCAACACGTTCACGACCATCCCTTCCGTTTCCACAAAGAAAGGGGCCTTTTCATTCCGTACGACTTCGAAATAACCTTCTCCTTCCAACTTCACAAAACGTTTGCCTTCAGAGAAATGTTCCGGATAAACCAGCACACTGCCGGCATTCAGCCAAACAGTCGTCCCATCCGACAAGGTCACAGACCCCTTGCTGTCTTTTCCCACAATGACACGGTTCACCACGATCGGTTCAGAAGGTAAAGAATCTATTATCTGTTTGCTCCCTGTGACATATCCACCAAACAAACAGATAAACAAAATAGCAACAGATGCGGCAGCTTTATAGAAAGAAGAAAGTCGTAGACGTTTTTGTTTATTCATTGATACTTCTACCAGTAATGCAAAACGGTCAAAAGCCCGTTTTGCATACTCTGGATTATCCAGAGGGTTGTGGGTTTCCAACCACCGGTCTCTTATTTCGGAAAAAGTTTTTTTATTCTCCTCCCCGGCTCTCAACCAGGCAAGAAGTATTTCCTTCTCCTTCTCTGAAGCATTTCCCTGTAAATATTTTAGTATTATATCGTTCATCCCTGATTACATTCTTTACTACCTATCACAAAACAAAAGGGAATATCCCTACCTTTTAATTAAAAAAAATTCCTATTTTTGCTAAAAATTATTCAGAAACAGACAGGATACTATGAATAAAACGGAAGAAAACAGTCTGAAAAAACCATACACCAGAACAAACGACCTGTCGCTGTTCCGAGAGTTGTTCGATATCTATTTCAAGACGCTGACAACCTACGCTTACCGTTTCGTGGGCAACTGGCAGACCGCCGAAGACATCACCCAAGATGTCTTCATGTCGCTTTGGGAAAAGAAAGAAAGTATCGACTTCGACGATCCGATCAAACCCTACCTTTATCGTGCCGTTTACAACCGTTCCATCAATTACCTGAATTCAGCCCTGATGCAAAAACGCATCGAAGGTGCTGAGACGATAGACGAACTGATCAACCGGGAAATCCTCAGCTACAACCAACATGACACGCTCCTGCTAAAAGAGATCACCGAAGAGATCAACCAGTTTGTCGACACCCTTCCTCCCCAATGTCGGACAGTCTATAAACTGAGCCGCGAAAGGAACCTGAAGAACAAAGAAATAGCCGCCCAATTAGGAGTCAGCGAAAAGACGGTAGAAAAACATATCTCCAAAGCATTAAGCGAGATACGCAACCACTTGGTTCGCCTCGATATTCTTGCCATACTGATCTGTCTGATCGGCAGTTCGTCCGGTCATTAGTTTTTGACATTTAGTGCAAGTCCCGCCAGTTTCCCTATCGGGCACCATCTGCGGGGCTCCGTTTTTAACCGAAAAAGGCCTTTGTTGGAACAAATTTATTTTCTTCAACAGATTTGGGGGAAATTCGGTTAGTAAGCACTATCTTTGCACTTTGTAAGCGAGGGGGTAGCCTTTATTATCCCCCGTATGAACGGAATACCATTAATAAATCGACGATATGATTCTATTCTTTCAATCTCCAACAAAGACGGTGTTAGCTGTGGAGGCTGCACACGCTTTCTCACCTGAAGATGTAGAAAAATTAGTTTGGGCTTTTAGCGAGGCAAAACCCCTGCAGGCTGAAACATTGGAAGGCTGGTATGTTGGTCCACGCCGGGAAATGATCACCCCGTGGA
>DXRF01000208.1:0-3652 GCA_019411205.1 Parabacteroides sp. | reverse complement strand
GGCAGCGTCAGATGTGTATAAGAGACAGGTACGAATGCCGTGGAAATCACCCAGAACATGGGGCTCACCGGCATATCACGCATCGAGGAATACTTCCCCGTTTCTTCCGGCGAAGCAGAACATGACCCGATGTTGCAGCGTATCTATAACGGTCTGAACCAGGACATCTTCACGATCAGCAAACAACCGGACCCGATTGTTTATATCGAGGATATCGAAGCCTACAACAAACAGGAAGGACTGGCATTGAGCGATGAAGAAGTAGCCTACCTCAACGAAGTAAGCCAGAAGCTGGAACGCCGGCTGACCGACAGCGAAGTGTATGGTTTTGCACAGGTGAACTCGGAGCACTGCCGTCACAAAATCTTCGGCGGTACATTTATTATCGACGGAGAAGAGAAAGAAAGTTCTCTCTTTAACCTGATCAAGAAAACATCAGCGGAAAATCCGAACAAATTGGTTTCCGCCTATAAAGATAATGTGGCTTTCAACGAAGGTCCGGTGATCGAACAGTTTGCTCCGGCAAGCGGCGACAAACCTGATTTCTATGAAGTAAAAGAAATCAAATCGGTTATCTCTCTGAAAGCTGAAACCCATAACTTCCCGACAACGGTCGAACCGTTCAACGGTGCGGCTACCGGATCGGGAGGTGAAATCCGTGACCGTCTGGGCGGTGGAAAATCATCCCTGCCGATTGCCGGAACAGCCGTTTACATGACATCTTATCCGCGTACGGAAGGTGCACGTGAATGGGAAAAGATCCTCGATCCGCGCCCTTGGCTGTATCAGACTCCGGAACAAATCCTGATCAAGGCCTCCAACGGTGCATCCGATTTCGGTAACAAGTTCGGACAGCCGCTGATCTGCGGTTCGGTTCTGACATTCGAACACGAAGAGAACAAGAAGAAATATGCTTACGACAAAGTGATCATGCTGGCCGGCGGTGTCGGTTATGCCAATATGCGTGATGCCTTGAAGGGCGATCCCGCACCGGGCGAGAAAGTAGTCCTGTTAGGGGGCGACAACTACCGCATCGGTATGGGTGGCGGTGCTGTCTCTTCCGTTAACACGGGCCAATATACCAGCGGTATCGAGCTGAACGCCGTACAGCGTGCCAACCCGGAAATGCAGAAACGTGTTTCCAACGTAATCCGTGCGATTGCCGAATCAGACAACAACCCGATTATCTCCATCCACGACCACGGTGCAGGCGGTCACCTGAACTGCCTTTCCGAATTGGTGGAAGCGACCGGCGGACACATCGACATGAGCCAGTTGCCTGTCGGCGACCCGACACTCTCCGCCAAGGAAATCGTAGGAAACGAAAGCCAGGAACGTATGGGCTTGTTGATGAAGGAAGAAGATGTAGCCCGCGTACAGCGCATTGCCGACCGCGAACGTTCACCGATGTATGTGGTGGGTGAAACGACCAACGACATGAAGTTCGTCTTCGAACAGGCCGACGGCGTGAAGCCGATCGACATCAAGCTGGAATATATGTTCGGTAAACCGCCAAGAACGATCATGAAGGATCGTACGGTCGAAGAGACATACGCTCCGGTCGTTTATAAAGAATCCGAACTGCATCACTATCTGGAAAACGTGCTTCAGTTGGAAGCCGTTGCATGTAAGGACTGGTTGACCAACAAGGTAGACCGTTCGGTGACAGGCAAGGTCGCACGCCAGCAGTGCCAGGGCGAATTGCAGTTACCGTTGAGCGACTTGGGTGCAGTAGCTTTGGATTACCGCGGAAAAGCAGGTATCGCAACCTCTATCGGCCACGCTCCGCAGGTGGCGATGATCGACCCGGCAGCCGGTTCTGTCATGGCGATTGCCGAATCATTGACAAACATCGTTTTCGCTCCGTTGTCCGATAAGTTGTCGGGCGTATCTTTGAGTGCCAACTGGATGTGGCCGTGCCGCAACGAAGGCGAAGATGCCCGCCTGTACAAGGCTGTTCAGGCTGCTTCCGATTTTGCTTGTGCACTGGGTATCAATATCCCGACCGGTAAAGACTCTCTGTCCATGACGCAGAAATACGGCGACGACAAGGTGATTGCTCCGGGTACGGTGATTATTTCCGCCGGTGCAGAAGTCAGCGACATCCGCAAAATCGTTTCTCCGGTATTGGCTCACGAAAAGAATTCTTACATTTATTATATAGACTTCTCGTTCGACACGATGAAGTTGGGCGGTTCCGCTCTTGCACAGGTTCTGAACAAATTGGGCAACGAAGTCCCGACGGTAAAAGACAGCGAATATTTTGCCGACGCATTCAACGCCGTGCAGGATGCCATCGAAAAAGGTCTGGTTCTCGCCGGACACGACATCTCAGCCGGTGGTATGATCACGGCATTGCTCGAAATGTGTTTCGCCAACGTGGAAGGCGGTCTGGAAGTGAACCTCGACAAATTGTCGGAACAGGACATTGTCAAGATTCTGTTTGCCGAAAACCCGGGTATCCTGGTTCAGGTGAAAGACAAGAAAGCATTCGAAAAGCTGATGGAAGATGCAGGCGTAGGTTTTGCCGTTATCGCCAAGCCGACTTCCGAACGTCACATTCTGGTTTCCAAAGAAGGCATCCAGTACCACTTCGGCATCGACTACATGCGCGACGTATGGTACGAATCGTCCTACAAACTGGACATCAAACAGAGCGGTAGCGTATGCGCAGGCAACCGTTTCGAGAACTACAAGATGCAGCCGCTGGAATTCAAGTATCCGAAGAGCTTCACCGGCAAGTTGTCTTCTTACGGCCTGACTGCCGATCGCAAAGGAAAGAGCGGAATCCGTGCCGCTGTAATCCGTGAAAAGGGTTGCCAGTGCGAACGTGAAACGTCTTATGCACTGTATCTGGCAGGTTTCGATGTGAAAGATGTTCACATGACCGATTTGGCCTCCGGACGCGAAACACTGGAAGATGTAAACATGATCGTATTCTGCGGCGGTTTCTCCAACTCCGACGTTTTAGGCTCTGCCAAAGGATGGGCCGGCGGTTTCTTATTCAACGAGAAAGCCAAGAAAGCGCTGGATAACTTCTATGCACGTCCCGACACATTGAGTCTGGGTATCTGTAACGGTTGCCAGCTGATGGCCGAGTTGGGAGTCGTTTATCCGGAACATGAAAAGAAACATAAGATGTTGCACAATGATTCGCACAAGTTCGAATCGAACTTCATCTCGGTCGAGATCCCGAAAAACCATTCTGTCATGTTCGGTTCGTTAAGCGGTTCCAAATTAGGAATCTGGGTGGCTCACGGCGAAGGCAAGTTCTCTTTCCCGTATGAAGAAAAAGAATACCATATCGCACTTAAATACAACTACGAAGGCTATCCTGCCAACCCGAACGGTTCGCCTTGGTCGGTTGCCGGTGTCTGCTCGCACGACGGACGCCACCTGGCAATGATGCCTCACTTGGAACGTGCGATGTTCCCATGGCAATGCGGTTACTATCCTGAAGACCGACGCAACAGTGACGAAGTCACTCCGTGGATCGAAGGCTTCGTGAACGCACGGAAGTGGATAGAAGAGCATAAGAAATAATATTTGAGTAGGAAGTTGCGTTATAGTAATATAGCGCAACTTTTTTTATTTATGTAATGTCTAGTCCTAAAATATCGTTACACTCAAAAGAAGTAACAAATGGAAAAGA
>DXRF01000207.1 GCA_019411205.1 Parabacteroides sp. | reverse complement strand
ATAATTAAGTTCGTATGAAAGTGGAAGAAATAATAGACACCTCTGAATAATATGTTATATTTGCTTCCTCATAGCAGAATAAGAAGATGGGAAAAGTATTGATTATCGACGATGAGAAGCAAATTTTAAACCTCCTGTCCCGTATTATCGGATTGGAAGGTTATGAAGTATTCCAAGCCGCCAATTGCAAAGCGGGCATCAAGCAGCTCGAACAGAACAGTCCCGAAGTGGTACTCTGTGATGTCTGCCTGCCAGATGGGAGCGGAGTGGAGCTTGTCACCGAGCTGAAACGCCTACGCCCTCTTTCGGAAGTGATTTTGCTTACGGCCCACGGTAATATCCCTGATGGCGTGCAGGCCATTAAGAACGGTGCGTTCGACTATATCACCAAAGGTGACGACAACAATAAAATCCTCCCCCTGATTGCAAAGGCGATGGAAAAGGCGACCGCTGCCTACCACCAGCAGAAAGTTACCGGGACGGCTGTCGGCAAACAGTATTCTTTTGCCACTGTTATCGGCCGTTCGCCTGCCATACAGGAAGCTATCTCTCTGGCACGCAAAGTTGCCGCTACGGATGTTCCTGTTCTGCTCACCGGTGAGACCGGGACCGGCAAGGAAGTGTTTGCACAGTCCATCCACCAACATAGTTCCCGCAGCGATAAAGCTTTTGTTGCCATCAACTGTTCCTCTTTCAGCCGCGACCTGTTGGAAAGTGAGATGTTCGGCCATAAGGCGGGAGCTTTCACCGGTGCACTCAAAGAGACGAAAGGCCTGTTCGAAGAAGCTGACAACGGTACGATCTTCCTTGATGAGATCGGCGAGATGGCATTCGACCTTCAGGCTAAGCTACTCCGTATCCTCGAAACCGGCGAATTCCTTAAGATTGGTGACACGAAGCCTATCAAAGTCAATGTGCGTGTGATAGCTGCTACCAACCGTGATCTGGCAAAAGAAATTGCCGATGGTCATTTTCGCGAAGACCTGTTTTACAGGCTTTCCGTTTTCCAGATTCATCTGCCGCCGCTCCGCGAACGGGTGGATGATATCCCTCTGCATGTGGAGGCGTTTGTCTCTGCACTGTCTTCCAAGATGGGGAAGACCATCCGTACGATCTCGCCGGACTATATCCGCATCCTGAAACAGTATCCCTGGAAAGGGAATGTCCGCGAACTGCGCAATGTCGTAGAGCGTAGCCTTATTATCTCCGACGGCGACACCTTGACGGCTGACACTCTGCCACTCACCATGCAGAATCCCCAAGCCAATACCGACGGCAGCTATTCCGGCTTCGACCTTAGCGGTGTCGAAAAAATGCACATCCAAAAGGTATTGAAATATACCAATGGCAACAAGACGGAAACCTCCCGTCTGTTAGGCATCGGCTTGACTACCCTCTATCGGAAGATCGAGGAATACGGGCTGTGATGGTTTAACATCGTCATGGTGTGTCGGTGCTGGTCACTCAAAATGAAAGAGAGGCCAGAAGGGGTTGGGTTATTTAAAAAACAACCGTTTATCTTCTTCTGAGAACAGGAGGGCAGTGTTGACTAGAGCCAGATGGGAATAGGCTTGAGGGAAATTGCCCAATTGTTCCTTCGTCTCGAAATTGATGTCTTCGCTAAAGAGTCCCAAATGATTCGAATAATGGAGCATCTCTTCAAACAACGTGCGTGCCTCTTCCTTTTCGCCGATGACGTAAAGGGCGCGGATCAGCCAGAAGGTACAGATCGTGAAGGAAGAGGAAGGCAGTCCGAAGTCGTCGTGCGACTTATAGCGATACATCAATCCTTTATACATCAGCTCTTTCCTGATCGCCTGTACTGTTTTCCGGTAGCGTATGTCGGTCGGTTCGATAAAACCGTACGGCTCCATCAACAGGAGGGAGGCATCGAGGTCGGAATTGCCGTAGGCTTGCGAAAAACTCTGCTTCTCCTCTTTCCATCCATTTCTTATGACATCGGCCTTGATGAGAGATGCCTCATCCGACCAACGTTTCCGGTAGGTAGGTTTGTTCAGTAGTTTCGCGATGCGGGCTCCCCTGTCCAAGGCGACCCAGCACATCACTTTGGAGGATACGAAATGCTGGCCTTCGCCCCGGATTTCCCAGATGCCTTTGTCTGGTTTCCGCCAATTGTCCGTTACGTTTGTCAGGATGCTTTTAACCATCTCCCACATATCTTCCACTTCGTCTAATGTTCCCGGCATCAAGTGGTAGTATTGATAAATCAAGTCCATCAGGTAGCCGAACGAGTCGTTTTGGAGTTGATGGTATGCGTCGTTACCGATCCGAACGGGCTGAGAGTTCTTGTATCCGGAAAGGTGATCGAGAATGACTTCTGTCAATTTTCTTTCTCCCCGGATGCCGTACATGATCTGGTAGGTATCGTGCTGTGAGACGAATGTGGACTGGACAAACCGCATGAACCGCCTCGCGGCATCCACATGCCCGATCTGGAAGAGTGTCTCGATCGACATTGAGGCGTCGCGTAGCCAGCAGAAACGGTAGTCCCAGTTGCGGACTTCCCCGACCGTTTCCGGCAGGCTGGTGGTGATGGCCGCCAATACGGCTCCGTTGTAGAATGACATTAGCTTCAATACAAGGAGGCTTCGCTCGATGATATCGTTGTAGGCGGAAAACTTTTTGGTCCGGTCGGTCCAGTTGAGCCAATAAACCAATGTCCGGCAATACTCCAACTTCTCTCGTTCGATGTCAATGGGGATTACCTTTTCGTTATATGAAAGGAGCAGGAACTCGTCTTTTGTCAATACGATTTCTTTCCCTTTCCTGATGTCTTCTAAGGGTAAGGAGGCATACAGATATTGCCGGTCTTTGCTATTGGAAGTGGAATAGGTTTCTATATATTCAGGGGTCGTGTTGAAGATCGTCTTTCCACGGGCATAGTCCGGAGCCGGTGTGTAACGGATTTTGAAGCTGGGCGCTCCTTTAATCCAATGGATATATCGGTAGATTTCTGCCGGACGGTAGCAATTGCTCGTATCGCTTAGGTGGTAGCAAGGCATGAAATCCACGACGGCAAATTCATTCTCGTCCGATACAAAATTGGTTGAAAGGATATTGGTATGGGGCACATACGATTGCGATATCCGATAATCCGGAGAAACCTCGAAACCGAAACATCCTCCTTTCTCCCGGTCGAGCAATGCCGCAAAAATGGAAGGGGAGTCGAAGTTGGGGAAGCATAACCAATCTATGCTGCCTTTATCCGAAACCAAAGCTGCTGTGCAGCAATTTCCTATTACTCCGTAATTTAACTTGTTCATGGACATTTATTTTTTAGTAGTCCACCATCCTTTGATAAAATCGACGGTGGCTTTCAGTTGTTCTTTTATACTTTTAGAAGTCGTTTCGTAACGAACGTTTTCACTCTGTAGCTCTTCCAAGAAGGGTAAAACCTCTTCTTGTGTGGATAGATTGTATTTGGCTTTTTCAGATACACTCCCGACTTTGACCGTTATGGCCGATACGGGAAGAGCCCGGAACATATCTTCGTCAGTCGTGTCATCGCCCATTGCCAGTATGAAATCGTAGCGGGAAGTCAATAACAGGCGGTTTACTTCCGAACCTTTTGTGTACTCCGGTGATTTTATTTCCACGACTTTGTTGCCCTGCATGATTTGTAATCCATTTTTTAGGCAGACAGGCATGATAGCCTTTGTTAGTTGTTGGGCCCTCAGCTCCCCTAACCAGGCATCCGATTCTCTGTAATGCCAGGCAAGAACCGTTTCTTTTGCCTCAAGGTGGGAATGCGGGGTTTTGCTGACAAACAAATTCAGAACAGACAATAGTTCCAGATCCCATTCCTGATTGTTTATGTTTTTATGCCATGCGCCGTTTTCCTTGTAAAATGCACCATGTTCGGCGGCAAAAGACAGAGGAAGATCTCCCAACCATTTCTCCAATGTATAATGGTCTCGCCCACTATTGATGGCAACATGGTTGCGAGGGTCGGAACAAAAACGTTGCAACAGGTTTCGTAATGCTGGTGTCGGAACGGCATCTTCCGGATGATTTTTGAATGCAGCCAATGTTCCGTCGTAATCCAGCAAAATCAAGCGTTTTCTTGCTTGATCATATAATTTTTTAATTTCGTTCCGGTCCTGTGTGGAAATCTTTTTCTTTTGTAACCGTTGGTTTTTCTCGGTGGTCTGTCGCCATTCTTTCATGAAATCGGCCGCCCATTTGTTGACGGTCTGGACCGATAAGATGGCTTGCATTCGTCTAAGTCTCTCTTTTTGTTCCTCCAAAGGCATGTTTAATGCTCGGTAAATGGCTTGCTCGATCTGGTCCGTGTCGTTCGGATTAATCAGCAAAGCATCCGACAATTCAACCGAAGCACCAGCCATTTCACTTAAAATGAGTACCCCTGGATTGCCTTGTTTGGCGGCGACATACTCTTTTGCCACCAGATTCATGCCGTCACGCAAAGGGGTGACCAATGCGATATCGGCTACATGATACATCGCCATCAACTCTTCGAAAGAGAAGCCGTGATAGAAATAGCAGACCGGCGTCCAGTCTATTGTCGAGTAGGTCCCGTTGATGGAACCGATCTCTTCGTCTATCTTTGTCTTCAATTCGGCATAACTACCCACATGGTCTCGGGAAGGGACGATAACCATCGCCAGCGTTACTTTACCATGATATTCCGGATGTTTTTTCAGGAAAGAGGCGAAGCCATAAAGGCGATGTAGGATGCCTTTGCTATAGTCCAACCGGTCTACAGACAGGATCAATTTGTGTTCTCCGAAGAGAAACTGTGTTTTCTCGACGGCAGAACGTACTTTTTCGTTATCGATCACTCGATGATATTGTTCATAGTTGATACCCATCGGCAACGCATCCACACGACTTACACGGTTGTTTATCTGAACCTCGTCCAAATTGAAGTTCACGTGCAGGACCCGTTCCGCTGCGCTGATGAAGTGACGCATATAATCGTGGATGTGGAAAGCGATAAAGTCAGCGCCCAGCAACCCGTTTAGGATTTCCACCCGTTCGGGCAGAATCCGGAAAAGCTCGTAGGAAGGAAACGGAATATGGTGGAAATAGCCGATATGTAAACTCGGACATTTCTCACGGAGCATGCCCGGCAATAGCATCAGCTGGTAATCCTGTACCCAGACCCAGTCGTCCGGACCGACAATTCGTACCACCTCTTCGCAAAAGAGAGCGTTGACCTCCCGATAGGATTTCCAAAAGTCCTTTTTATATAACGTATAGGCAAAAAAGTAGTGGCAAAGCGGCCACAGGGTGCTGTTACTATAGCCTTCGTAGTAGTTTTCGTATTGCTCATCGGACAAGAAGACGGGATGATATTGCTCTTTCTCCAGTTGATTGCAAATATCCTCCTTTTCCATCTTTTCCTCCACGCATACGCCGGGCCATCCGATCCAATGTTTTTCACAATCGATTTCCAACGACTTCAAACCTGTGGCAAGTCCTCCTTCGCTCCGTGAAAAGCAGAACTTTCCTCCGGAGGAGTGTGTGACCTTGACAGGTAACCTATTTGATACGATAAATAATTTCATGCTTGATTCAATTATGAATATGAAAAAGCAAAATTCGTACCAAATATTATTTTGCTTTGATTATTAGCTGTTTATGATCTAATAGGTTATGATGGCCTTTTCATTTTGGAAAAGAATTTTAGGTGTCCGTTTCAATTGGGAATGGTTTTGCAAAACATAACTCATTTGTCCTTGTGAAGCAAGCCTATCAAAATGAAAAGGCCATTTCATTTTGGAAAGGTAGCATCCAAAGTGTGAAAAA
>DXRF01000206.1 GCA_019411205.1 Parabacteroides sp. | reverse complement strand
ACCCTAGACTATTCGCGTTGCCAAGTGGATCTGTTTGTCTACCGACATAGTGGGGAATTTATGAGCCTCATTCCCAAGGAAGTGAATCTTCTGCCCGAAGTAAAGAAGTATACCACCCTCACCCGCCCTATCCGGGAGATTATCTGCGAAGGGTATTGGGATATTGCTGCCGGGCGCATCACTGCACACCTTTTGGATTGGCGTTACAGGAAACGGACGAAGGCGAAAGAAAGTCAGGCTATTTTTCAATATGTGGCAAACTGTACTACTCCATTCCTGCCCTCCATCAACGAAAACTGGACGTATGACTTGGCCATCAGTTTCCTTACACCGCACAACATTGTGCGCGACAAGGTAAAGGCACAGCAAAAATGGGCATGGATTCATACCGACTATTCCTTCATTGGCATCAATACCCGACGGGAATTGCCGGTATGGGAAGCTTTCGACCGTATCATCTCCATTTCCGAATCAGTTTCCAAAGGTTTCCTTTCAAAATTTCCTTCATTAAAATGCAAATTGATGGTGATGGAAAATATCCTGTCCGAAACTTTTATACGTGAACAAGCGGAACTGCCCTTCGACACTTCTTTCCTACAAGCATTCGAAGGACGAGAAGGACAAACAGAACATCCTATTCTGCTCTGTACCGTAGGGCGGTTCTCTTATCCTAAAGCCATCGACCGGGCAGTGTACATCTGCCGTCAATTAGTGCAACAGAGCATTGACGTTTGTTGGTATGTCGTAGGGTATGGCGGAGATGAACTGTTAATACGGAAAGCGATTGCGGAAACAGGAATGGAAAAACATTTCGTGTTGGTTGGCAAGCAAATAAACCCTTACCCTTACATCAAGGCATGTGACATCTATGTGCAACCCTCCCGTTACGAAGGCAAAGCGGTAACGGTGCGTGAAGCGCAGATATTGGGGAAATCGGTAGCCATTACCCGTTTCCCAACCTCTTCCAGCCAACTGGAAGAAGGAGTGGACGGCATTATCATCCCAAACAATGCGGAAGGAGCGGCAGAAGGATTGGCACAGTTCATTGCCGACAAACAACAACAAGAAGCCATCAAGGAACAACTACGAATCCGCCATTATGGGAACGAAAAAGAAGTCGATAAAATTTATTCAGCAATAGAAGGATAAAAAGAGGAAACACATGATCCCGAGAACAATACACTATTGTTGGTTTGGCGGCAAGGAAAAGCCTGCCGAAGTACTCCGCATGATAACGAGCTGGCAAAAACATTGTCCCGGTTACGAAATTAAGGAGTGGAACGAAAGTAATTTCGACATCCGTCTGAACCGCTATTGCGAAAAGGCATACGCTGCCCAGAAATGGGCCTTTGTGAGCGATGTGGCACGTTTGTGGGCATTAGTACACGAAGGAGGTATCTATATGGACACGGATGTAGAGTTGGTACGTCCCTTGGATAGGTTACTAACGAACAGGGCCTTTTTAGGATTCGAAGGAACTCAATGGATAGGGACGAACCTGATAGGAGCAGAACCCTCTCACTCTTTCTTCATTGAATTCTTAAAATCATACGATCATCGCTGTTTCATCACCCCGGATGGGAAACCAGATCAGACCACCAACGTGGAGGAGCTGACTCACAAACTGGAAAAGGCTTACGGATTCAGAAAGGACGGCAGTCTTCAGCAGCTCGGAGACATAACTCTCTATCCTACGGATTATTTCTGTCCGTATGATTACATCGACGGGCAGTTACACCGTACTGAAAATACGTATTCTATCCATTGGTATAGCCAGACATGGATCAAACGAAGCCAATGGATAAACAAACTCAGCCAGTGGATGCATCGGCTGACAGGAAATCGAATGAAATAAATGTTACAATGGAAGGACCAGTCAGAATATTGATGCTTTTCACCATCATGAACCGGGGAGGTGCTGAGACGATGGTCATGAACTACTACCGTCACATAGACCGCAACCGGGTTCAGTTCGATTTCATGGTACACCGGCAAGAACAGGGTGTGTACGATGATGAAATAAAGACAATGGGTGGCAAGATCTACCGTATGATCCCCCTCCATCCATTCACCTTCGGTACATACAGGAAACAAATTTCCGACTTTTTCGATCAACATCCGGAGTATCGGATTATCCATGGGCATTGTTCGGAATCGGGATATTTCATTTATCGGGAAGCAGCACGACGAGCGGTGCCGGTAATTATTGCGCATGCACACAACGCACATGCTTTATTCGATACCAAATGGCTCTTCCGCACCTATTTCAAGCATGCCATGCGCCCTTACTTGACCCAAGGGTTCACCTGTGGGAAAGAAGCCGCCCGATGGTTGTTGGGAAACGAATTGGGGAAAAAAGCGATTTTGCAACGCAATGCCATTGACACGCTCCTATACAGGTTTGATGAAGTGGTGCGGCTGGAAGTTCGTCAAGAACTTCACTTGCCCGAAGATGCCACGGTCGTGGGACATGTTGGACGTTTCAACCGGCAGAAAAATCACGAGTTTCTCTTAGAGGTATTTCATAAATATGTGCAGGAGCTTAATTCTACAGCACACCTGCTACTGGTTGGTACGGGAAAATTGCAAAAAGTCATTCAAAAAAAGATACAACAGTTCCGTTTGACAGACCAAGTACATTTGTTGGGGGAACGCCCGGATGTAAACCGCCTGTTGCAAGCAATGGACCTGTTTTTATTTCCCTCTTTCATGGAAGGCCTTTCTGTTTCCATGGTTGAGGCGCAATGTGCCGGCCTGCCCTGCGTTGTGTCCGACCGCATTCCTCACGAAACGGCTTTGACCGACCTAGTCTCTTTTCTTTCATTGGAAACAGCCCCCCGACAATGGGCACACGAAATAGAGAGAGTGCGTTGTATGGCAAACCGACGCACTGGCTATTACCAACAAATAGCCGATGCCGGTTACGACATTGCGCAAAATGCCAAATGGCTACAGAATTATTACTTAAGACAATGGGACAAAACAAGATAGAAACAAACAAAAAGACGCTGACCATCTTCACGCCGACATATAACCGTGCCTATACCCTGCATTTAGGTTACGAAGCCCTGTTACGGCAGACCTGCAAAGATTTCGTCTGGCTGATTGTGGATGACGGTTCAACCGACGATACCCTTGAATGGGTGGAAAAATGGATAGCAGAGAGGAAGATAGACATCCGCTACCATTATCAGGAGAACCAAGGAATGCACGGTGCACATAATACGGCTTACCGGTTGATCGACACAGAGCTGAACACTTGCATCGACTCGGACGATTATATGCCCGATGATGCAGTGGAGAAGATTATCACATTCTGGAACGCACACGGTTCAAAAGAAGTAGCAGGAATCATCGGACTGGATGCCGATTTCCAAGGAAATTTAATTGGTACGCCTTTTCCTTCCGAATGCAGGCGGACTACTTTAGGCGGATTCTATGCACAAGGCGGACGGGGAGACAAAAAACTGGTGTATTGCACGGATATCATCAAACAATATCCCGAATATCCTATCTTTGAAGGAGAGAAATATGTATCACTCGGCTATAAATACCAATTGATAGATCAGGATTACCCTTTACTGGCCTTGAACGAAGTGTTGGTAAACGTAAAATACCGCCCCGACGGATCAAGTTTGAACATGTACCGCCAATATATACATAATCCACAAGGCTTTGCTTTCATCCGCAAAAGTTCCATGCAACTGGCTCCGACTTCGCAACGACGTTTCATCGAAGCGATGCACTATGTGGCAGACAGCTTGTTGGCACGGAATCCCCATTTCCTATCGGAATCACCACGCAAATGGCTGACCTTCTTTGCTTTGTTTCCGGGAATGGTCTGGTATGGATATATACGATATAAAACACGAAAATTATCATGATCAGTATCATCGTACCGGTTTATAATGCAGCTCCTTACCTGCCCCAATGCCTGGATTCGTTAGTAAACCAGACTTATCGGGACATTGAGATTATTTGTGTGAATGACGGATCGACGGATAATTCACTGGATATCCTGAAAGCATACGCGGAAAGGGACAGCCGGATACTTGTTATCCATCAGGAGAACCAAGGACTATCAGACGCTCGCAACAAAGGCTTGGAGAATGCCCGTGGAGAATGGGTGATGTTTGTGGACAGCGATGACTGGATAGATATAAGTACTTGCCAAATCACATTAGAAACGGTTCATGCACATCAGGCAGATGTCGTGATGTGGACCTACAATCGAGAATACGAAGGACATTCCTTGCCCAAATATTACATCACATCCCTACAGACATGGGATGCAAACAATATCAGTCAACTACACCGCCGCATGGTAGGTCCTATCAATGAAGAATTAAATTCACCCGACACAATGGATGCATGGGGTACTATATGGGCAAAACTTTACCGAAGAACCTATATAGACCATCCAGTTCCAGTCAGATTTATTGATACAAAAAATATCGGTTCTGCAGAAGATGTATTATTCAACATAGGATATATGGCTCACATTGGGCGGGCTGTTTACATACCCAACGCCCTGTATCACTATCGCAAGGAAAGCTGTTCATTTACCTCACGACATAATCCAAGGCTTCCCCAACAATGGGACAACCTCTATCAGGAAATAAAAAATTTATTGGCAACACAACAAGTCGGTAATGAATTTCAAGAAGCCTTTCACAATCGGGTATCTTTAGGAATTATCGGTTTAGGACTCAACGAATTGTTTGCACAGTCATCATTCCAAGATATTTTCAACCGCATTGATACTCTTTTGCAACGTCCTATTTGTAAAAAAGCCATCAGTTCACTAAAAATTCAATATATGCCATTACATTGGAAGATCTTCTTCTGTTTTGCGAAGTGGCATTTTACAACAGGGGTTACTCTCCTGCTAATGATAATAAAAAAAATTATCCTACGATGAAAATAGCATATTGCCTGAATAGCATCCGCTACTTAGGAGGCATCCAACGGGTTACCATTGTCAAAGCCAATGCTTTAGCCGAAGTTCCTGGAAATGAAGTATACATACTGGTAACGGACAATAAGAACGGTATATTAGTACATCCCCTATCTCCCAAAGTCCATTTGATAGATTTAGATGTAAACTATTACCTAGATGACTGGAAATCAAAGTGGAATATTCTGAAGGGAATATTTATCAAACGGCATAAACATAAAAAAAAACTGGCACAAGCACTCCATAAGATTAACCCGGACATCATTATTTCAGCTGGACAATCGGAAAAGAATATGATTCCGACCATTACAGGAAATTGGATAAAAATAAGAGAGCTACATTTCACAAGAAACTATCGACAGCTTCATGCACGCTCAACCTTCGAGCAGATAGTGGCCTGTATCGGAGACTTTTACGATTATCATTATAAAATAAAAGGATATGACCATATCGTAGTTTTAACGCAAGAAGACAAAAAGGACAATTGGGATGATCAACCTCATGTTTCAGTGATTCCTAATCCTATATCATTTACGAACAATCACATATTGGCCGAACTGGAAGAAAAAAAAGCAATAACAATTGGACGCTTGTCTTACCCCAAAAATTATAAGTCACTAATCAATGTATGGAAGATTGTAACTGATAAACACTCTGACTGGTTACTTGAGATATGGGGTGCAGGAGAAGAATATAAAACCTTAAATCAGCGAATTATATCATTGGGACTACAAAATAATATCTTTTTAAAGGGCTACACGAATGATGTTTCTTTAAAACTCGCCGAAAGTTCCCTTTTTATATTGTCTTCCATATTCGAAGGTTTTGGGTTGGTTATCATCGAAGCCATGTCTTGTGGAGTTCCTGTCGTC
>DXRF01000205.1:2197-5864 GCA_019411205.1 Parabacteroides sp. | reverse complement strand
ATGATAGATAGTATTTATTTTATGATTTATGAATTATATATCGTCGATACATAATTCATAAATCATAAATTTCAAAGTCCGAACGCCGGGACCAAATCATCCAACTGTTTGTCTGTCATGCCAGTGGGTTCATACCCGGCCATGCGTGCACTGATATAGATTTGGGCAGACTTACTCAAAGTGTCGATCGCGTCAAAGCATTCAATCAGGTCTTCACCGACTGCCAAAATACCATGCTTTTCCCAGAATACGACATCATGTTTTTCCAATTGTTTAATGGTGGCACGTGCCAAATCCAGCGTACCTGGTATTTCATAAGGAACAATACCGACACCTTTCGGAACAATGATACGACATTCGGGAATCATGCTCCACAACGTGCGGGTGATAACGTCCGAATCCAGAAATGGTTTGCAATGTGTCATACCGATCAGATCGGTCGGGTGCGTATGCAGAACAACTTTATTATCACGTCCCAGACCACGCAGATAATTATGCATCATCAGATGTGAAGGTAACTCGGAAGTCGGTAAAATCAATTGTTCGGCAATAATATCATAACTTTTGCCATCTCCGGCGATACGGATCAAGGATCCGTTGGCAAACGGGTCCTGTGCCACATAACGCATCCGCTTTCCGGTACCGGTGACATAAAAAATATGTCCGGCAAGAGCGGTCATCGCTTCCTGTAAAGGAATAGCCGGTCCTAATGCGGGAAGCGCTTTTTCGACATCGTTCATCAGGTCGGTCAGATTTACGGAAATGTTACCACCGTTACGTTCCGCCCATCCTTTTGTCCAAAGATAACCGGCCACTTCGGCGATACGGCCGATCTCGGCCATCAATTTTTCATTGTTTCTGATTGTTTTCATTTCACTTATATATCTTTTATAGAAGGATACTTTATCTCTTCCTTAAATCAAATTAGGCAGCAAAAGCGAGAATATCAGGAGACACATGCCGCAGACCAAAACGACGATCGTCTGCCGGCTCACCCCCTTCCACTCTTTCAAGATAATCCCCCACACATTACTGAAGATCACATTCAGCGACATTAGGATACTCCATGAAAAAGCCAACATCACCGGAGAATCGGCAAAATAGCTCTTTCCCATTCCCAACCCAAAGAATTGCGAATACCACAAAACACCTGCCAGCGCACAAAATAAAACATTATTCAGCAAAGTACCACCCGATACAGAAAAATAATCTTTCCCCGTCTTGTTTCTTACATTCTGGAAGAAACAATAAGAGGCATTCGTGATAAAGCCCCCGATCGTCACTAACAGGATCACCGGGTTCAGTGCGAACAGCTCGCTTGCGCCAGACTGTTTCGCCTTCTCAAGGATCGGAGCACCGGATTCCAAGCCCAAATTGAAACAGGCGCTCATCACACCTGCCAAAAGAGCGACAAGCAAGCCTTTCGTCAACGCAAAATCCTTTACAGCCGCTTTCTTTTCCTCCTCGGTCATATTACAGGCACGAAGACTTCCGGCATACCCAATCACGGCGATACCGGCAAGCGTGATACACACACCGATCAACAGGACCAGTCCGTCGCCGTGAAACAAGTCCGTCCCGCCAAATACGGCCGGGAAAAGCGTTCCGAAACCAGCACATGTTCCAAGCGCGATACTTTGGCCAAGCGCAACTCCCAAATAACGCATGCTCAATCCGAAGGTCAAGCCGCCGATCCCCCACAGGATTCCGTAGATAACGGCCCCTGCAGCCCCGCCGGCACTCCACAGTTCAGAGAGGCTGCTCCCGTCGGGAATGGCAAGCTGCGCTCCCAAGAACGGGAAGATGAGCCAGGCAAAAATGCCCTGCACCAGCCAGAAACTTTCCCAACTCCAACTCTTGACCTTATTGATCGGGACGTAGGAACTACTCTGTCCGAAGCTGCCGATTGCAATTATGATTAACCCAATGATTATTTCCATTATCGTTTACTTGTTACTTCCGCTTCATATTTTTCTATCTCGGCAATATAATCCTCACCTACCGGAACGTCGTTTTGCAAGCAAAACATATCCCAAACGGCTGTCCACGGAAGGCTCTTCATTTCCTCCTGCAAAGCTAAGCGCTGGAAATATTTGCCTTCGGCTTCATATTGCTGCAAAGTCGCGGACGGTTCGAGAAGAGCTTGCATAAAGGCCTTCTGTGTTGCACGGCAACCGATCACGTACGCTCCGATACGGTTAATCGTCGCATCAAAATAGTCCAGGCCAATATGCACACGGTCCAAAGCCTTGCAACGGATTATTTCGCGCGCCAGATCGAACAGGTCGTCACTCAAGATCACTACATGGTCGCTATCCCAACGAATCGGACGACTCACGTGCAACATAATCTCCGGCGTAAAAAGAAGCAAAGCTGAAACCTTGTCGGCAATACTTTCCGTCAGATGGAAATGTCCCGTGTCGAGCGTCACGATCTTATTCTTCTTCGCACCATAGCCTAAATAGAAATCATAAGAACCGACCGTATAACTTTCCAAACCAATACCGAACAGTTTTGCTTCGATACAATCCTTCATATTCTTATACTCGGTTGCAAAAATTTCATCGAGCGACTGTTCCAGTATCTGACGATATTTAAGACGGCTGGCGGGAACCTCCTTGCTGCCGTCATGAATCCAAAGGTTCATGATACAGGGATCATCCTGATATTTACCCATCTCCTCACTGATCCAGCGGCAGCGTTTTGTATGTTCGATCCAGAAATTGCGGATCGCGTCGTCCGGATTCGACAACGTCAGGTCGCCGCTCTTCGGATGCGAGAAAGAAGTGCTGTTGAAATCCAGCTTCATCCCGTTTTCTTTCGCCCACTGCATCCAACTTTCGAAATGAGCAGGTTCCACTTCATCACGGTCGACCTTCTTGCCCTGGAAGTCACCATATATTTCATGCAGGTTCAAGCGATGTTTACCAGCAATCAGCGAAGCCGCTTTCAAGACATCGGCACGAACTTCGTCGATCGTGCGTGCACGCCCCGGGTAGTTTCCCGTCACCTGGATTCCACCCGTCAACGAACCGCCCTGGTTTTCGAAACCGCTCACATCGTCCGCCTGCCAACAATGCATGGAGAGAGAGATTTTCTGCAATCTGTCCATTGCCTCTTTTACATCTACACCGACAGCTGCATAGCGTTCAGCAGCGGCCTCATACGCTTGTCTGATAATGTTTTCTTTTGTCATGGTCTTATTTTTTTGAGGTTACAAATTTATATTTCTTAAAAGCCTCTTCCCATTCGCCGCTACCTTCCGGCAGAAAGATAGCCGGCGAAAGGAAAGAGTTGATCAAGCGGCGCATCTCCCAACGGTCGGCAACCAATCCTGCCGCCCTCGCCTGCACCATACAGTTACCAATTGCCGTCGCCTCCGAAGGCCCTGCCACAACCGGCATGTTAATTACATTTGCCGTAAATTGATTGAGAAGATTATTCATCGATCCTCCTCCGATCACATGCAATTTGCGAATCGGGAAAGGAGCTATTTCAGATAACAATGCCAGTACCTCCTTATACCGGAATGCCAGGCTTTCAAAAATACAGCGGATAAACTCGTCATCCTCGACAGGTTCAGGCTGCCCCGTCTCGCGGCAATAGGCCACAATCGCCTCCGTCATGCTCGGCGGATTGGCAAAACGCGGATCATCAGGATTTACAA
>DXRF01000205.1:0-2187 GCA_019411205.1 Parabacteroides sp. | reverse complement strand
CAACGTACAGGCGTCGCCCGTTCCGCCATCTCGACGATCGCCGGATAGGAATAATCGCGTCCGGCTTTCTCCCACTCTTTCCGGCACTGTTCGAGTAACCACATCCCTGTGATATTTTTCAGGAAACGAGTCGTCCCGTCTATACCGCCTTCATTCGTGAAGTTATGCAGGAAAGATTCTTCCGAGATAATCGGTTCTTCCGTCTCGATCCCCATAAGGCTCCATGTGCCGCTGCTAAGATAGGCAAACTCCCGGTCTGCGGCCGGAACGGCGGCAACGGCTGAAGCAGTGTCATGACCGGCAACCGCTACAACCGGCACTTTACCGATCCCCGTTTCCTGTGCAAGCGCATCGGTCAGTTTTCCGACAAAAGTTCCCGGCATCACTACCGGGCGCATGATGGAGGGAGTTACCCCTGCCGCTTCCAATAAGGACGCTTCGAATTCCTTCGTCACCGGATTCAGCAGTCCGGAAGTGGAAGCATCCGTATATTCGCAAACCTTTTTGCCTGTCAACAGGAAAGAAAGCAGGTCGGGCATAAAAAGTATCTCTTCGGCAGCCTTCAACGGCCCGAAACCTTCCTGTCCGGCCCGGTACAACTGGAAAACACTATTGAAGTTCATGATCTGTATGCCGGTGAGTCGATAGACTTCCGACCGGGGAATCCGCTGGAAATACTCTTCCGGCGCACCGTCCGTATAAGGATCGCGATATGCACGCGGCAGCCCCAACAACGTATCGTCTTTCGCCAGATACCCAAAATCAACTCCCCAAGTATCGATCCCGATAGAGTCCGGGACCACGTTCCGGCGTGCACAAATTACAAGGCTTTCTTTCAAAGCATCATATAACCGGTATATGTTCCAGTAATATTTCCCATGCAACTCCATGATCGCATTCGGGAAGCGGTGGAGTTCCTGCATTTCAAATTTGTCACCAACCAAAGTGCCTAGTACGGCACGTCCGCTGGTCGCTCCTATATCAAAGGCTAAGAAGTTATATTTCTTCATGGTACAACAAAGTTGTTTGTTTTATGATTGCAAAAGTAAACGGTAAATTACTATCTTTGCTTTTGAAAATGATTTTAAACCTTTCAAATCTGACAGAGGAGATGGAGAAACGACTAAGTGATCAATTAAGATATCTGACGATAAGTGCGATAGATGAAGAGTGGGGAATTGTCGTCACAACCGTCGGCTACCAGTTTATTTCCCCGAAAGGGAACTATCCTCTTTCGAAGCATCCGGACAAATATAACTTCAAACCACAGACCGGACGAGTCCTGAACGAATACCAACTGGTCTATATAACGAAGGGAAGCGGTTACTTCTCCTCACAGTCCTGTAAGATGCAAAAAATAAACGCAGGTACGATGATCCTGCTTTTTCCTGGAGAATGGCACAGTTACTACCCCGACAGCGAGACAGGCTGGGACGAATACTGGGTAGGCTTCCGCGGTGTCCACATCGACCGGCGTGTGGAGAAACGCTTTTTTACCCGCGAGGAACCATTACAACACATCGGACTCAGCGCGACGATCGTCGGGCTATATGAAGACATACTGAAATTCGCCTCTCAGGAAAAAACGGGCTATCAGGAGATGATTTCGAGTATCGTCCTCCATATATTGGGTACAGTCTATTATAAAAGAAGGAACAATTCTTTCACGAATACCTATGTTGTGGATAAGATCAACGAAGCCCGCATCTTGATGAAAGAACAAGTAGAAAACCCGCTGACTCCAGAAGAAATAGCCTCCCGCCTGGGACTCGGTTATTCCTGGTTTCGCCGTATGTTCAAAGAATATACAGGCGTATCGCCCGCCCAGTACCAATTGCAGCAAAAACTTCTGAAAGCAAAGGAACTGCTTACCAGCAGCAGTATGAATATCTCCGAAATAGCCTACAGCCTCAAATTCGAGAATGCCGGACAGTTCTCTACTTTTTTTAAAAAGAAAGAGGGCGTGACACCATCAGAGTTTCGTGAACGGGCGCACTGAGCAATTGACAATCAAAAAATACCGCTTGCCGAAATTGTCACATTTCAATTGTCCATTGTCAATTGAAATGTGATTTTCTTGTTCATCATATAGTTGACTGCACCATAGATAAACAATCCTAAGAACTGGGCAAGATATTCGTTCAGGTCGAAGATTTCCACCATGATAAGCAAAGCAAGGAATAGGGC
>DXRF01000204.1 GCA_019411205.1 Parabacteroides sp. | reverse complement strand
ATAGAGAAATTATGATTTCAGATTTATGATTTATGATTTATGCATCGATGATAAATCATAAATCATAAATCATAAATTGTTTTACCATGTACAGCTTACTCATACATTTTTACGCCTTCATTGTCGCTCTGATTTCTCCTTTCCACCGGAAGGCACGCCTGATGCGCTTCGGCCAGTGGAAGACGAATAGCATTTTGCGTGAGAAGATAGACCGGAATGCGAAGTATATCTGGTTTCATGCTTCTTCGTTAGGGGAGTTTGAACAGGGGCGTCCCATGATCGAAAAGATCAAGGCGCAATATCCGGGATATAAGATATTGCTTACTTTCTTTTC
Source organism: Parabacteroides sp. (assembly GCA_019411205.1). Taxonomy (GTDB): domain Bacteria; phylum Bacteroidota; class Bacteroidia; order Bacteroidales; family Tannerellaceae; genus Parabacteroides. The sequence continues at coordinate 5,554 of DXRF01000204.1, read as the reverse complement.
TCCCTCAGGCTATGAAGTGCGGAAAAACTATAACGGGGCGGATGTCATTTGTTATCTGCCTTTCGATACGCCTTATCGGGTAAAGAAGTTCCTGAATCTGGCGAATCCAGCTGTGGCTGTTTTCATCAAGTATGAGTTTTGGGGAAACTATCTGAAAGAGTTGAAGAAGCGGGGAGTTCCAGTCTATATCATTTCGGCGATCTTCCGTCCCGACCAGTTGTTTTTTCAATGGTTCGGAGCTCCTTACCGAAAGATGCTGTACTGCTTTACGCATCTGTTCGTGCAGGACAATCGTTCGAAGGAACTGCTTGAACAATATGGCATCCGTAACGTGACGGTCTACGGCGATACCCGCTTCGACCGTGTGTTGGACGTGCGTAATCAGGCACGTGAGTTGCCTGAAGTAGAACGTTTCGTCGGGAAAAACTCTCTGACCCTGATCGCCGGGAGTTCCTGGCCGCAGGATGAAGAGATACTGATCCCTTATTTCAACGAGCATCCGGAGATGAAGCTGATCATCGCTCCGCACGAGATTCACCGGGAACATCTGATGTATATCGAGTCGTTGTTGAAACGCCCGTCTGTCCGTCTTTCCGATGTGATGCAGGACAAGAACCTGCTTGAAGGGAAAGATTGTCTGATTGTGGACAGTTTCGGCTTGTTGTCTTCCATCTATCGGTATGGGACGATCGCCTATATCGGCGGCGGTTTCGGAGCCGGTATCCATAATACGCTGGAGGCGGCGGTTTACGGTATTCCGGTGTTGTTCGGTCCCCGGTTCCAGAAGTTCAAGGAGGCCCGTGACTTGATCAAAGTGGGCGGAGGATTCTCGGTCGCATCGAAAGATGAGTTCGTGGCCAAGATGGATGAGCTGTTGACCTATGCAGAGGTCTTGAAGGCTGCCGGCGAGAGTGCCGGCCAGTTTGTGAAAGGCAATGCGGGTGCGACGGATGGGATATTGAAGGAATTGGCTTTATAAGCTTTGTAGAACGAGGCGGCATCAAAAGTGTCCTGTCATGGCGGACTTGATCCGGGGATGACGGATGACGACTTTTGATGCCGCCTTTTTTAAATCTGGTAATAATGAATATTAGACATTCTTTGTTGGGGCTATTCTTGCCCCTTTCTTTGTTTTCCTGCCATACGGTGGAGCAGGAAGCAGACGGGCGTCCTCTGTCCTCTTATGTAAATCCGTTTGTAGGAGCTTCAACGAATACAGAACTGGCGGGCGCGAGTCATGGACTTGGAAAAACGTTTCCCGGGGCGACAGCACCTTTCGGTATGGTGCAGGTCAGCCCCAACACGATTACCGGAGGCGATAACGGTCCCGGCTATAGTTATGAGCATACGACCATCGAAGGATTCGCATTTACGCAAATGTCCGGTATTGGTTGGTACGGCGATTTGGGGAACTTCCTGGTGATGCCGACAATCGGGGATTTGCATACATTCGCCGGCATGGAAGGCAAGCCGGAAGGAGGATATCGTTCCCGGTATGACAAGTCGACCGAAAAAGCCTCGGCAGGCTATTACTCTGTTTTTCTTTCCGATTATAAGATTCAGGCGGAAGCGACCGCTTTACCTCATAGCGGAATGCTTCGTTTCACTTTCCCGGAAAGTAAGGAGGCCCGTATACAGGTCGATCTGGCCCGCCGGGTGGGAGGGACATCGACACTTCAAAGCATAGAAGTGGTGGACGACCATACCATCAAGGGCTGGATGCAATGCACGCCTGATGGAGGCGGTTGGGGAAACGGTGACGGTAAGGCCGACTATACGGTCTATTTCTATGCCCAATTTTCCAAACCTTTTTCCGGACATGGCGTTTGGTCGGCCGATATTCCGGACGATTGGGGACGTAAACGTGAAGATGTTTGTAGCGAGCGTTATCGCGAAGCGATCCGACAAGCGGCCATCCATCCTCTTGTTTCGGCATTTGAAGGCAAGCATTTAGGTTTTTATGCCAACTTTGAAACCAAATCCGATGAGGTAATCTTGTTAAAGAGCGGTATCTCTTATACCAGTTTGAAGAATGCGGAGGAGAATTTGGCGGCGGAGATGAAAGACTTCGATTTTGACCGGACGCATGCCGAGTGTGTCCGTCTTTGGAATGACGAGTTGGCGAAAGTCTCAATTGAGGGAGGAACCGATGAGGAAAAGAGGATTTTCTACACGGCTCTTTATCATACGTTGATTGATCCGCGCCTGTGTAGCGACATCAACGGCGAGTACACCGGGGCGGATAAAAAGATCCATCAGACCGGTAAGTTCCGTAAACGGACGATCTTTAGCGGATGGGATGTCTTCCGCAGTCAGATGCCTCTTCAGACCATCATCAACCCGCAGATGGTGAACGATCTTGTCAACTCGCTTGTGGAGATAGCTGACCAGAGCGGCAACGAATATCTCGAACGTTGGGAGCTCTTGAATGCTTACTCCGGCTGCATGGTGGGCAATCCCGCCATTTCGGTTTTGTGTGATGCCTACCGGAAAGGTATTCGGGACTATGACGTGGAAAAAGCATACCGCTATGCCCTGAACACCTCCCGGCGCTTTGGCAACAATGACGACGGCTATACGCCCGGCAATATATCCTGCACGCTGGAATATGATTATACGGATTGGTGCATGGCACGTTTGGCCGAGTGGTTGGGGAAAGAGGGCGACCGGGCTCATTTTGACAAGCGTGCCCTGTCGTATGCAACTATCTTCGATCCCGAATCGGGATGGTTCCGTCCGCGTAATGAGAAAGGTGATTTTTCTGCTTTGCCTGAAAAAGGACGTTTGCAAGAGGGCTATGGTTGCGTGGAATCCAATCCTTACCAGCAAGGATGGTTCGTGCCGCATGATGTCGAGGGGATGATCCGCCTGATGGGAGGCCGGGAAAAGGTTTTGGCCGACCTGACGGATATGTTTGAGAAAACACCGGGCGACTATCTCTGGAATGACTATTATAACCATGCCAATGAACCGGTCCATCATGTGCCTTTCCTGTTCAACAGGTTAGGGATGCCTTCGCTTACCCAGAAATGGACACGCGACATTTGCCGGAACGCTTATCACGACAAAGTGACCGGCTTGGTAGGAAACGAAGATGTCGGGCAGATGTCGGCCTGGTATGTGTTGGCGGCTGCCGGCATACATCCGATATGTCCGGGCGATGGCCGCTATGAGATCACCAGTCCGGTATTCGACCGGGTGGAGTTTCGTCTGGACCCAGCTTATGCTGCCGGTGGCTCTTTTGTGATCGAAGCCCGTGACAACAGTCCGGAGAATATCTATATCCAAAGTGCGACGCTCAACGGGAAGAAGTATGATAAGTGCTACCTGACGCACGATAATCTGGCGGCCGGTGGAACGCTTGTCCTCCAAATGGGTACCCAACCTTCGGATTGGGGAAAAGATTGATCGGATGATACCTTTCGGCGGAGAGCCGTTTTCTGGCTTCACCGCTATTTGATATACTTTGATTGTCAATGGATAAGAGGGTGAAGGCAAGTGTGGAAACTGCCTTCACCCTCAATCGTTTGCCTTCACTCTGTCTCGTCCTGAAATAGGTTGACTGTGTATTAAAAAAATCCTGTTATAGGTTGTCCATAAATATAAACAACAGACAAACTGTCTCGTCCTGAAGTGGTCTTTGATGTTGTATAATATGCAATGATATGGATCTTTATGTCGTTTGTGCTAACTTCTTTAGTTTTCGGCCTTGGTCGAAAAGGTTTTTGACTAAGGTCGAAAGCCCTTTCGACTAAGGTCAAAAACGTATTCGACAAAGGTCAAATGTTTATAGATTGCATGGTTTTGCAATAGTAATATGATTGCTATCCTCTAAATATAGCCTGTTCTTTTCGTATTCGACTTGCTTTCTGAAGGTGAAGGCGCTTACCATTTGAGAATTGACAATCGACAATTTAAGCCAGCAATAAATAATTGTCGATTATCAATTCTCAATTGTTTTTACTCTTCTTCTGCAAACATCGGGTCCCAAGCCGGTAACCGTGTCGGTGTTTGTTTCAATACTTCCCGGACTTTGTCGGTGATGTATTTCTTGTTGACGACCAGACGGAACATATATTCGTTGAACCATTCGTCCGTCATGATCAGATGGCCGTTGTTGGCACCCGGTCCCCAACTGTTTTCCACCATCCATTTTTTAGGTTGGCCGTTGGCGTCCAAGTCTACAGCCATCAATGTCATGGCGTGGGAAGAACCGCTGGCGAATGTCTGGATGCGCTGTTTCTTGTTCATACCGAAAGTCGTGCCCATCAACGAGCCGTAGTCATAATAGTTGACATCGAGCACTCCGCGGTTGCGGTCGAAGAATTTGCCCACGTCGCAGGAGAAATACATCATGGTGCTGTCCTTGATGGAGGCGATCGCCATCTCTTTGATATCTTCTATCGGAAGGTTGACATATGTCCAGTTCTTGCCGTCATAGGCATGGCGGTCAAAGTCGATCTCATATAGTTTATAGAAGTCGCGGCTCGGATCGTTCATCAGCATGACATAATTGTTTTTTAAATCTTCGCCCACGAATTCCTGATAGAATGATTGCGGGGTGTATTCTTTTGTCTCGACTGGTTTGCCGCTTGCGTCTTTGCGTGTCCAGGTGAATTTCGTAGGAGGTTCTCCGAGGTTGAGGACCAGCATACGGTAGATTTCGCCCAGCATTTCGGTTTTGCGTTTTGCCAGCGCTTCCGGTTTCGAGCCTTTTGCGTCGCGTAGTTCCAATCCGTATTCTTTCAGTTTCAGGCCGATCAGGTTGGACATACGGCTGGTATTGTCGCTGCTATAGGTTTCGACCATGACACCGGAAGGAACGATGCCGTATTTCATCAGGTTGTCGGATATGCCGGTAAACTGTCCGCCGTCTCCGATCGGATTCTTGAACAGCCATTCCACCATTTTGTCGTCGATCGGCTTTTCCCGTGTATCAATGATTCCTTGTAGGAAAAGGTTTGCTTTTTCAAGCTGGTCCCAGAAGAAGTTGTAGTTCTGCGAGAGTTCGAATTCCGGGAGGTTATACTTGGCGATGACTTGCGCACGTATCACGTTCAGCCCGGTAAACAACCAGCAACGGCCGGAGGATTTCTGGTTCGTGATCCCTTTACTGTTCACTTTGTTGGAAAAGTAGGTGTCGAAATTGTTTTTGCTGTCATTGTTGACTGCCAGTTTGTTGATGTCATTGTTGCTGATTGCATTGTGAATGGCTTTGTCGGCTGGCGTTCCTTTGTAAGCTTGTTTGATTTCCTGCAACATTCCGGACGAGATACCGCCTTCCTGCCCGTAAGCCGATAACGATAGCCCGAATGCAAGGGCTGTTATCCACAGATTGTTTTTTCTCATGATATAATTTGTTTAGTTTTTAAGTGTTTTGTCACAAAAGTAGTTTAATTTCTTTATATGGAGGTTACTCGGTGGCTCATTTAGCTTCCTTGCCTGATTCATGTTGGAACGAGGATGAATGATATAATTGTATATGTATTTGAATAATATTTATATTGTAATGAATAATATTTATCACTTCTTGCATATTTATAAATTATTGAAT
>DXRF01000203.1 GCA_019411205.1 Parabacteroides sp. | reverse complement strand
TTTTCTTCCATAACTAACTTTTTATAAGAGGTAAAGTAATAATAAATTTTGTTCCTACATTTCCGGAACCACTTTCGGCACGGATCGTACCTTTATGGTCCTCTACTATTTTACGGACGTAAGCAAGTCCGAGCCCGAACCCTTTCACGTCATGTACATTTCCCGTCGGTACGCGGAAGAAGCGGTCGAATACTTTCTTGAGGTATTCTTTCTTGATCCCGATACCGTTGTCCTCGATCGATATCAACAACTTGCCGTTCTCGTTCCACGTACGGCACATCAACGTCAGCGGCACTTCACGACGATACTTGACTGCGTTGTCCAGCAGGTTGAACAGCACGTTCGTGATGTGCATCTCATCCACGTAGATATCCGAATCTTCTGCCTGCAGGTCAATGTCGATCGTACCGTCATACTTCTCGACTTTCAGCGCGAATGTGTTGGCAACGCTTGCCAGCAAATCGTTCGCATCCACCTCCTTCAGCTTGAGGGCTGCTTTCTGGCGTTCGAACAGCGACATTTGCAGCACCTTTTCCACCAGGAAGCCCAATCGTTTCGTCTCGTCGTTGATCACACCCGATATATGCTTGAACACGTCGGGGCTCTTTGTGATGTCCGAATCCTTCAGCATCTGTGCGGCAAGCGAGATGGTCGAAACCGGTGTCTTCAGTTCGTGCGTCATATTGTTGATAAAGTCATTCTTCATTTCCGAAAGTCGCTTCTGACGGAATACGATATAAATGGTAAAGATAAACGTCACCAAAAGTATCAGCGAGAAGATGATCGACGGAACGATAAATGTTACAGAACTTGAAATGTAATCGCCCTTCGTCGGGAAATACACTTTCAGGTAATTCTGCTTCGAAGGAGGATCGTTGGGGAATAGAACCTGTTGAATCACATCCGATACAGGAGGGATATCCCCGTTCTGATAGACGATCTTTCCGTCTTTGTTAATAACAGCAAAAACGAACGGCAGGTTCAATCCGTTGTTAACAAATTCTGATTTTAAGTAATTATTCAGCTTTTTAAAATCTATCCTTTCTTCGATCGGTTTCAGATTTGCCGTATGCAAGATATTCAAGATCACTTCGTTAAACAATCCGCTTTGATACTGGTAACGGCGCTTCAGCGTTTGTTGCAGATCTTTTGACGTACTGACGATACTGTTGGGTATTTTATTGCTACCCAGCGAAGCAAGCGGTTCGAACTTGCGTGTCCGGATGTCGCTATGGAACTCGATATGCTCTACAATTCCGTCGGCATTAGTGAACTGCATCCTGTATTTTTTCTCAGTGACGATCCCACTGCCGAGGCTGCTCTGTTCGTTCTGGTATAGATAATTGTTGGCCTCGTCACGGCTGAGATCTTCTTCCAGATACCGGGCCGTTTCGTCGAGCTCCAGGTTTTTCGAGACTTGGTGCATCGATCGTTTGACAGTTTCATTGAACTGCTCGCTACTTTTCTTGAGTATGATACTTACATATTTCACCTGCAAAAAAAGCAAACCGGCAAAGGCAAAAGCCATCACCACTGCAAGCAACCAAATTGTAGACTTCCTCATATCAATAAATCTCTCGTTTTAATGTCACAAATAACGCGCCTTTTAATTTAATATTCACACAAAAAAGGTAAAAACAGAGCACCTTAACTGTTAAAAATGTATTACCAAAGGGTTGTTATTCTCTTTCTATCTATTTTTAAACTAACACCTTACATTCCTTCACAGGCGTATCATCATATCCTGCACGTTCCGTACTAACTAATAAGAACAGCTGTGCAACGTGAATTGTTGTGGCCGACACTTAAAAACTTTTCCCGAAAGCATTGACTTTTAATTATTAACTCTATCTTTGCCTCTCGTAAGAGTTACGTGAAATGATACAAGAAGGTATTACACAGATAGACATCAAACAGGTATTACGGCAAAAAGCGCCTTCGGCTGCCCGTAAGATTCCCGGCTTTGTGGTTGACTATCTGATCCGTACTGTTCATCAGGATGAGCTGAACGACATCCTCCGCCGGTATCACGATAAAGACGGGGTGGCGTTCATGCAGGAGTTGATCGGATATTTTGACTTGAATCTGGAATTGGTAAACGAAGAGAATATTCCTGCCGAAGGGCGGTACATATTCGCTTCCAACCACCCACTGGGCGGACTGGACGGGATTTGCCTGTCGGCTATTATCGGTGGGCATTTCGACGGGAAGATCCGCTACCTGGTGAACGACCTGCTGCTCTACCTGTCCAACCTGAGATCCATCTTCGTCCCCATCAACAAACACGGGGCACAGGGGAAAAAGAATGCCGAACTGATCGAAAAGGCATACGCCTCTGACAACCAGATCATCACATTTCCTGCCGGTTTATGCTCACGCAAACAAAACGGAAAAATACAAGACACCGAATGGAAAAAGTCGTTTATCCAAAAGGCCGTGGAATATCGGCGGGACGTCGTACCGGTGTTTTTCGAAGGACGCAACTCCAACTTTTTCTACCGTCTCGCCAACGTGCGGAAAGCATTGGGCATAAAGATGAATTACGAAATGATCTACCTGCCCGACGAGATGTTTAAAAGCAAACACAAGACATACCGTATCCATTTCGGGAAACCGATTCCTTGGCAAACCTTCGACAGCAGCCGTAAACCGGCAGAGTGGGCAGAATGGATGAAGGAGATCGTCTATAATCTAAAGAAATAATTGATTTTATTATATGCAAGACATTATCAAACCGATTGACCGTGCTCTCCTGAAAGCTGAACTGACCGGGGACAAGAAGCTGAGGAGAACCAACAAATCCAACAACGAGATATACATTATCACGGCCCACGACTCTCCCAACGTGATGCAGGAGATCGGGCGACTCAGGGAAATCGCTTTCCGATATTATGGAGGTGGGACCGGCTTTCCGGTCGATATCGACGAATACGATACGATGGACGATGCTTACCGCCAGCTTATCGTGTGGAGCCCTGAAGACGAACAGATTTTGGGTGGTTACCGCTTCCTCTGCGGTTCGGATGTAAAATTCGACAAAGCCGGCAAACCTGTTTTAGCGACTTCCCATCTGTTTAATTTCTCCGATAAGTTCAATAAAGAATATCTGCCGTACACGGTCGAGCTGGGCCGTTCGTTCGTGACGCTGGAATACCAGTCGACCCGTAGTGGCAGCGCGAAGGGGTTGTTCGTATTGGACAATCTTTGGGATGGCCTGGGGGCTCTTTCCGTGGTAGATCCCAGCCTACAGTATTACTTCGGGAAGGTAACGATGTATAACACCTACAATTCCGAAGCCCGCAACATGATCCTGTATTTCTTGAACATGCACTTTCCCGATCCGGATAAACTGATCACTCCGGTCTGTCCTTTGGAAACAGACACGGACCTTAAAAAGATGCAGGAGCTTTTCAAGTATGACAACTTCAAGGACAACTATAAGGTGTTGAACCAGGAAGTTCGCAAGTTCGGTATCAATGTGCCGCCATTGGTCAATGCTTACATGAGTCTCTCCCCTAAGATGCGCGTATTCGGCACGGCTATCAACCATGAGTTCGGAGAAGTGGAAGAGACCGGCATCCTGATCGCTATTGACGAGATCCTCGAAGACAAAAAGAAACGTCATATCGAAACCTATCTGAACGAGGAAGGCAAATCGGCCGACTTGATACGCAATAGTTAAGAACGGTATATAAAAAACAACAAAAAAGCCAGGTACACGGATGACGCATACCTGGCTTTTTTATATCAGCCTTAGATTACTCTTCGTTCTTCTGTTTCTCCCACTCTCCGGCAATCTCTTCAAGAGCCTCGTACCATTCCTTTCCAAAGCGGCGGATTAGCGGCTCCTTCAAAAACTTATAGACCGGAAGTTTTTCTTTCTTACCCAGTATCTCTGCAGCTTTGCAGATATTCCAACGGTTATAATTAACCGCTTCAAACGTATCATACTTTTCCACACGTATCGGGTAAAGATGGCAGGAAACCGGTTTATAGAAAGAGAGTTTACCTTCACGATAGGCCTTCTCCACCGCACATTTGCAAGTTCCGTCTGCATCATAACAGGTAAAAACGCAGTCCTTCCCGTTTACGATAGAAGTCACCAAGTCTCCCTCTTCATCAATATAGGCAACGCCTTGTTTCTTGATGATCTCCTGAGCTTTCGGCGCCAGATCGTCCCAGATAACCGGAAGGGCTTTTTCCAGTTCGCCCACCTCTTCCTCCAGCAGGGGTGCACCGGAATCACCTTCCACACAGCAAATACCTTTGCAATGAGACAGATCACATAAAAACTGGCGTTCAAGGACGTCGAGGCTGACTAAAGTATTGTCTATTTGAATCACAATGAAAGAATTTATAATTCATGATCCATGATTTATGATTTATCATCGATGCATAAATCATAAATCACAAATCATAAGTCTTTAGTTTTTAATCAAGTCATGCCCTGTCATATCAGCCGGCTGTGCCATGCCCAAAATGTGCAGGATAGACGGAGCAACATCGGCCAGGACACCGTTTTCTACTTTTGCATTTTTGTTTTCTGTTACATATACAAAAGGAACCGGGTTCAGGGAGTGAGCCGTGTTGGGAGTACCGTCTTCGTTAAGTGCATGATCGGCATTACCGTGGTCGGCGATGATGATTACTTCATAACCGTTGGCTTTGGCAGCCTCAACAGTGTCTTTCACGCAGTTATCGATAGCGGTTACCGCCTTTTCGATAGCACTATAGATACCGGTGTGGCCAACCATATCACCATTTGCATAGTTCACGACGATGAAGTCAAACTTCTGTGTATTGATAGCCTCAACCAATTTGTCTTTTACTTCGTAAGCACTCATTTCCGGCTTCAAGTCATAAGTGGCAACTTTCGGGCTCGGAACCAGGATACGCTCTTCTGCCTTGTACGGAGTTTCACGACCACCGTTGAAGAAGAAAGTCACATGGGCATACTTTTCCGTTTCGGCGATATGAAGCTGGGTCTTCCCGTTTTCAGCCAGGTATTCTCCCAATGTGTTCTGGACATTCTCCTTATCGAACAGGATATGAACACCTTTGAAAGAAGCATCGTACGGAGTCATGCAATAGAACTGCAAACCAGGGATCGTGTGCATACCCTGTTCCGGCATGTCTTGCTGAGTCAGCACGACAGTCAACTCTTTTGCACGGTCGTTACGGTAGTTGAAGAAGATCACGACATCACCTTCTTTGATCGTACCGTCTACGGTAGCATTGTTGATCGGCTTGATAAACTCGTCGGTCACACCTTCATCATACGATTCCTGCATGGCCTGAACCATATCGGTAGCCTGTTTACCCTTACCCTCGATCAGCAGGTCGTAGGCTTCTTTCACGCGTTCCCAACGTTTGTCGCGGTCCATTGCATAGAAACGACCGACGATGGATGCGATCTTTCCGGCAGACTGTTCACAGTGGGCCGTCAGTTGTTCGATAAATCCTTTACCGCTCTTCGGGTCTGTATCGCGACCGTCCATGAAGCAGTGGATGAAAGTATTGTCAATTCCGTATTCTTTAGAGATATCGCAAAGTTTGAACAGGTGGTCGAAAGAACTATGCACACCACCGTTGGAGGTCAACCCCATGAAATGAATGTTTTTGCCGTGTTCCTTGGCGTAAGAAAAAGCAGAAACGATTTCAGGGTTCTTCATGATGCTGTTGTCGGCACAGGCACGGTTGATCTTCACCAAGTCCTGGTAAACGATACGTCCGGCCCCGATATTGAGGTGTCCGACTTCAGAGTTACCCATTTGTCCGTCAGGCAGCCCTACATTTTCACCGCTTGCCTGTAACTGTGAATGAGGATAAGTGGCCAGCAGGCTGTCCCAATAAGGAGTGGGAGTGTTAAAGATTACATCGTCTTTACCTTGATCGCCGATACCC
>DXRF01000202.1 GCA_019411205.1 Parabacteroides sp. | reverse complement strand
TCAGGAACTTATAAATAAAGTTAAATCAAAGTGTTGCGGAATTAAGGTTTTATATTTAATTTCTATATTTGTCTAAATAATTTTTTAGTCCAATATATTTTGAATTACCATGAAAGAAAACACTAAGAAGGGGGTAACCCGTCGGGAGTTTCTCGGCCTTTCCGCTCTTGGATTGGCAAGTTTGACTATTCTGCCCAGCTGGGCTGTAAATGGTGTACGTATTGCACCGAGTGATCGTGTTGTTTTGGGGTTTGTCGGATTAGGACAACAAGGTTTATCCGACTTTAAGAGCTTCTCTACTTGCCCGGGTGTGCAGGTTGCTGCCTGTTGTGACGTGGATTCCTTGAAACGTGAACGTTTCAAACGTCGTGTCGAAGCTTGGCAGAAGTCTCAGAATGTGGCTCCCCGTTGCGATATGTATGAATTCTATGAAGATGTGCTGGATCGCAAGGATATTGATGTGATTGAAGTGGCAACACCTGACCACTGGCATGCCTTGGTCGCTATTCACGCTTGTCAGAGTGGCAAGGATGTCTATTGCCAGAAGCCGTTGGCTTATACAATTACGGAAGGTTTGGCTGTTGCTCGTGCCGTACGCGATAATAATCGTGTGTTCCAGATTGGTAGCCAGCAGCGTTCGAGCAAGGAATTTCAGGATGCGATCGCATTGGTTCGTGCCGGTAAGATCGGTCATATCGAAAAGATATATGCCCGTGTCGGCGAACCGCCCAAACCATTGGATTTGCCGGAAATGGATGTTCCCGGTAATCTGAATTTCAATCAATGGATGGGACCGTTGAATGATCCGAAGATTCATTATCATCCTGATCTTTGTCCTCCTATCTCTCTTGAACCCGAACAGAACGAGAAGTTGTGGGGGGCATGGCGCTGGTATCAGGAAACCGGAAACGGGTATACAGCTGACTGGGGTGCTCATATGTTTGATATTGCACAGGCGGCAATCGGTATGGATGGATCCGGTCCGGTAGAGTTTATTCCGGCAGGCTATAACGGTACGAAATATGCAACAATGAAATATGCCAATGGTATCGTGATGACCGAACAGCCTTACCGCGAGGATAACGCCAAGGCGCAAGGCATCAAGTTTATCGGTGATAAGGGTTGGTTGAAAGTGGCTCGCGGTTATATCGAATGTTCCGATCCTTCCTTGTTGCCGAAAGAGGAAAAGAAGGTCGGGAAAGGAGAATATGAAGTAAGTTCTCCGCATATGCAGAACTTTATCGATTGCGTCCGTTCGCGCCAGAACCCGATTGCTCCGGTTGAAGTGGGTTGTAGCACGAATACGCTTTGCTGCTTGCAGAACATTGCCCGTGAATTGGGACGTCCTGTTCATTGGGACCCGGCAACGCTGAGCTTTAATGGCGATAAGGAAGCCGAATCGCATCGTCTGTACTGGTACGAATACAGAAATCCGTACAAATTGCCGTATTACGACAAATAAGAAAGATAAGAGGTAAAGGAGAGTCCCGGAATAAAGTTTCGGGACTTTTTTTATATATTTTTCAGTTCGGATAGTGATTATTCCGTTCGCTCTGTTTACTTTTGTCAAATCCAGACAAAAAACATAATATATCATGAAAAATAATCAACTATTTCTTTTGACGGGTTTGGCTGCTGTAGCTCTTCCTGCCTGTGTCCAAAAAGACAAAAAAGAGGTGCCGGAGAAACCTATGAATATTCTCTATATCATGTGCGACGATCATTCTTATCAGACAATCAGTGCATACGATCATCGTTTTATCGAAACTCCGAATATCGACCGGATTGCCAACGAAGGCGTACGGTTTACGAACAGTTTCGTTGCCAACTCTTTGAGCGGGCCCAGCCGTGCTTGTTTGCTGACAGGCAAGCACAGCCATAAGAATGGTTTTACCGACAATACGAAGCGTTTTGACGGCAGTCAGCAGACATTCCCGAAGTTGTTGCAGCAGGCCGGCTATCAGACAGCTGTTGTCGGGAAGTGGCACCTGACATCTGATCCTACCGGTTTCGATTATTGGAATATCCTGACCGGACAGGGAGATTATTATAATCCGTATTTTATCGATAACGGAGAGAAAAAACAGATTGAAGGCTATGCTACGAACATCACGACGGACCTGGCCCTGGACTGGTTGGATAACAAGCGCGATAAAAACAAACCTTTCTGTCTTTTGCTCCATCACAAAGCACCCCATCGTACTTGGATGCCGGATACTTGCGATCTGGATTTGTATGAAGATATTGTTTACCCGGTTCCCGAAACATTCTATGACAAGTATGAAGGACGTATTGCCGCATCCGAACAGGAGATGAGCATAATCAAGGATATGGATCTCGTCTATGACTTGAAGATGGCGGATAAGGAAAATGAAATCCATACGACGACCGGTCTTGAGGAAAGCGGGCGTGGCTTGTATAATAGGATGACTCCGGCCCAGAAAGCAGCCTGGGATAAACATTATGATCCGATCATCAAGAAATTTAAGGAACAGAAGTTGACGGGAAAGGCATTGGCCGAATGGAAATACCAGCAGTATATGCACGATTATCTGCGTGTGATCCACTCTATAGACCGTAATGTGGGTCGCGTATTGGATTATATGAAGAAGAGCGGTTTATTGGAGAACACCATTATCGTCTACACTTCCGACCAGGGATTCTATATGGGTGAACATGGCTGGTTTGACAAACGTTTCATGTATGAGGAGTCTTTCCGCACACCGATGTTGGTTCGTTTTCCTGGCGGTGTTAAGGGTGACATACCCGAAATGGTCCAGAATATCGACCATGCAGCAACTTTCCTGCAATTGGCAGGTGTTCCTGTTCCCGAAGATATACAGGGGGATTCTTATTTGGCTTTGTTGAAAGGCGAAAAGCCGAAAGACTGGCGTACTTCTTTATATTATCATTTTTACGAGTATCCGGCGGAACACGCTGTAAAACGTCATTATGGTGTCCGTACTGACCGCTATAAATTAATCCATTTCTATAATGATATTGATGTGTGGGAACTTTATGATCTGCAAAACGATCCGATGGAAATGCATAACATCTATAACGAACCGGGTAATGGAGCCTTGATCGACAGTCTGAAAACTGAACTGCATAAATTGCAGAAACAGTATGACGATCCGATCGAAACGGAGTTGGCAACTGCAAAGAAATAAAATAGATAGAACTAAAAAAGGCATTCAGAAATGAATGCCTTTTTTAGTTACTTGTGTAAGGTTGTGGAGCATATCGGACTCGAACCGATCACCTTCAGACTGCCAGTCTGACGCTCTAGCCAGATGAGCTAATGCCCCGTATGACTTATTTTCAGGTGCAAATATAGGGCTTTTCCTGATATAACCACTATCTTTGCCATAGAATTTTTATAAAAAATAAGATGATTGTTTATAATACAACGTTCCATATAGAAAAAGATATTCTGGATGAAAGTTTGGATTATCTGAAAAAACAGTATATCCCGAAAGCCGTGGAGAGTGGTTTCCTACAGCGGCCATGCCTGCGACGTGTGATGCAGACTGAAGAAGGAGAAGGTATCAGTTTCTCTGTTCAATTTCATGTTAAGAATGTCGATACGTTGAATTTCTGGTTGCAGAACGAAGGAAATAACCTTCACCGGGCACTGGTTGCCCGTTTCGGTCATAAGATTGCCGGTTTTAGTACTTTACTGGAAGAGATAGATTGGGAGAAATGACGAAAGACCGTGTCATATTGGGCATTGACCCAGGGACGATTGTGATGGGTTACGGAGTGCTGACGGTTGAAGGGAACAAACCCAAACTGGAAGCTATGGGTATACTCCAATTGAATAAATACGAAGATCATTATTTACGGCTCCGTAAGATTTTTGAACGGGTTTTGGGACTTATCGACCAGTATCATCCGGATGAACTGGCCATCGAAGCTCCGTTTTTCGGGAAGAACGTACAGAGTATGTTGAAACTGGGCCGTGCACAGGGAGTAGCTATGGCTGCTGCACTCGAACGGGATATCCCTATATTTGAATATGCCCCGCTAAAGATCAAGATGTCCATTACCGGAAATGGGAATGCGGCGAAAGAACAAGTGGCCGGGATGTTACAGCGCTATCTGCATATTCCGGAGGCATCCATGTTGCCGCAATTGGATGCGACAGATGGATTGGCGGCTGCCGTTTGCCATTATTTCCAGACGAATAATCCGATACAGGAAAAGAAATATACCGGATGGAAGGACTTTATTGCGAAGAATCCGGGCAAAGTCCGTTGAAACAAAAAAGGATGCCTGTAGTCACAGACATCCCCCTTCTCATAGACACATTCTCTATGTATGTTGATACATATCGATCTATACGATACCTTGTGCCATCATTGCTTTGGCTACTTTCATGAAGCCTGCAATGTTCGCACCTTTCACATAGTTGATATATTGATCCTCTTTTCCGTGTTCGACACATTGTTGGTGGATGGCGCTCATGATCTGATGCAGTTTGTCATCGACTTCGGCAGCTGTCCAGGAAATATGCATGGCGTTCTGAGTCATTTCTAGGCCGGAAGTAGCGACACCGCCGGCATTGACTGCCTTACCTGGGGCAAAGAGTTGTTTGTGTTCGATGAACAGGTCGACAGCTTCGGCTGTGCATCCCATGTTGGAGACTTCGGCTACACATAATGTGTTGTTCTCGATCAGTTTGCGTGCATCGTCTGCGTCCAACTCGTTCTGAGTGGCACAAGGTAGTGCGATGTCCACTTTCTGTTCCCAGGGTTTCTTTCCGAGATAGAAGGTAGAGCCGGGAAATTCTTCGGCGTAAGGAGCTACGATATCATTGCCGGAGTTACGCAGTTCCAGCATATAATCGATCTTTTCGCCGGAAATGCCGTCCGGATCATAGATGTAACCGTCCGGGCCGGAGATCGTGACGACCTTTGCCCCCAGTTCGGTAGCCTTTTTGGCAGCTCCCCAGGCAACATTTCCGAAGCCGGAGATAGCGACAGTTTTACCTTTAATATCTATGCCGTGAGTTTCCAACATCTGGTGAACGAAGTAAAGAGCACCGAAACCGGTTGCTTCGGGACGGAGGATAGAACCGCCGAATTCCATACCTTTACCTGTGAATGTACCGGTGTTTTCGCGGGCCAGTTTCTTATACATACCGTACATATAACCGACTTCACGTCCACCTACGCCGATATCGCCTGCCGGAACATCGCGGTCCGGTCCGAGGTTGCGCCATAATTCGAGGATGAATGCCTGACAGAAACGCATGATCTCTGCATCACTTTTTCCGCGAGGAGCAAAGTCAGATCCCCCTTTGCCGCCGCCCATTGGCAATGTCGTCAAAGCATTTTTGAAAGTCTGTTCGAATCCCAGGAACTTCAGGATGGACAGGTTGACAGAAGGATGGAAGCGGATGCCGCCCTTGTACGGACCGATCGCGTTGTTGAATTGCACACGATACCCTAAGTTGACTTGTATTTCTCCTTTGTCGTCTACCCAAGGCACACGGAAGGTGAAAATACGTTCCGGTTCAACCAATCGTTCGATGATTTTAGCTTTCTCGAATTCGGGATGCTGGTTGTACACTTCTTCGATTGAAAGAAGAACTTCTTTTACTGCTTGCAAATATTCCTTTTCACCCGGATGTTTTGCCTCCAGCGCTGATAAGATTACTTCTGTCTTCATAGTATATAATTGCTTTTTAAGATGACATTCTGTTTGCAAATATAGGGAATAACCTGGGTTGGCAAAATGTTTTACTTACTTTTTGATAGTTCTTTTTATGTTCTTGAACAATGTTTTTTAAGCGAAAAATCCGACTTTCTACAGATGGAATTCCGGTTTCCTTTTGTGCCAGGAAATGTGCGGTGCTGTTGGCACGAGTGTTTCCCTGTGGTGAAACGCTTGTGTCATGCAAGGGAAATGTTTGTGCCAT
>DXRF01000201.1 GCA_019411205.1 Parabacteroides sp. | reverse complement strand
ATGAAACTTTTTGTTTATCGGGAGGAAAGAGTCGGTTGGTCAGAACGTTTCCACTCGTTGATCAGCTCGCTGATCGTTTCCTTTACCGACATGATGCGGGTTGTCCGCCAGGCATTGCTTCCTGCGAAGGCGTAACCGTTCTCAAAGTTCCCTTTGAAAGCGTTATACAAAGCCGTCACGATGCAATAGGGGCTTCGCGAGATGTCGCACGTCTTGATGCAGTTGAAGGGGCAAACCTTCGGCTGCTTCAGGCCGTCTTTCACTTTCTGCAAGAAATTGCAGTGGATGGCTCGTCCCGGCATACCGACAGGACTCTTGATGATCTCGATATCCTTTTCTTCCGCTTTGATGTAGCTCTCTTTGAAAGCCTCGGAAGCGTCGCACTCGGTAGTGGTGACGAAACGGGTTCCTAATTGAACGCCCGATGCTCCCAGGTCCATCATGCGTTTGATGTCTTCACCCGTGTAAATGCCTCCTGCTGCAATTACCGGGATTCTCTTGTTGTATTTTTCTTCGAAGCGAGAAACCTCTTCCACTACCTGAGGCAGCAGTTCTTCGAGTGAGAAATGCTCGTCTTCCAGCTGGTTCTCCTTATATCCTAAGTGGCCGCCTGCTTTCGGACCTTCCAGCACGACAGCATCGGGAAGGTAGTCGTAGTTGTTTTTCCATTTCTCGCAGATGATGCGTACGGCACGTGCGCTGGAAACGATAGGAACCAGCTTCGTCACGCTGTCTTTCTTCAGGAAAGACGGCAGGTCCAAAGGAAGTCCGGCACCGCTGAAAATGATGTCTACCTTTTCCGCAATACTGGTTTTTACCAGTTCGGCGAAGTCTGAAAGTGCGACCATCACGTTCACACCGATAATGCCTTTGGCCTTTTCACGGGCTTTCCGGATCTCGGCTGCAAGGCCCAGATTTCCGGCTTCGGTGTAGTTGGGAGAAAGTTTTTTATATAAGAGACCGAGACCGGCGGCGGAGATAACGCCAATCCCACCTTCATTTGCAACGGCTGAGGCTAAGCCGGAGAGAGAGATTCCTACGCCCATTCCACCCTGGATGATTGGAATGCGGGCTTTCAGACCCCCAATTGTTAATGTCTTCATGTAAGTAAAATATGTAAATAAAAAATATATGTGACAAAGGTAGCACAATAAACTAGAAAATGTGCAGGTTTGATCAATATTATTGCACAAATAAATAATAATTGTGCATAATTGGCGGGGGAAACAAAAAAAGGCAGAATTTATCTGCCTTTACACGAATTTGTCATTAGACTTATTTGACCGGGATATAACCGACTTGTTTAACCGTTGCCTGTCCTTCTGCCGATAAGATATAATCGATAAAGGGTTTCACTTTGCCTTCATTCTTTACATCGTAATAGTAGAACAACGGACGGACGATCGGATATGCCTTGCTTTTTGCATTCTCGAAAGATGGCTCGGTGAATGTCTTGCCGGCATCGTAAGAGACATGGATCGGTTTTACTTCTTTGTTGATGTAAGCCAGGCCGACATAGCCTATTGCCCCTTTCGTCTGGCTGACAGACTGGATGATGGCTCCTGTTGCGGGCATGCTGAGGATGCCGTTCATATAGTTTTTGTTCTTCAGGACGCTTTCCTTAAAGAACTCGTAGGTTCCGGAGGAAGTTTCGCGCGAGTAGGCTACGATCTTCATGTCGGCGCCGCCCACTTCTTTCCAGTTCTTGATCTTTCCGGTGAAAATGCCTTCCAGTTGTTCACGCGTCAGGTTGGATACTTTGTTGGACGGGTGTACGACTACCGCCAGTGCGTCGTAAGCGATCACCACTTCTTTGGTGCTTTTCTTCGCTTCCTGCAATTTGACTTTTTCATCGAATTTCATCTTGCGGGAAGACATGGCGATGTCGGTTGTCCCTTCCATCAAGGCTGAGATTCCAACGCCGGAGCCGCCGCCCGTCACGGTTATCTTTGCCGATTTATTTTTGTTGATGAAGTTTTCTGCTTCCGTCTGGCTTAAGGGAAGGCAAGTGTCGCTTCCTTTAATTCTCTGTGCAAACACATTCGATACAAACATACAGGCGGCTACTGCGGCCATAACAATTGTCTTTTTCATTCCTCTGTTTTGAATTAAATTTCTGTATGCAAAGTAAATACAGGTGTATTGCAAGCGTGTGAAACAGATGTTACGTTTGTATTAAAACTTATATTGCAGGCGCAGGGTGAATACGTCGTCTTTCCTGTCCGTTTCATATCCCTTTACGAAGTCGCTCTTTTCGTTGAAGTTGAACTCGTAGTAGGCTTGTACGCGGATGTGTTTGTTGAAACGGTACAAGGCGCCGATGCCGAGTGTGCTTTGGGCGAGGTCGGTCTTGGAGGTCAAACTGTTTTCAACGCCGATCTCATTCCCTTTCAACTTGGTGTTGGGATCATAAGCGTCGTATTTCAGGACGGCAGAGAAAGGAGTGGTTCCGATGTCGTGCACCAAATAGAAAAAATAACCGATGAAAGGACGCTTGAACAAGGCGTTTTCCGGTTCGTTGGCCGGCCGTGTCCCGGTGTTGGGGCTTTTGCTGCTGCCGGCGATACCCGGTTGAGTACCTAAGAGTCCTTCACCGCGCAAGCTTGTCGTTCCCCAACTGTTTTTGAATGAGAACTGCGCGTCCAGGCCGATGTACTCACGTTTCATGTATGTACCGGTTTCTCCTTTGTCGACTGCGATGAATTTTTTATCCCTGAGTTCGTAGGCGGTTGTCGTCGGGTTGTAAACTCCACCGTTGTAGTAGGAGGCGCCTGCGCCCCATTTTCCCCAGTTGCCGATTTTCTTTTCGGCTCCCAGGCGGCCGATGAAGTCTTTGCGGCTGTCTGTCTCCCGGTTGATGCTGTTACCGGCGAACAGTCCGGCATCGAGACGGAGAAAACCGATCGGGCTTGTCTCTTTGGCCCGGAGTGTCAGCATGGCTCCTAAATCGCGTTCGTCGGGGAAGAAGTATTGGATGATGGTGGCACGTTCGGGAGATTCCAATCCGCTTGTCGAATAGCTGACTTCATGACCGAAAGGACGGTTGAAAACACCTGCCATCAATTGGCAGCGTTTTGTCCAGGGATCTTTTATACCGATGTAAAGGTCGCGGAAACTGACGCCCTTGTCGTTGGCTTCGATCTGTACGGCGCCGGTTCCGATACCGTCGTTATATTCGAATTTCAACCGTCCGCGGCGGATGCCGAAACGGTTGAAACCTTTGTCTTCATGTTCGTTCTTGTCGCCGACTTTCAAGGTGGCATCTTCCTGACCGTACTGGAATTGTCCCTGGATATAGGCAGATACTTTGAACTTGCTGAGTTTCCGGACGATTTTATCCAGGGTCGTTGTTTCCTGCGAAAGTGAATCGACACGAGCATTCAGCTTCTCTGTTTCATAAGCTTCCTGTGCCTTCATCGCAATTGGAAGCAGCGCCAGCAGGCCAAGCGCAATAATCTTTCCTGATTTCATTCCTAACTTTTTGGACTCTATGATTTTATTTGCAAAGAAACGAGAATGCTGTTTCGCATTTACGACATATATGTTACATTTGTGTTACAAGTTGCCGACGACATGACGGGTGTTGGCCGCCCGCTTTTCAAGTTCTTTGACTGTCAGTGTTATCACTTTTCCGATCGGCTTGTTGTCCCGATAAGTGACAATGCGTAACCAGGTCGCGTCCTTGGGTATCCGGAGCGGAGCTTCATATTTCGGAGTGAAGTTGTCGGGGTCCGTATTGTCGAATGTATAATGGATGTCGAGGTTGCCCGGTTCGCTATCCAGTTTGATCTCCAATGCTCCGTCTGCAGTATAGTAGGGGGTGACGATTGCATTGTACATGCTGCGTGCATAGTTGATCTGTGCCTGGTCAGCACGAACGAAATGTTGTTCGACACGTGGCCAGAACCGGTCCCAATCCGTTTTGGCAGGTCCGGTCCAAAGGACTTCGGCAAGTGCCCATCCGCGTGGCCAGGTCATATATTCGGCATGGCGGAACGTTGGGACGGATTCAGCCCAGAGGTTGCCTTGTCCTCCTAAGACCATTTCGGCCGGCACGCTGTCGGGAACCGGATTGAAACTGTAGGAATCTTTCAGGCGGCACATGGAGTAGGTGTCCGGTTCGACAGACGGTTCTCCTTGCCAGAGGTCGATGTAGCAATGCTCGGCCGGTGTCATAATCACGTGATGACCGGCTTTTGCCGATTTGATTCCGCCTTCCATCCCGCGCCAGCTCATAACGGTAGCATCGGGAGCCAGTCCGCCGTCGATAATCTCATCCCAGCCGATCAGCCTTTTCCCTTTTTCTTTCAGGATGCTTTCCATGCGGTGGATAAAGTAACTCTGCAGTTCGTTTTCGTTCTTCAGGTTTTCCGCTTTCATGCGAGCTTGGCAACGCGGGCATTTGTGCCAGAAACCTTTGAAACATTCGTCGCCCCCGATGTGTATGTATTCATCCGGAAACAGGGCGGCTACTTCCGTCAATACCTTGTCCATAAACTCGAAAGTGGCATCTTTGCCGATACAGAGCGTGTTTTCGTCTTCGCCGTAAAACTTGTTGCCGACCCCGACAGCTGACGGTGCTTTCATACATGCCAGATCAGGATAAGCGACGAGTGCTGCCAGGCTGTGTCCCGGCACGTCTATTTCGGGGATGACGCGTACGTAGCGTTCTGCAGCATATGCCAGCACTTCCTTCACATCCTCCTGTGTGTAGAAGCCTCCGTAGGTCGCCTCTTCTCCCGGTTGCTGTGGTTCGCGTTGCCACCATTGCCCGACACGCGGAGCACGCCAGGCGCCAACTTCCGTCAGGCGTGGCAGGGATTTTATTTCCAAGCGCCATCCTTGATCGTCGGTCAGGTGCCAGTGGAATACATTCATTTTGTATTCTGCCAGTTCGTCGATGTATTTCTTTACTTCCTCTTTAGTGAACCAGTGGCGGCTGACGTCGAGCATAAGCCCGCGCCAGGCAAACTGGGGTTTGTCGGTGATGTCGACACAGGGAATCGTCCAGTCGATGCCTTTTTGTTTCTGGCTGCTTTTTATTTCGGGGGGAAGCATCTGCAATAAGGTCTGTATCCCGTAGAAGATCCCGGCCGGCTGATGGGCGGTGATGATGATATCGCCATGTTTTACCTGCAAGCGGTATCCTTCTGCACCGAGAGCGGTATCGTCGGTCAGCTTAAATTCAATATTACCGTGTTTCTCAACCGGAATTTCAAAACCTGTTGCGGGGGCGACCTTATTGTTGAAGTATCGAGCTATCCCCATTAGCTGAGGGTTGGATGTGTCGAGGGTGATAGCTGTCCGGCGAGTCAGTTTGAAATGATCCGTCCCGACCTTCATTTCTTGGGGCTGTGGGATCAATGTCAGTGCATTATCGGGGATGTCTTTGTGGGAACAAGAGCTAAATCCCAACATAAGACTTGCTGTAGTGAGAATAAATAGCAACTTTTTCATGAAGCAGTGTACTTGTTTTATTGTTTAGGCCGCGAAGATAGGGATTAATACGGAAGACGCAATAATAAGAATCCGCAATTTATAACGTCGGGCTATATAAGAAACGGATAAGCATTCGAATGTTCTTCGATGCCTATCCGTTTCAAAATGGATACCTGCCGGATTTTATACCGGCAAGCGGATATTTCAGAATCTCCAACCGAGGTTGATCTGCAGGACGCCGTTACGGGATTTTTCCCCATCCCAATTCATGGAGTTGCCATTTAGTGTGATGTTGCCATCGGATAAGGTATTGGTGAATCCTATATTATAGTTCATTGAGACCAACAAGCCTAAATCGAATTGATAGCCGACACCGATTCCTAGTGCGAAATCAAATGTTTTGAATGCATCTTTCGAATCGACCGAAATGTTAGCACCATTATAAGAAGCGCTTGCTTTAGAACGGGCTAAGAAACCGAATTGTGGTCCCGCAAATGCATAAAAGCCATTGTACAGGTAGGCTTTTGCATAGATAGGAATG
>DXRF01000200.1 GCA_019411205.1 Parabacteroides sp. | reverse complement strand
GCAAGCATTCCTGACGGCAAAAGGGCATACGGATATCGGAATCGAACCGATAAAACCCGGTATAGAGGATTGTTTTATGGCTTTATAATTATGAATGTAATAGAAACAGATAAACTGACGAAATGCTTCGGTTCCTTTACTGCCGTCGACCATATCAGCTTCGCGGTAGGCGAGGGGGAGATTTTCGGTTTCTTGGGAGCGAACGGAGCCGGCAAGACGACTGCCATGCGTATGTTGTGTGGCCTTTCGACACCGACCTCCGGGACGGGAAAGGTTGCCGGTTTCGATATCTATAAGGAAACGGAACAGATCAAACGGCATATCGGCTATATGAGCCAGAAGTTTTCCCTCTACGGCGACCTCAAGGTTTGGGAGAACATCCGCCTGTACGGTGGTATCTACGGCTTGTCGGAGAAGCAGCTGAAAGCAAAGACGGACGAACTGCTCCGGGTCCTTGACCTGGAGAGCGAGCGGAACACGCTGGTCGATGCCCTGCCGTTGGGCTGGAAGCAAAAGCTGGCCTTCTCGGTCGCCATCATCCACGAACCCCGGATCGTTTTCCTGGACGAGCCGACCGGAGGTGTCGATCCCGTCACCCGCCGCCAGTTCTGGGAGTTGATCTACCAGGCTGCCGAACGCGGTATTACGGTCTTTGTCACCACCCACTATATGGACGAGGCGGAGTATTGCAACCGTGTCTCCATCATGGTAGACGGTAAGATCGAAGCTTTGGACAGCCCTTCCGCCCTCAAATCGTCTTTCAAGGCCGGTAATATGAACGAAGTTTTCCATGCGTTGGCACGGAGAGCGAAGAGAACGGAAAATTGATAATTGAAAAGTCCTTTGGTCGCTTTTGTTAGAAAGGAATTTATCCACATCTTCCGTGACAAACGGACGATGATGATCCTGTTGCTGATGCCTGTCGTCCTGATCATCCTTTTCGGCTATGCCATTACGACGGAGATTAAGCGTGTGCCTATTGCAATCCTGGACCAGAGCCGGGACGAGGTGACGCAGAAGATGATTTCCCATTTTGCCGCCAGCGAGTATTTCGAGCTCTATAAGATGATCGATAGCGTAGAAGAAGGCCGGGCCCTTTTCCGTCAGGGAAAAGTCCGGATGGTGCTCGTTATTCCCGCAGGGTTTGCCTCTTCGTCCGATGCCTCCATCCAATTGCTGGCTGACGCGACCGATCCTAACGAGGCAACACAGCTATCTGCGTATGCGAAGCAAATAGCTGCGTCGCAATGGACGATAGGCAATGGACAATTGGCAATGAATAGCGACGCGAAGCCATTGTCAATCCTCCCCGCGATACGTTTGCTCTACAACCCCCAGCTTCGTGGGGCGTACAACTTCGTGCCCGGTGTCATGGGGCTGATCCTGATTCTGATCTGTGCTATGATGACCTCCGTCGGGATCGTGAAGGAGAAAGAGATCGGGACGATGGAAGTGCTTCTTGTCTCTCCGATGAAGCCGGTCTATATCATTCTGGCGAAAGCGACTCCCTATCTGTTGCTGAGTCTGGTGAATATAGCCACCATCCTGGCTTTGTCGTACTTCCTGCTGGATGTGCCGATCAATGGCAGCCTGTTGCTGTTAGTGGGCGTTTCCGTCCTCTACGCATTGGTGGCGTTGTGCCTGGGGTTGCTGATCTCGACGATTGCCGACACCCAGCAGGCCGCCATGCTGATCAGTGCCGTTGTCCTGATGCTGCCCGTCATATTGCTTAGCGGAATGGTATTTCCGATCGAGAATATGCCGGAGATCCTGCAAGTCATATCCAATATCGTACCGGCCAAATGGTATATCATCGCCGTGAAAGATATCATGATAAAAGGTCTGGGCTTCGGTTCCGTCCTGCAGGAAGTAGGTGTGCTGGTTCTGATGGCAGTCGTGCTGATAGGCTTGAGTGTGAAACGTTTTAAAATACGATTGTAATGAGGATGCTGAAATACTTATTGGAGAAGGAGTTCAAACAGATCAGACGGGACCGCTTCCTGCCCCGTATCATTTTCCTGTTGCCGGTCATACAACTGATAGTCCTTCCTTTTGCTGCCAATTTCGAGATGCGGAATATCAATCTGAGCATCGTCGACAACGACCATTCCGTCCTTTCCCGTAGGCTGACAGAGAAGGTCCTGTCTTCCGGCTACTTTCGTCTGGCGGATGTTTCGCCCCGCTACGACGAGGCTTTGGTTTCCATCGAAAGCAATAGCGCCGATATCATCCTCGAAATCCCGTCTCGCTTTGAAGAGCGGTTGGAGCGGGAGGGTACGGCCGAGCTTCTGATTGCCGCCAATGCCGTGAACGGGACGAAAGGAGGGATAGGCAGTTCCTACCTCGCTTCCATCATCCAGGATTTCAATCAGGAGAAAAGTCTTTCGCCCGCATCGGCCGGCGAAGGAGACAGAATCCGTGTCACGAACCTGTTCAACCCGCATCTGAATTATAAGAACTATATGGTTCCCGGTATCATGGCTTTCCTGCTGACGCTTATCGGAGGTTTCCTTTCCGCCCTGAACATCGTGAGCGAAAAGGAGAAAGGGACGATCGAACAGATCAACGTGACGCCTGTCCCGAAAGCCCTGTTCCTGCTCTCCAAGCTGATCCCGTTCTGGATTATCGGGCTGATCCTGCTCACGATAGGTGCCTGTATCGCCTGGCTGGTCTACGGACTGCTACCGGTAGGCAATATGGGAATCATCTATCTGTTTGCAGCCATCTATCTGATGGCGTTTACCGGTTTCGGCCTGGCGATCTCGTCTGTCTCGTCCACCCAGCAACAGGCTATGTTCACGGCTTTCTTTTTTATGATTATATTTGTCCTCCTGAGCGGAATGTTTACTCCTGTCAGCAGTATGCCGGTCTGGGCACAGGAACTGACGCGTTTCAATCCGCTCCGCTATTTGGTCGAAGTGATGCGGATGGTTTACCTGAAAGGCAGCACCTTGTCAGACCTCACCGGCCACTTCATTGCCGTATGCCTGTTTGCCGTGTTCTTTAACGTATTGGCCGTAATCAGCTATAGGAAAAATTAATAATTGACAATTGACAATTAAAGAGAATAGCAACGCGAAGCAATTGTCCATTGTCAATTGTTTTGTGTTTTACGGCATACTTAACTAATTTTTACAAACATCCTGCCTTCATTTCTTCTCACTCCTTTATATTTGATCCAAATCTGAAACAATATTTCAAATATGGAAAGCGTTATTCCAAATATGGAAAAAGCAGAAGAGAACTACAAGGTTCCGAATCTCGAAAAAGGGATCGCTGTACTTGAGTACTTGTCGCTTCACACCCAGGGTGAGACGCTTCAGGGTATCAAGTCAGCCCTTGATGTTTCGCAGACCACGGCCTACCGTATTTTAAATACGTTGGTCCGTCTGGATTATTTGATCTATAATGAAGATACAAAGCGATACAAGTTATCCCGTAAATTACTAACTTTGGGATTCAGATCACTGAACGAACACAATTTACTGGAAACAGTTTTGCCTCGTTTACGTGATTTGCGCGATCAGGTGAAAGAGACGGCATGTTTCGGCGTGCTGGGAGACCGGAAAGGAATCTTTATCGAGCAGGCACAGGGACATCATACGTTCCGTTTTATCCTCTCGCCGGGGAAACCTTTCGATTTGCATTGTTCGGCTCCGGGAAAGGCGATCATGGCTTATCTGCCGAATACAGTCCGGGACCGGTATTTGTCTTACATGGAATTTACACGCTACAACGCCCGGACTATCACTACACGTGACGCCTATCTGGAAGAACTTGAAAAAGTCCGGAAATTGGGCTATGCCATGGATAACGAGGAAGAGTTGAACGGTGTGATCTGCATCGGGGCGCCTATCTTTAATTATACAGGTTATCCTTGCGGGGCTATTTGGATCTCAGGCCCGAAGGACCGGCTGTCGAAAGAGGTCGTACAGGCTTCGGCAGACTGTATAAGGAAAGTGGCCCAGACGATTTCTTTTGAATTGGGATATAGTAAAGCAAAAAAAATATAATATACCATGAATACACGAAAATACATGTTTAAAAACTCACTGGTGGCTTGTTTTGCCTGCTGTTGCATCTCCTTTGCTTCAGCAGGCAACCCACCGTTCTTCCCGACAGATGTCGTGGCGAATGCCAAAGGTGAGTTGTTAATGACAGATAAGGGAGTAAAGCGGGTGGATGTTTTTTCGCCTGATGGTAAGACATTGCTGCGCTCTTTCCCGATGGACGAGGCGCCTACAGGTATCCTTGTGGATGGCAACAAGGCGTATGTGACTACCTTCGGAACGGCAGGCCATTTACAGATCCTCTCGCTCGAGTCGGGCAGGGTAGAGGCCTCTATCCCGACCGGTTCGGGAGCATGCCATCCGATGTTCAGTCCGGATAAGAAGCATATATATGTATGTAACCAGTTCCAGGCCACGATCTCCGAAATCGATCCGGTGGCCCGTAAGGTGATGCGTACGGTGAAGGTGTTGCGCGAACCGAAATCCGCCGTGTTCAGCAAGGACGGCAAATATATGTTCGTCACGAACTTCCTCCCTGCACAGCGGGCTGATCTCGATTATGTGGCCGCCTGTGTATCCGTCATCGAGATGGATGGTTTCACGAAGGTGAAAGACATCCAGTTGGCAAACGGAAGCAACGCCCTTCGGGGAATCTGTATTACTCCCGACGGCAAATATATATATGTATCGCACAACTTAGGTCGTTTCACCGTCCCCACTTCTCAGTTGCAGCAGGGATGGATGAACACGAGTGCTTTCAGTGTGATCGATGTCGAGAAGCAGGAGTTCCTGGGGGCCATCGTCGTGGATGAACCCGAACGGGGAGCAGCCGGTATCTGGAGCATTGCCTGCAACGACGAGTCGGTCTTCATCTCCCATTCGGGAACGCACGAGGTCAGCGTGATCGACCATAAGGCGATGCTGGAGAAATTCCTGAACTATCCCAATAAGGCGGTGTTGGACTACGACCTGACTTTCTTGTACGGCCTTCGCGAACGTATCCCGCTGGAAGGAAACGGCCCTCGCAATATGATCCTGAACGGTGACAAGCTGATTATCCCGACTTATTTTGCCGATGTCCTAAACATAATGGATATCAATACCAACGAAGTGACATCGGTCGAGCTGAATCCCGGACGCGAGGAAACGGCTGAAAATAAAGGCGAACGCTACTTCAACGATGCTTCTCACTGCTTCCAGAACTGGCAGAGCTGTAACGGCTGCCATCCGGGAGATGCCCGGACAGACGGCATGAACTGGGATTTGATGAACGACGGTGTCGGCAACTCCAAGAATTGCAAGAGCATGCTCTTTAGCCATGTGACTCCTCCCAACATGATTTCCGGTATCCGCGAACATGCGGAACGGGCCGTGCGGGCGGGATTTAACTTCATCCAGTTTTTTGAAGTCTCGGAAGAAGATGCCGTTTGTGTGGATGCCTATTTGAAATCACTTCGTCCCGTTCCCAGTCCTTACTTGGTGAACGGCGAGCTGTCCGATTTGGCCAAGGAAGGGCAGAAGGTTTTCGAAAAACTGAAATGCGGCGAATGCCATAGCGGTGTCTACTATACGGATATGAAATACCACCGTATAGGCGAGGATGTAGAGTTTGAAAAAGGTTGGGACACTCCGACTTTGCGTGAGGTGTGGCGTACGGCTCCTTATTTGTTTGACGGGCGTGCCGCTACCATGAAGGAAGTGTTCAGTGTCCATAAACACGGCATCGAGAAGAAAGTTTCAGAGAAAGATATCGAAGCATTAACCGAATATGTGAATTCTTTATGAATTATTGCGATAAAATACATTATAATATCTATACGACCGGACTGGCCACTTTCGGTGAAATGGTAGACGCCTTGCTGGCACAGTTGCCTCAGGACGAATATATTCTCCGTCTGGCATTCTTCGGTATGCCGAATGACAACGAGCAATATGTCTCCCGTCGCATCATGTTGCGCGAGAAGATCCGTAAGTCC
>DXRF01000020.1:6315-21235 GCA_019411205.1 Parabacteroides sp. | reverse complement strand
AGTTAATACAATGAATTTTAAAAAATTGTGTTGATTGGAATGCCGGTAAATGCCCCCCAGCGCTTGCCGGCATTTTTCTGTTATTGACTGCCTGTTTTCATGTTTCCTTCTATTTTTATAAAGGTTAATACTAATTATTGTGTTTTTTATTTCTGCTCTTCCATTTCTTGTGTTTACCTGATATAAATAATCTGATTCTCATCGCCCCGTTCATACTTGAAACAGATATCCCTCTGCAAGACCCTCAATGCATAATCGATGCCATCCGCTTGTCTGAACTTTCCCGTGAAATAGTATTTCAATATATCCTTATTCTCAACAACTATACTGACTCCGAAATGTTTCTCCAGATCACTCATGATCGAGAGGAATGATTCATTCCGGAAGCATATCAACCCTTCTTTCCAACGATAAGGGTTGTAATCGTCGACCGGAATGACCTTCAGTCGGCCATCCTTTTGCAAGCAAGCCTTACTGTCCGGCATCAATGTCAATGTATCTCCCATACCGATACGGGAGGCAACCCGTACACTTCCTTCCATCAACGTAACCTCGAAATCGTCTTTAGAGGAATAGCCTTCCACATTAAATTTTGTTCCCAGCACTTCCATATTACATTTGCCCGTCTCCACGATAAAGGGCCTTTTCTGATCTTTAGCTACATCGAAATAGGCTTCTCCGTCTACCATTACCTGGCGTACGGACTTGTCGAACACAGCCGGATAAACGATCTTCGTCCGGGCATTCAACCAGACATTCGTACCGTCCGACAACGTGATGTTCACCCGTTGTCCGGTAGGAACATAAATGGACTGCATCGGCACAACTTCATTCTTATCCAAAACAAATTGATATAAGAAGCTAAGTCCCAATGTTACAGCAACAACTGCCGCAATCTTGATTATCTCAGCTCTGAGAGGACTCCAACTCCACAACCTTTGTCGCCTCTTTTCTTCAATCGTTTTTTCATCACCAAGAAGCAACATCGAGTCGAATATCTTTCTCTCTTTCAAGAATTCGCGTCTGTTTTCCGGGGAATGTTCCATCCATTGCCGGATCCGGACTTCTTCTTCATAAGAAGCGGCTCCTTCAAAGAACTTATATAATGTTTCCCTATCCATTTTTCATCTTTTTACTTACGCTTACATAATACTAACAGTTCACAAGCCCGTATCCCCAGTTGAAAATGAAAAAAAATTTCATTTTTATATTTTTTCTTTCAATATCAGCACCATAGTTCTCTCAGAACTACGTTTCTTTTTCAAGAAACATCCATTTCAACCAGAAACAAAAGTATAGTTTATACATTCACTTGGACCCCTTCCGACATCGTAGAACTGGATTATAATTACCGCCCTCGAGACATAGTCAAAATAACAGGTATCACGTTCAATTTTCCAGAAAAGAAAATCCCTGGAGCCACTCTGCTCGCCAACGGGCTATACCATGTATACAACAACCGAATGAAAGGCAGTTCGCTGGATATTTGGAAAAAGCAGTATAACAACACTATCACTGGTGAAAGCCGGGATTATCCGGAATTCAAAGAACAGACCGGAAAATAATGTCAGTGGAAAATTATATTTCCGCTTCTAACAGAAGCAAATACAATTAAAAGAGATTAACAGTTATATTCGGAGTAGCCTGGATTAACTGTTAATTTTTTTTGTTTAATAATAACTTTATCTATATTTGCGGAATCTTAAATGAAATCAGAGATTGTAAATAAATAGCATTTAATAAATATAAACTTAAATCAGTTATCTAATGGGACCATGAAGTCAAAGAATTTTTTATATAGAGAATAACCACAGCTATTCTTAATATTCATACAGTTAACTTATTGAGTAGTAACTTAAATCATCATGTGAACATGAAAAATAACAAAATAGCAAAAATTTGCTTGCTTTCTCTTTTGCCCAGCATCAGTGTTCTAGCAAGTGAAAATAACATCACAGATCCTGCAACGAGCCTACGAGGAAAATCAGACTCGGCTGTTCCTACACGTTTGCAGCAAAACGGAAAGACCATCACAGGAGTTGTACAAGACGCACTCGGTCCCATAGCCGGTGCCAACATTATCGTAAAAGGAACGACAAACGGGAACATTACAGATATGGATGGTAAATTCACGCTTGAAAATGTGCCCGCAAACGCAACCCTTGTTATCTCCTACATCGGATTTACTCCACAGGAAATACGCGTAGGAAATCAGACCACTTTTAACATTACTCTCCAGGAAGATTCCGAAGCGCTGGATGAAGTTGTAGTGGTCGGCTACGGTGTCATGAAGAAAAAAGACTTGACAGGAGCCGTTTCGCAATTGAGTAGCAGTTCGATGAAAGACCTCAAAGTGTCACATCCGACCGAAGCGATGGCCGGAAAACTGGCCGGTGTACAGGTACAACAGGTCGGAGGTCAACCGGGACAAGCGGCCACAATCCGTGTACGCGGATCCGGTTCTATTACAGCATCCAGCGCCCCGTTGTATGTTGTCGACGGCTATCCGCTGGGAGAACAAAACTTGAATGCGATCAACCCGAACGATATCGAATCCATCGAAGTCTTGAAAGATGCTTCGGCTGCTGCTATCTACGGTTCGCGTGCAGCCAACGGTGTCGTATTGGTCACAACCAAGTCGGGAAAGACCGGCAAGGTCAGTGTAAGTTTGGATATCTATGCTGGTTTCCAGAACGTAACAAAGAAGATGGACCTGATGAACGCACAGGAATTTGTCGAATTCAGCCGTGAAGCCTTCAATAACAACTACGTCAACAAGGTTCCAGGAGCATCCGCCAGCGATCCGCTGAGTATGCGTCCGTCCGGAAACCGTTATCGTTATCCGGCTATTTATGACGATGCTTCCTATATCGCCTCTTTAGGTGCCGGCACGGATTGGCAAGACGAAATTTTCCGCACTTCGCCCATACAGAATTACCAGCTGACAGTAACAGGTGGCGACGAAAAGACTAAATATATGTTCTCTGCCGGCTATTTCAACCAGCAAGGTGTCGTCATCAACAGTGATTATGAACGATTCTCGGCAAGAGCCAAAATCGACAGCGAACTGAACAGTTGGCTGAAAATGGGTGTTAATCTGGCTCCAACCTATATGAACGCGAACAAGACAACCCAAGGCCACTGGGCAAGTGATGGTGTCATCAACGCGGCTTTGGCGACATCTCCCGTAGTACCTGTATACAATGAAGATGGTACATGGGCTTCACAGTCCATGTACGCCGTCGCTAGCGACGGATTGACCGGTGTACCGAATGCTGTGGCCTTGACACATATCCACAACTACGACACAGACCTCCGCCTGTTCAGCAATGGTTACATTGAACTTTCCTTGTTGAAAAACCTGAAACTGAAATCCACAATCGGTGCAGACATCCGCGAATACAGAGGCGAATATTTCCGTCCGGCAAACATTCCGAACAACGGCAACGTGGCACCTCTTCCTTCAACGGAAAGAAAAGCAACAGAAAAATCTACTGAGGTCGTCAACTGGCTAAACGAAAACACTGTTACCTATTTCGGTTCATGGGGCAAACACGAGCTTGACGCTGTTGCCGGTGTCACTGCACAGAAAAACATCTACCGCTACACCGAGGCTACGGGTTCCGATTTCCCGAACGACAAAATCCAGACTCTCAATAATGCGACAGTAAAAAGCAGTAAATCGGAACGCAAAACCTGGACATTGCTCTCTTATCTGGCACGTGTAAACTATCGTTATAACAACAAATATTACCTGACCGCATCCATTCGTGCGGACGGTTCTTCCCGCTTCGGCAAAAACAACCGTTACGGTTACTTCCCTTCCGGATCGGTAGCATGGCGCCTGTCTCAGGAAGACTTCCTGAAAGATGTAAAATGGTTGTCGGACATGAAGATCCGTGCAAGTTATGGTATCACGGGTAATAACAATATCGGCGATTATGCAGCGATCGGTATCATGGAAAATGCCAACTATGTATTGGGAACAGGTACGGGCAACATCGTAAACGGTGCAGCCCAAAAGAGCTTCTCTAACGCAGACCTGACTTGGGAAAAGACACGCCAGACCGACCTCGGTTTCGAAATCTCCGTTTTGGACAGCCGTCTGTCCTTGTCTCTAGACCTCTACTATCGCAAGACAACCGATCTATTGATGAACGTCGACATCCCGACAATCACTGGGTTTGATAAAGCTATGCAAAATATCGGAAAAATGCGTAACAAAGGTCTTGAAATCACTCTTAGTGGTACTCCGTTCAGAGGTAAAGACTTTACTTGGGATGCAACCGGGAATATTTCTGTCAACCGCAACAAAGTATTGGCTTTAGGACCGACAGGAGATCCGATCTTCAGCGACGGTGGTGCCGGAACAACCCACGTCACAATGGTAGGTCAACCGATCGGTGCTTTCTACGGATATAAGATGCTGGGTATCTTCAAAACGAAAGAAGAACTGGATTCATATCCTCATCTGGCCGACACGCAAGTGGGCGACGTCATGTTCGAAGATGTCAACGGAGATAAGAAAATTGATGCTGACGACCGTACGATTATCGGTAACAACATGCCGGACTTTACCTGGGGTATGACACACTCCTTCACCTTCAAGAACTTCGATGCCAGCATCTCCCTGCAGGGTGTCGTCGGAAATGAAGTTCTGCATTTGGGAAGACGTTTCTACACACAGGGCGAAGGTAACCAAAACCAACTGAAAGAGATGATGGGACGCTGGCAATCAGAAGCAAACCCGGGTAACGGATGGATTCCGAGAGCCAACTCACAGCCGACCGGGCAAAACAATGCCATTTCCTCACGCTGGGTGGAAGACGGTTCTTTCCTCCGTGTAAACAACTTGACTGTCGGTTATACGCTACCTGAAGCATTCACCAAGAAATGCAGCATCCAACGTGCACGTGTATATGTTTCCACACAGAACCTGCTGACAATCACAAGTTATAGCGGCTACAACCCGGAAACAAGTTTCAAGGAAGACAACGTGACAGCTCCCGGTACCGACTACGGTATGTACCCGCTGTATCGCACCTGTACTTTCGGTATTAACGTAACCTTTTAAATAGCAGACAAATTATGAAACTAAAATATAATCTGATCGCAATAGCTCTTCTGGGATTCAGCTTCTCATCCTGCAGCGACTTCCTGGAACAGAATCCGCAAACGGATTTAAGTGAAAACGATTTCTACAAAACAGCCGACGATATTCTCTCGGCAGTAAACGGAGCTTACTCTTCTCTACAGGAAGGTGACATATATGGTAACTGGTATGTTTTCGGAGAAATTCCCTCCGACAATACCCGCAACCAGCTCTCCGGTTCGGTAACCACTCAGAACGAATTCGACCAGTTCTACATCGACACGCAGAACAGTATGATCGCCAATTTCTGGAAAGCAGCCTACAAAGTTATCAACCGTACCAATACAGTCTTAGGACGTATCGATGGCATCGAGATCAATACCGAACTGGCTAACCGGTACAAATTGGAATGCAAGTTTATCCGTGCCCTGATGTACTTCAACCTGGTACGCGTTTACGGCGATGTACCATTAGTGCTGAAAGAAATCAGCATCTCGGAGTCTTACGACATCCTGCGTGAACCGA
This sequence comes from Parabacteroides sp., assembly GCA_019411205.1. Lineage (GTDB taxonomy): Bacteria > Bacteroidota > Bacteroidia > Bacteroidales > Tannerellaceae > Parabacteroides. Next base: position 15,618 of record DXRF01000020.1, on the reverse strand, counting down.
AAGAAAATGTTTATAACCAGATCATCGCCGACCTGAAAGAGGCACAAGGACTCCCTGTTTCCTATTCGACAGCCGAAGACGGACGTGCTACTCAAGGAGCAGCTAAAGCATTATTGGCAAACGTCTACATGACTTTACACAAATATGCAGAGGCAGAAACCATCCTAGCCGAAATCATCAACAGCGGACAGTATAGTTTGTTGGAGAACACACCGGGCAGTCTGAACATCGACGGTTACAAAAATGTGTTCAGCCCAGTTAACCACAACAGCAAAGAAGGCATCTTCGAAATCCAGTTTCTGAAAGGAGGCTATGGAGAAGGTTCCAACTATGCCAATAACTTCGCACCCGAAAACTCAGGAACGAATGTAGTGGCAGTCGGCGGTACAGGCGGTAATAATATCCCGGAAATGGACATCTACAATGCTTATGAAGAAGGCGACCTTCGCCGTGATTGCTCCATGTCCCTCGGATATTACGATAACCGCAAGAACAACGAGTGGGTAGAATCCCGCTATGTTTGCAAGTTCATGGACGTTCCTTACCAGAACAATGATGCCAGCAACAACTACCCGGTGATCCGCTATGCGGATGTGATCCTGATGTATGCCGAAGCCCTGAACCAGAACGGAAAGACGGCAGAAGCCTGCAAGTATCTGAATATGACGCGTCGCCGTGGTTTCGGTTATCAAACGACAGAGACCAGCCCGGTCGACCTGCAGACAACCGACAAGGCCCAATTCTCCCTGATGGTAGAACAGGAACGCCGCGTGGAACTGGCATTCGAAAACCATCGCTGGTTCGACTTGATCCGCACCGGACGTGCAGTCGAAGTGATGAGAAGTAAAGGATTCTCCCTGAATGAAACAAACCTTATCTGCCCGATTCCACAAAAGCAGATCGATGTCAATCCGAAACTGACGCAGAACGACTATAGAATCGAATCCCGAAATTAACCGAAAAGAAAGAAAGTGTGTCAAAATCCCCTTGTTCTCGCGCTTGCCATAATGCGATCCCGCATCAAGCGCGGGAACAAAGGATAGTTTTGATGCACTTTCCTTCTTTTTTTCTATCTTTACGGCATACCTAAATAATATAACATGAAGAGCTGGACAATTTTATTAAGTACGTTGTGTTTATTCTCATGCAACCAACAGGAAAATAAATTTGAAAAATATGTAAACCCGCTAATCGGTACGGATATCCGCATCGTACAGGGAAAAGATAAGAACTCGACAGAAGAACGCGGACAAATCATGCCGGCAGTCGGTGTTCCGCACGGTATGACCAACTGGGTAGCACAGACACAGGCGACCGAACAGAAATGCCATCCTCCCTATTATTATTTCCAGGACGCGATCCAGGGATTCCGGGCCAGCCACTGGATGAACGGTTCCTGTACACAAGACTACGGAAGTGTCACGATCATGCCACTCAGCAATAAACTCGAAACAGACCCGGTCAAACGAGCCTCCTCTTTCGACCACGCTCAGGAGACAGCGACTCCCTCCTATTATTCAGTCGATTTGAACGACTATGGCATCCATGCCGAACTGACCGGACTCTCCCGTGCCGGCATCATGCAATTCAGCTTCGAACAGGATGGCGACCACTATATCGTGATCGAACCCAATAGTGATGAAGGTATCGCCTTCGTCGAAATCGATCCGGAGAAAAAAGAAATTACCGGTTACAACCCCGTACACCGCATCTACCAAGGATATGGCAAGAAAGCCGGCTTCAGCGGACATTTCGTGATCCAGCTGAATGAAGAGATTGCCGACTATGGCGTTTGGGACAGCACCACGATCACACCCGGACGTAAATCGGCAAAAGGACAAAAACATGCTGTCGGAGCTTGGATAAAGCTGGCTTCCGATAAGCCAGGAAAGACACTGGTCAAGGTAGCCACTTCTTTTACGAGTATCGACAATGCCCGCAAGAACCTGACCAGCGAAATCCCGGGATGGGATTTCAACGAAGTACGGCAGGCTTCGTCTGACACCTGGAACCAGGCATTGGGACAAATCGCAGTAAAAGGGAACAACGAAGAAGAAAAGGTCAAATTCTATTCGGCTCTCTACAATACACATTTCCTGCCCCGCACGTTCAGTGACGTGGACGGCTCCTATCCGAAATTCGATGGTGGCGGACAGATCATGAAGATGGACCACGGAACCTACTATTGCGACTTCTCGCAATGGGATACCTATCGTGCCGTCCACCCTCTGTTTTCTATCCTTACCCCTTCCCGCAACGGAGACATGGCACATTCGCTCGTATTAAAAGGACAGCAGGGCGGCTGGTTACCCATCTTCCCGTCCTGGAACAGCTACACGGCTGCCATGATCGGTGACCATTGTATCGCCATGATCGGAGACGCCATCGTCAAAGACGCTCCAGGCTTCAACTATGAAGAAGCTTACACGCTGATGCGCAAAAACGCCTTCGAAGCTAACCCGGACTCCGGCAGCTATCGCGACGGGAAAGGCCGCCGGGCAATGGAATCTTATCTGAAATACAACTACGTGCCGTTAGAAGATCAAGTAATGGAAGCATTCCATCGCCGCGAACAAGTCTCCCGCACACTGGAATATGCTTATGACGATTTTGTCCTTGCACAGGTGGCCAAGAAGTTAGGCAAGACAGACGATTATAAAGCGCTCATCAAACGGGCAGAAAATTACCGGAACGTAATCGACCCCGAAACCGGCTATGCCCGTGGACGCCATGCCGACGGAACCTGGATCGAACCGTTCGATCCGTTCACCTCCACTTCGTTTATCTGTGAAGGGACTCCTTACCATTACACCTGGTATGCTCCCCAGGACATAGCCGGGCTAATCCGGCACATGGGCGGGAAAGAGCGTTTCATCAACCGCCTGGATACCTTCTTCGAAGGAGACTATTACTGGCATGGCAACGAGCCGGGACACCATATCGCCTATCTTTTCGCTTATGCCGGCGAACCCTGGAAGACACAAAAATGGGTGCATGACATCATCAACCGCGAGTATTTCACTACCCCCGACGGACTCTCCGGCAACGACGATGCCGGTCAGATGTCCTCCTGGCTGGTTTTCAGCATGGTTGGTTTCTATCCGGTCTGTCCGGGCATGCCCTACTATGTAATCGGCAGCCCGTCATTCGAAGAAAGCGTTATCACACTTGAAAACGGCAAGAAGTTCACGATCGAAGCCAAAGGGGCATCGGATAAGAATATCTACATCCAGTCGGCTACCCTCAACGGCCAGCCGTACGACAAGAGCTACATCCTCCACAAAGACATCATGAACGGGGGCACCCTCTCGTTTGTCATGGGAGATACCCCAAACAAAGAATGGGCCTCATCTACCAGCTCGCTTCCACCTTCACTCGGTTTATAAAAAACGACATATGAAAAGGATCATTTACATACTCCTGCTCTGCCTCGCCGTCCTATCGGCAAAGGCAGGGCAGGATACACCCGTCAGATTAGGAATCATCGGACTGACCCACTCACATGTGGGAGGTGTTTTAAACGATAAAAACAAACCTTACGTCATAGCCGGCATTGTCGAGCCAAACAAACAATTGGCAGAACGTATGTCCAAGCGGTTCGGTTTCAGCATGGAAATCGTATATTCCACCCTGCAGGAGCTTTACGACAAACAGCATCCCGAAGCCGTTGCCTGCTTCAACGCCACCTATTATCATCTGGATGTCGTCCGGTTCTTCGCCCCCAAAAAGGTCCACATCATGGTTGAGAAACCGTTGGCCACAAATAGTGAACAAGCCAAAGAGATGGCGGAGCTTGCCACCCGACACAGAATACACCTGCTGACCAACTATGAAACGACCTGGTATGGTTCTCATGAGGCAGCCGCCCAACTCATACGGAAAGGAGAAATAGGAGAAATACGCAAAGCAGTCTTCCGTGACGGACATACTGGTCCGGTAGAACGGAACACACATCCCGAAATGATTCCCTGGATCAAAGACCCTGTCTTAAACGGTGGTGGCGCCGTGATGGATTTCGGCTGTTACGGAGCCAATCTGATGACCTGGCTGATGGACAACCGGAAACCCCTCTCCGTTGTATCGGCTTTCCAGACCATCAAACCGGATCAGTATGAAGAAGTGGAAGACCAAGCCACCGTTATCCTGACCTATCCGGAAGCCCAATGCATCCTCGAAGCTTCCTGGAACTGGCCGATCAACATGAAGACCTCCGAGATATACGGGAAAAGCGGCTATATCCGGATACCGGACAAAGAGACGCTACTGATCCGTACAGGCGAAAAGTCACCCGTACAACAAATCAACCCGACAAGCCGGCCCGCCCCCTATGATAACCCGTTCTCCTATTTTTGTGCAGTGGTTAGAGGGAGTGCGAAAGAAGATCCCCAGTCTTCCTTGCAGAATAATCTGATTGTAATGGAAATTCTTGATGCAGCGAAAGAATCGGCAAGAACCGGAAAGGTAATCTATCTGGAATAAATATGCTCTTCCTTTAAATTTTATTATATTTACGCGCTAATCGACAGGGTACATGGAATATTCAGCAGATTTAAAGGCCTTCAATCAATTATTTGCAGATTATCAAGGACGGTTCATCCGCTTTGCGAATATGTATGTAAGGGATATGGCCGTTGCTGAAGATTTCACCATAGAGGCACTGATGCAATACTGGGAAAACCGGAACACGTTAAAGGAAAATTCCAATGTTCCGGCCTATATACTCACGATCATCAAAAACAAATGCATCAACTACCTGCAACATATACAAGTCAGGGAAGATGTCAGCGAACACCTGAAGAATCATGCCGAATGGGAACTGAACACCCGTATCTCCACTCTCGAAGCCTGCAATCCGGAAGAACTGTTTACAGCCGAGGCACAGGAAATCGTGAACAAGACACTGGCCTCCCTGCCGGAACAGACCCGCCGTATCTTCATCATGAGCCGCTATGAAAACAAACCTTACAAAGAGATCGCGGAAACACTCGGCATGACTACCAAAGGTGTGGAATACCATATCGCCCAAGCCCTGAAAAAGTTACATGTCAATCTGAAAGACTACATACCTTTATTAGCATTCTTATCCCAAATGAATTAATCCGGGCTTTCCGCCTACACTCGGCAACCCATCTTTATCCAAGTGTAAAAAATAAAAGAGCGCCGGATCACGAAGGTCTGTTTTGACATCCCCCATAATCCGACCCCCTTTCTGTTACTTATCTGTATCCGGCAATATATCCCCCGAAACGTTTCCTTCAAGCGATCACCTCAACGATATTTCCATCCGGATCCAAGACAGCTCCTTCATAGTAACCGTCGCCTGTAGTGCGCGGCTCGCCTACGATCTTGTAACCGTCCGAACGGAACCGCTCGATCATAGCATCCACCATCTCTTTAGATCCGGTAGAAAAGGCAAAATGGGCAAGTCCGATAAACACGTCTGCCGTTTCTCTGGTAATATCAGTCCGCTGCATAATTTCAAGCGAAGCTCCTCCCTCGAAGGTTACGAAATAGGAGGCAAAACCTTTCTTCGAGTTCACATATTTTTCATTGCTTTTCCCGTTGAAATACTTGATATAAAAATCACGCGAACGTTCCAGTTCGTTCGTCCAGATAGCGATATGAGTCAATTGCATATGTTATTCTTATTTACAAATCCGACAACCAGCACATCTCGCCAACTCTCCACGGAAACGTTTTTCTACCAATTTGTGCAAACGATCTTTCAAGGCATCCAGACGTACATAGTCAATCACGTCCGAGGTGAAAGCTACGCTCAACAACATGCGTGCTTCATCACGAGGAATACCACGGCTCTGCATATAGAACAAAGCATTCTCGTCCAACTGCCCGGTGGTCATACCATGCGAACATTTCACATCGTCGGCATAGATTTCCAACTGAGGCTTGCTGTACATACGGGCTTCACGAGTCGCACAAAGATTGCGGTTTGTCTGATAGGCCGCTGTCTTCTGTGCGTCATCCTTCACTAAGATACGACCGCTGAACGCACCGATCGCATGGTCGTCCAATACATTCTTGAACAGTTCGTTGCTGGTGCAATGAGGTACGGCATGCGTAATATGGCTGTATGTGTCCAACTGCTGTTCCTTGTCAAGGATAGACATTCCGCACAAAGTCGTTTCAGCCTGTTCACCGTTCAGCTCAATATAATAGTTGTTGCGGGTAAGGCCGTTATTCAGTGTGATCCCATTCACCAAAACATTACTTCCCGCTTCCTGCTTCACATGCACGGAAGCAAAACGGGTAGTCGACACACTGCTCTCTTCGAGATCGTAATAATCGAAGAAAGCCCCTTCGCCCGCAAAGATCTCGACCACTTGTGTAGCCAAAAACTTGACATCATCGATGCTATGGTCACACACCAGCAGCTTGGCTTCCGAGCGAGGCTCCATAATTACCAGAATACGCCGGTTCGCCATCGTATCCACATCACTACGGAAGATATTCACCAGCTGGATCGGACGCTCCACAACGACACCTTCCGGCACGTAGACCACAAAACCATCCTGAGCCAGCATCGTGTTCAAGGCAACGATAGCATCCTTACCAGTCGAAGCTGCCTTACCATAATAACGGGAGGCTATTTCGGGATATTTCTCCATGAAGGTACGCATTCCCCCGGCATAAACGCCTTCTGGAAGATGGGCTTTCGGCAACATCTTGTCATAGAAAGTATCGTTCACCACAAAATAAAGCGAAGTACTCAAATTGGGAACATCACAACGGAACACGTCGTAAGGATTGACCGGGATATCGAGACGATTGATATTCACCCCATAGTCCGGAGCAAAAGCCTGCGCAACATCGGTATATTTATAATCTTCACTCTTCACCGTCGGAAACCCCAACCGCTCCAAATCAGCCAAAGCCTCTGCACGCGGTAAATTCATCACATTTGCCGCATGCCTACATATCAGTGATTCACACTGCGTAAAGAGGTCTATATATTGCTGTTCTGCTTTCATGCTATTCATCTCCCATCTCTTTCTTGATCCAGTCGTAGCCTTTTTCTTCGAGTTCCAGAGCCAGTTCGGGACCGGCAGTCTTGACGATACGTCCTTTGTAGAGGACATGGACAACATCAGGCTTGATATAATCCAACAGACGTTGGTAGTGCGTGATCACGATAGCCGCATTCTCTGGCGTACGAAGCTGGTTCACACCGTTTGCCACAATACGAAGGGCATCAATATCCAGACCGCTGTCCGTTTCATCGAGAATCGCCAGCTTCGGTTCCAACATCGCCATCTGGAAGATTTCATTCCGTTTCTTCTCCCCGCCTGAAAAGCCCTCGTTCACACTACGGCTCGCCAGCTTATTGTCCAGTTCGACAATCGCACGCTTCTCCCGCATCAGTTTCAGGAAATCGGTAGCCGAAACAGGTTCCAGCCCTTTGTATTTACGATGTTCGTTCAGAGCAGCACGCATGAAGTTTACCATGCTGACACCCGGAATCTCCACCGGATACTGGAAACTCAAGAAAATACCTTCGCGGCTACGATCTTCCGGTTCGAGATCCAGCAAGTTCTTACCGTTGAAGATCACCTCCCCTTCCGTTACTTCGAATGCCGGATTGCCGACCAACACACTGCTCAAGGTACTTTTTCCGGAACCGTTCGGTCCCATAATAGCGTGTACCTCACCCGCCTTGACAGAAAGGTTGATCCCTTTCAATATCTCTTTGCCATTGATATTGGCATGTAAGTTCTTTATCTCTAACATAACTTTATAATTTATGATTTATGCGATTTATGATTTATGATTTATGATTTATGATTTATCATCGACGCATAAATCATAAATCATAAATCATAAATCATCCTACGCTTCCCTCTAAAGATATAGTCAGCAGTTTCTGTGCCTCCACGGCAAACTCCATTGGGAGCTTATTCATTACCTCACGGGCATATCCGTTTACAATCAGGCCGACAGCCTCTTCCACCGAGATTCCGCGCTGCTGGCAATAAAACAACTGCTCCTCGCTGATCTTGCTCGTCGTCGCTTCATGTTCCACTACCGCCGTTTCATTTTGGATATCGGCATAGGGGAAGGTATGGGCGCCACAGGTCGAACTAAGCAACAGACTGTCGCACTGACTATGGTTACGGGCACCTTCGGCACGGGGAGAAACCTTCACCAGGCCACGATAACTGTTCTGGCTATGTCCGGCAGAGATACCTTTCGAAACGATCGTACTGCGGGTATTCCGCCCGAGATGAATCATCTTTGTACCGGTATCGGCCTGCTGGTAATTATTGGTGACAGCCACCGAGTAGAACTCGCCAACCGAATTATCGCCGGCCAGGATGCAACTCGGATATTTCCAGGTGATGGCAGAACCAGTCTCCACCTGTGTCCAGGAAATCTTGCTTCCTTCTCCTTTGCACAGTCCGCGCTTGGTCACAAAGTTATAGATTCCTCCCTTTCCCTCCTTATCGCCCGGATACCAGTTCTGGACAGTGGAGTATTTTACTTCGGCCCGTTCGTGCGCCACGATTTCGACAATAGCAGCATGAAGCTGGTTCTCGTCTCGCATCGGGGCGGTACAGCCTTCGAGGTAGCTGACATAGGCTTCATCATCCGCCACGATCAATGTGCGTTCGAACTGCCCAGTATTAGCCGCATTGATACGGAAATAGGTGGAAAGCTCCATCGGGCAACGCACACCTTTCGGGATATAGACAAACGAACCGTCCGAGAACACCGCCGAATTCAATGCAGCAAAAAAGTTATCACGATAACTGACCACACTTCCCAGATACTTCTGGACCAGGTCGGGATGATGCTGGACAGCCTCGCTGAAAGAACAGAAGATAATACCTTTCTCAGCAAGCGTCTCCTTGAATGTCGTCTTTACGGAAACGCTGTCCATCACAGCATCGACCGCCATCCCGCTGAGCTGTGCACGTTCGTGCAAGGGAATGCCCAGCTTGTCGAAGGTCTTCATCAGTTCCGGATCGATTTCATCCAAACTCTTCGGGCCTTCCTTCTTCTTCGGGGCAGCATAGTAGATGATATCCTGATAATCGATCGGTGGGATATTCAAGTGGGGCCAGGTCGGCATCTCCAGTGTCTGCCAGTGGCGGAAGGCTTTCAAGCGGAACTCAAGCAACCATTCCGGTTCATTCTTCTTGGCAGAAATAATACGGACAGTCTCTTCATCCAATCCGCGATGAATCACCTCCGTATCTATATCGGTAACGAATCCGTACTTATAATCGCCGGTCGTCACCTCATTTAGTATGTCGTTTGAATCTTCCATCATACATCAATATATGT
>DXRF01000020.1:0-6305 GCA_019411205.1 Parabacteroides sp. | reverse complement strand
AAACCTATTCTTCCTTAAAAAACAAATTTTGGAAGTAAATGGTTGGGATTATTTCTTTGACTGAATTATAATAACGGGATTCGACCTTTGCCTGGCGCGGGATCAGGACTGATCCTCTGTCTATCATCTCCATACCGTTCAGCAGAAGACTGACAAACGCCATCATAAAGCAAAGCCCCAAAACACCGCCCGCCAGATGGTTCAGAACACTCAACGGCGTCGCTCCCACGACACGGGTCAGAATCTCACCCGCCAGCAATATGACACCTACGATCAACAGGAAGCCGGCCACGTAGCTGAGCACCGTCACCCCTTGTTCGGGAAACCAGCCCAATGCCAATATATACCCGCGCAACCAGAGTGCCGCCTTCGTACAAAAAAAGATCCCGACCAAAAGGGCTATAAGCGAAACAACCTGTTTGATGACTCCATCAAACAGGCCTTTCACAAATCCTATTCCTGCCAGACATAGCAATGTAATGTCCAACCAGTTCATGTTTACAATGTCTTCTTGATTTCCGTTTCTTCGTATGATTCGATGATATCGCCAACCTGGATATCATTGTAGTTCACCAAGTTCAAACCACAATCCAATCCGGCAACCACTTCTTTCACATCATCCTTGAAACGTTTCAAAGATTCCAACTCACCGGAATGAACCACGATACCGTCACGGATCACGCGCACCTTGTTCGAACGCTTGATCTTACCTTCACGTACCATACATCCGGCAATCGTACCCACTTTCGTGATCTTGAATACCTGAAGCACTTCCACGTTCGCCGTGATCTCTTCCTTGATTTCCGGAGAAAGCATACCTTCCATAGCGCTCTTCACCTCTTCGATCGCATCGTAGATGATCGAGTACAGACGGATTTCGACTCCTTCTTTCTCTGCCAGACGGCGTGCAGGCAATGCCGGACGCACCTGGAACCCGATGATGATCGCATCGGAAGCGGCAGCCAGTACGACATCCGATTCAGAGATCTGACCGACAGCCTTGTGAATCACGTTCACCTGGATTTCCTCTGTAGACAGACGGATCAGAGAGTCTGACAATGCTTCTACGGAACCGTCCACGTCACCTTTCACGATCACATTCAGTTCCTGGAAGTTACCGACTGCTATACGGCGGCCGATATCATCCAATGTAAGCATCTTCTGCGTACGCAGCCCCAACTCACGCTGCAACTGTTCGCGACGATTGGCGATTTCGCGGGCTTCCTGGTCTGTTTCCAATACGTTGAACGTATCACCGGCCTGCGGAGCACCGTTCAGACCGAGGATCAACGCCGGTTCGGAAGGACCAGCCTTTTCGATACGCTGGTTGCGCTCGTTGAACATCGCTTTCACACGACCGAAATGGGTTCCGGCCAATACGATATCACCGATCTTCAGCGTTCCGTTTTCAACCAGCACAGTAGAAACATATCCACGTCCTTTATCAAGTGAAGATTCGATGATGGAACCAACGGCACGTCTCTTCGGATTAGCCTTCAAGTCGAGCAAGTCGGCTTCCAGCAATACTTTTTCCAACAAATCTTCTACACCGATACCTTTCTTGGCTGAAATTTCCTGGCTCTGGTATTTACCTCCCCAATCTTCAACCAAGTAGTTCATGTTAGCCAGTTCTTCCTTGATCTTGTCAGGATTGGCATGCGGCTTATCGATCTTATTGATCGCAAATACGATAGGTACGCCGGCAGCCGAAGCATGGTTGATCGCTTCGACAGTCTGCGGCATGACATTATCGTCGGCAGCCACAATGATAATTGCGATATCCGTCACTTTGGCACCACGGGCACGCATAGCGGTAAAGGCTTCGTGACCCGGCGTATCCAAGAACGTGATACGACGTCCGCTCTGCAACTTCACGTTATAAGCACCGATATGCTGCGTGATACCTCCGGCCTCACCGGCAATTACGTTTGCATTACGGATGTTATCCAACAAAGAGGTCTTACCATGGTCAACGTGTCCCATCACAGTTACGATAGGAGGACGTGCTACCCAGTCTTCTTCGTTGTCATCTTCTTCGTCGGCCTTGATGGCTTCCACCACTTCGGCACTTACATATTCGGTCTGGAAACCAAATTCTTCGGCTACGATATTAATTGTTTCCGCATCCAGACGCTGGTTAATGGAAACCATAATACCGATACTCATACAAGTACCGATAACTTGCGTCACAGGAACGTCCATCATGTTGGCAAGGTCGTTGGCAGTCACGAATTCCGTCAGCTTCAATACCTTGCTTTCCATTTCTTCCTGTTCCATCAGTTCGTGTTCACGCTTCTGGATGGCATCGCGTTTGTCGCGACGGTACTTGGCACCTTTATTGTTCTTATTTCCCTTGTTGGTCAGACGAGCCAAGGTTTCCTTTACCTGCTTCTGTACATCTTCCTCGCTGATCTCCGCCTTCACCGGCTTACGCAGGCGTGGTTTGCGATCATCGTTCGGACGTGACGGGCGTGCATTGGTTCCCGGCGTATTGTTCACGTCTACGCGGTCTTTCTTGATACGGTTACGTTTTTTCTTTGCATCCGTACCGCCTTCTCCCGGTTTGACAGGAGCACCGGGTCTTGCCGTTCCGTCTTTCGGTCCCTTGTTGAAAGGTCCGTTACCCGACTGTTGTCCCGGCTTGTTACCGGCAAACTTTTCGCGCTTGTCTTCACGCTCTTTCTTGCGTTCCTCCTTCGTCTTTTTCTTCGGACGGGTAGACTGGTTCAACGCGTTCAGGTCTATCTTCCCTGTCACCTTGATTTTCGACTCGAACTTCGGAGTATTCAACCGGAATAATCCCTCGTCAGAACCGTTGCCGGCAGGTGCGGCAGGTTCTGCGGTCGTTGACTCTACATTTGCAGCTTTCGGTTCCTGTACAGGCTCCGGTTTAATCACTTCTGCTGGTTCCTTTTCCACTACTATAACATTTTCTTCTTTTACCTCCTCAGGCTGCTGTTTCACTTCCGGGATTTTCACTTCAGGCATTGTCGCCTCAGGTGCCTTTACTTCGGGAGCTTTTGCTTCAGGAACTTTCACATCCTGAGCCGGAGCTTCAGCAGTATTTGCAGCAGAGGTCGCCTCCACAGGCTTCTCCACTTTCTTTTCCACAGGAGCGGAAACAGGCTGATGCTGCACCTCCTGTACTTTTTTATGCGGTCTGTCCAGATCGATCCGACCCTTCGTCACTATTTTGGGTCTGAATTCTTCCGGTATTACAGTCTTTATTTCCGAGCTCTTTTCTTCTTTCACAGAAGAAGCTTCCCTGTGAGGACGTTCGGGCACAACCCGTTCACGCTCACGTCCGCCGTTCGGTAAATCTTTTCCAAACTCTTTTACGAGCAAAGCATACTGTTCATCACCGATTCGCGTGTTGGGATTGTTATCCTCAACCTCGAACCCTTTCTTGCGTAGAAACTCAACAACCGTGTTGATTCCTACATTTAATTTCCTTTGTACTTGTATTAATTTTATGGGCATATCAAACTTTGTCGTAATACTTATTCCTGGGGTTCCCCTTCTTCTTCTTCAAATTCGGCAGATAAGATAGCAAGTACCTCGTCAACAGTCTGTTCTTCGAGGTCAGCACGTTCCACAATCTCTTCACGGCTCATAGCCAATACACTCTTCGCCGTGTAGCACCCGATATTCTTCAGTGCTTCGATTACCCAGCTGTCAATTTCGTCCGAGAATTCATCCAAATAGATATCCTCTTCATCTGCACCTTCCACATCGCGGAAGACATCGATGGCATATTCGGTCAGCATACAGGCAAGCTTGATATTCAAACCTCCTTTACCGATAGCCAATGAAACTTCTTCAGGACGAAGATAAACCTCTGCCTTACGTTCTTCTTCGTTCACTCGTATAGAGGAAATTTTTGCCGGGCTTAATGCACGCTGGATAAACAGCGATACATTGGATGTATAATTAATAACATCGATGTTCTCGTTTCTCAGCTCGCGAACGATACCGTGAATACGGGAACCTTTCATTCCGACGCAGGCGCCAACCGGGTCGATACGGTCATCGTACGATTCAACGGCCACTTTTGCTCTCTCTCCCGGAATACGGGCAATCGCCTTGATGGTGATCAGGCCATCGTTGATTTCCGGCACTTCAAGTTCGAACAAACGCTGCAGGAATAATTTGTCTGTACGGGAAAGGATGATCTTCGGATTGTTGTTGTAGTTATCCACCCGCTGTACGATAGCACGTACGGTTTCACCTTTACGGTAAAAATCTGTCGGGATCTGTTCTGTTTTCGGGAGCAGCAACTCATTACCCTCGTCGTCCAACAACAGGATCTCTTTCTTCCATACCTGATAAACATCGGCTGCGATAATGTTGCCGATTTTATCTTTATATTTAGCAAACAAACTGTCTTTCTGCAATTCAAGTATCTTTGAAGCCAATGTCTGGCGCAAGTTCAATATGGCGCGACGTCCGAAATCGGCAAAATGCACTTCGTCGGTTACCTCTTCGCCCACTTCACAGTCGGCATCGATCTTACGGGCCTCGGTCAGTGTCAGCTGAAGATTCTCATCTTCCAGTTCGTCATCGGCAACAACCGTACGGTTTCTCCAGATTTCGAAGTCACCTTTTTCCGGATTGATAATTACATCGTAATTTTCATCCGTACCGAACATTTTAGCGATCACGTTGCGGAATGAGTCTTCCAACACGCTGATCATCGTATCTTTATCTATATTTTTCAACTCCTTGAACTCAGCAAGTGTGTCAATCATACTGATTGTTTCCTCTTTCTTGGCCATAATCTTTTTTACTTGAATCTTATTAAGTATTTTGTATATTTTATTTCATCAAATGTATATGACAGGTCTTCCTGGACAGTCACTTTACGCTTGGCTCCTTCGGGTTTCACTTGTTTTTCAACAGTGACTACCACTCCGTTTTCGTCGGCCGATTTCAATACGCCGGTCAACTTCGTACCGCTTTTAAGCAGCATTTCCACTTCGTTGCCTATATTTTTCACATACTGGCGAAGCACTTTAAACGGAGATGTTATCCCTGCGGAACCGACTTCCAACTCGAAGTCTTCCACTTCACGATCCAGGTGACCTTCCACATAGCGGCTCAACTCAGCGCAATCGTCGATACAAACACCCTCATCATTATCTATTTCTATGATAATCAGGTTACCTGGTTTAATTACTACGTCTACTAAATAATTGCCGGAAGAAGCTAATTTCTCTTCTACCAACTGACTTATCACGTCCTTTTCAATCATATACATACAGTTAAGAACAAAAGAAGGGGACTGCCCGCCCCCTCCTCATCTTCGCTTAATCGCCTGCAAATATACAAATAATCAGTGAGTTTTCAAATAAATATATATTTTTTCTGCATGTTAAAGGATTTATCGCGTACATTTGTATCTATATTTCAAAAGTAAGCGTATGTCAGAACATTTGATCGAATTGGGAATAAAGGATTTTAGAGCTATTCAGAATGCTAAAATCGCATTAAACGGGATTACTGTTCTTTCCGGTGAAAACGGATGTGGAAAAAGTACGATTGCTAAACTGACTTACCATTCCATTCAAACGATCAATCGGTACGAAGATATTCTCTATACGCCATTACTTGCTTTTTTGAAAAAAACACTCGAAATCTTCACGGATATATCAAATGACCTTTCGTCATTAGTACCATCCTCTGATGCTTTCACATTTGAAAAATGCCCATATACAGTTCTGAATATACCCCAAATTATATCTACCATATCCAATATTGCACAGACACTTATATCTAATTATCATACTGCTGTCAACATGGATGGAGCCGATGAAAACGATCCATTTTTCACCCGGTTAAGAACAATATTATCAAGCAATTTTGCTATTTCCGAAACCAAAAACTGGAACAACCTTATCCATGAAATACTGGATTCTATTATAAAGGTACAAAATTATGCCGCAGAAAGTGTCAGAAATAGAAGAACCGAAGCATTTACCGGATATCTTAAAGCATTCTTCAACAATGAAGATATATCCGATAAATTCAACTTATATGAATATGGTGTTGGGATCACAAACTATCAGCGGCAACGGCTTTTGCACTTCAGATCAATCGATAAGGTTTTATATATCGATACTCCGATGGCCATAGGACTCTCATCCACCCATATACCACATTGGGATTTTTTGAATGAGACACTCCGGAAAGGAGGTGAAAACAAATCTCTGAATTCAGAAAACATCTATCGACTTCTCTCTGAAAGCATATTAGGAGGTGAGGCTTCTTTGGATACAAAATCCATTTTCGATCGTTTTGTTTATAAG
>DXRF01000002.1:32089-46501 GCA_019411205.1 Parabacteroides sp. | reverse complement strand
ACACAATAGGGTAAGATGTCTCTAAGAACATCTATTAGACTTATCCTTATACATTTATTCACAAAATAATGCCATACAAACATCCATAATAAGTTAACTACAACAAATGCCATAACCATATAAAAAATCCCCATTGATAACATACTACTAATAATAATCAATTGGACCAATCCCAATGTAATTGTACTGTACATATATATATCTGACTTTCCTCGACTCAATAAGACATGTGTATATAAGCTACTAATAGGTATCACAGCTCCCCATACACACAATAATTGCATTATAGGAACACAAGGTAACCACTTATCAGACACTGTTATCATAATGAACTCCGGAGCTACAAATGCAAGTCCAAACATCGCCGGAAAAGAGATAAAAGAGGTAAAACGCAACATTTTACGAAATATTTGACGTTGTCGTTCTGCATCCAATATAACTTCTGATAAAACAGGCAAGGAAACATTTCCAACCATACTTCCAATAAAAGAGGAACCCATAGTCATCCATTTATTCCCTTGAGTAAAATACCCTACTTGGTCTGGTTTATAAAAACGTCCTAATAGTATGGAGAAAATATTTGCATTAATTTGTCCAAATATACTTGTAAAGAACACCTTTATTCCAAAAGAATACATTGCCTTTAATGGTTTAAAATCAAATGTAAACGTTGGTCTCCATTTTACATAATACCAACGTAGTGAACTACCCACAAAAGCATGAGAAACCGTTTGTATGGCAATACCCCAATAAGCAAACCCCCTGAATGCAAGTATGACACCTATAGTTCCGGATATGAATAAAGCCGAAACCTCTATCTTCATCCTCTCCTTTATCATTAATTTCTTTGTCAACATAGCAGAATGTGCTATTGACGTAGAACTAATCAATAACCAAAGGAAAAGAATACGTGACAAATTTGTTAATTCTGGTTGTTCGTAAAAATCTGCAATCAATGGAGCACTAAAAAACAAAATTATATAACAAATGATTCCAACTGTGAAACTAAACCAAAAGACAGAATTATAGTCCTCATGTCTGACCTCTTGTCGATTTATTAAAGCTATACTGAAACCACTATCCTGTAAAACAGATGCTACTCCCATAAAAATACCAAGCATCCCTATAAGACCATAGTCATCAGGAGATAACAAACGAGCTAAAAAAACACCAAATATGGCATTCAACACCTGTTGGGTTCCATTACTCAGCCCTCCCCAGAAAAGTCCCTTGGCTGTTTTTTCTTTCAGAGTTTGTTCTGCCATTTATTATTTCATTCCTTTAAAAATTTTCAATAGCAGAAATAAACTCTTCTGATTGAAGACTTAACGCATCAAGTATTTCCGCATCATAAAACAATTTTTCTTTATCGACAAGGATCAGCAATCCGATATCCGAATCCAGCCCTGCATTCTCCTTGGCTTGCGGACCATAAAAATTGATATCCACTTCAGGTGCTATAGGGTGAAGCAAATCACTGACTTTATGTATTAATTTTGATCTTTGCATTATTCCTTACATTCCTTCGATTTTCCTTTCCCCAATCTCAATCCACTCTTCATATTAAGCGAAGTCAGGACAGAATAAATATTATCCGACTGATACAAACTTTTGGTTCGAATGGCCCGGATTATCCGGGATTAAAGGGATTAACAAACCATATTCAACCAAGTCACTCATATACTGTTTGATGTTCTTTGGGGTGATAAGACACTCCCAAATAATACAAATATTTAAACACAATCGCATTACGCGGATCACTGATGCTCCTTTCAATAGCTACGGCATCTTTTTCTTCAATAGGAAAGGTATAAACCTGACGATGAAAAAGCGGGTTGTCGCTTACTTTCTGTTTATTATTGATTTGATTCCAAAAAGATTGGATAATCTTATCTATCTCCCTATGCAATGATAAACAAAGCCATTCTCCTCCAACTCCTTCACATCGTAAATATTCCGGCCATCCAAGATCAGCGGGGTTGCCATCAGTTTTTTGACGGCCGACCAGGAAGGCATCCGGAATTCTTTCCATTCCGTGACGAGCAAGAGGGCGTCGGCATCCACTACCGCGTCATAGATGTCTTTGGCATAGTGGAGGGCGTCTCCCAAACGACGACGGGTTTCTTCCATCGAGACAGGGTCGTAGACATACACTTCACAACCGGAAGCCAATAATTTATCAATCAAGACCAGAGAAGGGGCTTCGCGCATATCATCGGTTTCCGGCTTGAAGGCCAGGCCCCACATAGCAATACGTTTACCTTTCAGATCGCCCTTGAAATAATCGTCCAACTTGCGGAACAAGATGGATTTCTGCTCTTCGTTGACCGCCTCGACTGCTTCTAGGATACGCATCCGGTAACCGTTCGACTTGGCTGTTTTGATCAACGCTTTTATATCTTTTGGGAAACAGGAACCTCCATAACCGATACCGGCATACAGAAAACGATTGCCGATACGGGCATCCGAGCCGATCCCCTTACGCACCATATTCACATCGGCACCAACAATCTCGCAGAGGTTCGCCACATCGTTCATAAAGCTGATACGGGTAGCCAGCATGGCATTGGCCGCATATTTCGTCATCTCGGCGGATGGGACATCCATGAAAATCACACGGAAGTTGTTCAACAGGAACGGACGGTACAAACGAGTCATCAGTTCCTTTGCACGTTCGGATTCGACACCGACGACCACACGATCCGGACTCATAAAATCCTTGATGGCCGCACCTTCTTTCAGAAATTCAGGATTCGAAGCAACATCGAACTCAAGCGGCAAACCCCGTTTATCCAGTTCTTCCTGGATCGTCTCACGGACTTTACGGGCCGTACCTACCGGAACGGTGCTCTTCGTCACGACAAGGAGATGTTTGGTCATGTTGCGACCGACGGTACGGGCTACTTCGAGCACATACTTCAGGTCGGCACTGCCATCTTCGTCGGGCGGAGTACCTACGGCGCTGAAGAGGACTTCGACCTCGTTCAGGCATTCTGTCAAATCGGTTGTGAAATGGAGACGGCCGGCTTGCTGGTTACGGTGAACCATCTCTTCAAGGCCGGGTTCGTAGATAGGGATGATACCTTGTTTCAGGTTTGTGATCTTTTCGGCATTTACGTCAACGCAGAAAACTTCGGTTCCCATTTCTGCAAAACAAGTACCGGTGACAAGTCCCACATAACCTGTCCCGACGATAGCTATTTTCATGATTTTATAATCAAATAAAAGTTACGATTAAGTACCTCCAAACAAGAGTTTCAAGCACACAAAGGTTCGTCACTCCCATACAGGGAACAACGAAAACGCAACAAAGATAAGAAATTGGAATCATTACACACCTTAAAATCGAGTTATTTGTACAAAAGGATACCTTTCATTCCGCCGGCAAACCATTGTGTTCCGTTTCAATCCCAGCTGCAAGTGTAATCTGTTTTCGACGTCATCGTGCACCTACTCTACATTGTCGAGAATATACACGGCATTGTCAAAAACAGATTCGACATTATCGAAAACAGAGTGCACTTACATTTTCTTCTTGCCAACCGGCACTAAAAATGAATTAATTGTGTAAATTTGCCGTTCAAACTAAATGACCGATGAGCGTAGTAATTAAAGAAGTTACCAGTAAGAAGGAACTCAAAAAGTTCGTAAAGTTCAATATCGAATTATATAAAGGCAATCCGTATCACGTGCCCGGCCTGATCGAAGAAGAGATGGTGACGCTGGATAAAAAGAAGAATCCGGCGTTCGAAGTGTGTGATGCGATCTACTTTTTAGCATACCGAGACGGGAAGGTCGTGGGGCGTATCGCAGGGATGATCAACCACCGGAGCAATGAAACGTGGAACCAGAAGCATGCACGCTTCGGGTTTGTCGACTTTATCGATGATGTTGAAGTAGTGGATGCTTTGTTCGGTGCCGTAGAAAAATGGGCGAAAGAGCAAGGCATGGACGCTTTACACGGACCGATGGGATTTACCGATATGGACCACGAAGGTATGCTGATCGAAGGGTTCGACCAGATCGGGACGATGGCGACCATCTACAATTATCCTTACTATCCGAAGCAAATGGAACGTATGGGATATACAAAAGACCAGGACTGGCATGAGTTCAAGATCTATATACCGGACGGAGTACCGGAAAAACATTTGCGTATCGGTGAGATCGTAAAGAAGAAATACGGGCTGAAGGTTATGAAGTTCAAAAATGCGAAATCGATCATGCCGTACGCCCAGAAGGTGTTCCAGACATTGAACGAGTCGTACGCACCGTTATACGGCTTCGCACGTCTGACTCAAAAGCAGATCGACTACTACATCAATATGTACATTCCGATGCTTCGCTATGACCTGGTGACGCTTATCGTCCGCGAGGAAGATGACGAAGTGGTCGGCTTCGGCATCTCGCTTCCCAACCTGTCCAGGGCGATGCAGAAAGCGAAAGGGCATCTTTTCCCGTTCGGCTGGATTCATCTGCTGAAGGCTTTGAAGAGCAAGCCGAAAGTGATCGACCTCTATCTGACAGGGGTCTTGCCGGAATATCAGAGCAAAGGCGTGAACGCGCTGCTGTTCAACGACCTGATACCTGTTTACAAGAGTGTCGGAGCTGTTTATGCGGAAAGCAATCCGGAGCTGGAAACAAACAATGCCGTACAGGCACAGTGGGATTACTTCAAACGCGAACATCACAAGACAAGAAGAGCATACATTAAGAGAATTGACAATTGACAATGGACAATTGACAATTTAAAGAACAAACTATATATATAATCTCTGGATAATTGTCCATTGTCAATTGTCCATTGTCAATTTATTTATGGACGAACTAAATTCAACAATGCAACAGCCGACAGCGTACAACGATGACGATATCAAGACGCTTGACTGGATGGAACATATCCGTCGCCGTCCCGGTATGTATATCGGGAAGTTAGGAGACGGTAGTTATGCCGATGACGGTATTTATGTATTGCTGAAAGAGGTGCTGGATAACTCCATCGACGAATATATGATGGGTTACGGTAAAACCATAGAAGTGACCGTCGAAGAGGGCACCGTCTCCGTACGCGACTATGGCCGCGGCGTTCCGCTGGGCAAAGTGGTCGACGTCTCCAGCAAGATGAACACCGGGGCGAAATACGACAGCAAGGCTTTCAAAAAGTCGGTCGGATTGAACGGAGTCGGTATCAAGGCCGTAAATGCGTTGAGCAGTTATTTCCTGATCACCAGCTACCGGGACGGCGAATGCAAGCGGGTAGAATACAGCAAAGCGGTCATCACCGAGGAAGCCCCGATCTGCCCGACAGAGGAGGCAAACGGGACACTCACCTATTTCATCCCAGACAAAGAGATATTCAAGGATTACCAGTATAAAGACGAATATATCGAGGGCCTGTTGAAGAATTACGTGTTCCTCAACTCCGGACTGACGATTGTCTTCAACGGCAAGAAGTTCCATTCACGCAACGGCCTTGTGGACTTGCTGAACGAGAACATGACGACAGAGCCTTTATATCCGATCGTCCACCTGAAGGGGGAAGACATAGAAGTGGTCATTACCCACAGTAACCAGTATGGGGAAGAATATTACTCGTTCGTCAACGGCCAGCATACGACACAGGGAGGTACGCATCTTTCCGCCTTCCGCGAAGCGTTGGGACGTGTCATAAAGGAATATTACAACAAAAACTTCGAATACTCGGACATACGTGCCGGCGTGGTGGCAGCCATCAGCATCAAGGTGGAAGAACCGGTGTTCGAAAGCCAGACAAAGACCAAGTTAGGTTCGAAAGACATGGGACCGGACGGACCTTCGGTCGGTAAGTTTGTCGGGGACTTCATCAAGAAGGAACTGGACAACTACCTGCACAAGAACGCAGAGACATCGGACGCCCTATTGCGTAAGATCCAGGAATCGGAGAAAGAACGCAAGGCGATCGCCGGTGTGACCAAGCTGGCCCGCGAACGGGCAAAGAAGGCCAACCTGCACAACAAGAAACTGCGCGACTGCCGTATCCACCTGAACGACACGAAAGGCGACAATCTGGAAGACAGCTGCATCTTCATCACCGAGGGAGACTCGGCAAGCGGCTCCATCACGAAAAGCCGCGATCCGAACCTGCAAGCGGTGTTCAGCCTTCGCGGAAAGCCGTTGAACAGTTTCGGACTGACCAAGAAGATCGTATACGAAAACGAAGAGTTCAACCTACTGCAGGCCGCATTGAACATAGAAGACGGTCTGGAAGGTTTGCGCTATAACAAAGTGATCATTGCGACCGATGCCGATGTAGACGGTATGCACATCCGCCTGTTGCTGATCACCTTCTTCCTCCAGTTCTTCCCGGACCTGATCAAACGGAACCATGTCTATATCCTGCAAACGCCGCTGTTCCGCGTGCGCAACAAGCAAAAGACCTGGTATTGCTACAGCGAGGAAGAACGCGTGAGCGCAATCGCCGCCGCCGGAAAAAACGCCGAGATCACCCGATTCAAAGGTTTGGGAGAGATTTCGCCGGACGAGTTCAAGCATTTTATCGGAAAGGATATCCGCCTGGACCCGGTTACCATGAAGAAAGAAGACCTGGTGAAAGATATGCTGGAGTTCTACATGGGTAAGAACACCATGGAACGACAGAACTTTATCATAGATAACTTAGTTGTAGAAGAAGACGTTGTCAATTGATAATTGATAACTGACAATTAACTGAGAATATGGAGAATAAGATAAAAACAGGAGAAGGACAGGAATCGACCGATAATTGTCAATTGTCAATTGCCAATTGTCAATTAAAAAGAATCGCTCTTTTCCCCGGAACGTTCGACCCTTTCACGATCGGGCACGAATCGTTGGTAAGCCGAGGACTCGAACTGGTGGACGAGATCATCATTTCGATCGGTATCAACGACACGAAACGAACCTATTTCTCACTGGAGAAACGGCTGGAGGCTATCCAAGAGCTCTACAAGGACGAACCGCGCGTACGGGTCATGTCGTATGACTCGCTGACGGTCGACTTCGCCCAACAGATGAATGCCAGATTCATCCTGCGCGGTATTCGTACGGTGAACGATTTCGAATATGAAAAGAGCATAGCCGACGTGAACCGCAAGCTGAGCGGGATTGAGACATTTATTCTTTTTACGGAACCGGAACATACGCATATCAGCTCCAGCATCGTGCGGGAGTTGTTGCGTTACGGCAAAGATATTTCCCAGTTTGTGCCGAAAGGGACAAACCTCTATTAAAAAATAAAACAATGAAACGAATTTTACTTCCACTCCTTATATTGAGTGTGTTTGCCGCCTCGATGTCGGCACAGCGCGGTAACAACATAGATGCCCGCAAGCTCCAGTTGGCCCTGTATGCCATCTCCAACCTATATGTAGACTCTACAAGCGAAACGAAATTGGTGGAGGACGCCATCGTCGGCATGCTGGAAAAGCTGGACCCTCACTCTACTTATACGGACCCGGAAGAGACGAAAGAGATGACGGAACCGTTGCAGGGTAACTTCGACGGGATCGGTATCCAGTTCAACATGCTGACGGATACTTTATATGTGATCCAGGTAATTCCCGGCGGACCTTCGGAAAAGGTCGGCCTGATGGCCGGTGACCGCATCATCATGGTGGACGATACGCTGATTGCCGGCGTCAAGATGAAAAACACGGATGTGATGAAACGCCTGCGCGGCCCGAAGAATACGGAAGTACGGGTAAAGGTCCTGCGCGGCGGAGTACCCGACCTGATCGAGTTCAAGATCACGCGTGGAAAGATTCCGGTATACAGCCTGGATGCCGCTTACATGGCAGACAAGACTACCGGATACATCAAACTGAACCGCTTTGCCGCTTCGTCGGCCGACGAATTCCGGGAAGCACTGGAAAAACTGAAAAAACAGGGAATGAAGAACCTGATCCTCGACTTGCAGGGGAACGGCGGGGGATATCTGAATATCGCGATCGATCTGGCCGACGAGTTCTTAGGCAAAGACAAGCTGATCGTTTATACCGAAGGAAACAAGCAACCGCGCGAGGAAGCCAAGTCTTCGGCTCGCGGAGGTTTTGAAGAGGGACGCCTGGTCGTGCTGGTAGACGAAACATCCGCATCCGCCAGTGAAATCCTTTCCGGCGCAGTACAGGATTGGGACCGTGGCGTGGTCGTAGGCCGCCGTACGTTCGGAAAAGGGCTGGTACAGAAACCGATCCCGATGCCTGACGGCTCGATGATCCGCCTGACGGTCGCCCGCTATTATACACCTACAGGCCGTTCTATCCAGAAACCGTATGTCAACGGCAACCAGGAGCAATACAACCATGACTTGATCGACCGTTACAACCGGGGCGAGTTGATGAGCGAGGACAGCATCCATTTCCCCGACTCGATGAAGTACAATACGCTGGAAACGAAACGTATCGTGTATGGAGGCGGAGGTATCATGCCGGATGTCTTTATCCCGGTCGACACGTCGCGCTACACGGATTATCACCGCAGCGTCGTGGCTGCCGGCCTGGTGAACCGCATCGCCATGAATTATCTGGACCGCCATCGTGCCGAACTGAACAAGAAATATCCGAAGTTCGTCCAATACAAGCAGAACTTCAACGTGACAGACGACATAATGCAGGAGTTGGTCACACTGGCCAAAGACGACAAGATCGAATTCAACGAAGAGCAATACAACCGTTCCAAGCCGCTCATCATGCTCCAGATCAAGGCGCTTATCGCACGCGACCTGTATGATATGGCCGAATACTTCCAGGTCATCAACGATGACAACGAAAGTTTCCAAGAAGCCTTGCGCCTCATCAACGACGAGCAGCGGTACGAAAAGGAACTGGGACGGTAAAAGTTGCATTATATAACAATTAACCTTATCTTTGTATAAACCATGCCATTATGAAATACTATGAAGATGTAAAATATATGCAAGAAGCTGAAGACTTTCTTCATTCTCTGGATAGCAAAGCAAGATTGAAAATCTTATACAACATATCCAAAGCACAATATATCAAAGATGTTGAGCTATTCAAAAAGTTGGACGAAGATATATGGGAATTCAGGACGCTATATAACAGAACATATTATAGACTGCTTGCATTTTGGGATTCTGCATCTGAAACAGTTATTATTTGTACGCATGGTTTTATTAAGAAAAGCGGTAAAACACCTCTATCTGAGTTGGAGCACGCAAAAGAGTTAAGGAAAAAATATTATAACAATAATGGAAAAGTTGACATCACATAGTGAACTCTTAGACGAATTTATCGGCAAAAAGGGGACCACCAAACGGGATAAGTTTGAAGCTGAATTGAAGGCTGAAATCATAGCCTCCAAACTAAAGGAAATGCGCATTCGTAAAAATCTGACACAAGCTCAACTTGCGGAATTGGTCGGCAAAGATAAGACACAAATTTCCAGGATTGAAAAAGGGCGAAACCTAACAATCTCTACAATCGTTCAGTTAGTAGAAGCTCTTGGCGGTAAGATTAGCTTCGACATTCAATTTACATAAAATGTACTGGACACTTTTTCTGACATTCGTCAAAATAGGGACTTTCACTATCGGGGGAGGATATGCGATGCTGCCCCTGATACAGCGGGAAGTGGTAGATAAAGGATGGCTTTCGAAGGAAGATTTTATCGACCTCTTCTCCGTAGCCCAGTCCTTGCCCGGCATTTTCGCCGTAAACATCTCTATTTTTGTAGGATATAAACTGAAAAGAGTGCCGGGTGGTATTGTTTGCGCTTTGGGAAGCATCCTTCCCTCCTTCTTCATCATTCTGGCTATCGCGCTGTTCTTTACACACGTGCAGGACAACGTATGGGTAGAGAAGGCGTTTAAAGGATTGCGTCCGGCTGTTGTCGCCCTGATTGCCGTGCCTTGCCTGACAACGGCACGTTCGATCAAGATGAGTTACAAAGAACTGATTATCCCTATCGCTGCCGCACTGCTGATCTGGCAGGGAGGGTTGTCTCCTGTGTGGGTCATTCTGGCAGCCATCATAGGAGGACTTGTTTACGGACTGAAAATAAAGAAAGACTGATATGATCTGGTTGCAATTATTCTATGTATATCTGAAAATCGGGATATTCGGTTTCGGTGGGGGCTATGCGATGCTCTCCCTGATACAGGCAGACGTGGTGGACCGCTACGGATGGATTTCGTCGCAGGAGTTTACGGATATCGTCGCCATCTCGCAGATGACCCCCGGGCCGATCGGGATCAACAGCGCCACCTATATCGGATATACAGCCATCCACAATGCCGGCTATTCGCCCGCAATGGCCGTATTAGGCTCCTGCCTGACGACATTTGCCGTCTGTCTGCCCTCCTTCCTGTTAGTGCTGGCCATCTCATACGCCTTTGCCAAATTCAGGAACAACAAATATGTAACAGCCGCGTTCTACGGCCTTCGTCCGGCTACAGTCGGCCTGATTGCCGCCGCTGCCCTGCTGTTGATGAACAACGAGAACTTCATCGACTATAAAAGTTTCCTGATCTTCGGGGCTGCGTTCATCCTCACCTGGAAGTTCAAGATCAACCCGATCCTGATGATTATCCTGGCAGGAATCGCCGGAATAGTTCTCTATTGGTAAATTTTACCATAGAAGTCAGGACTTTCGTAACAAGAAGTCAGGACTTGTACTCTAAAAAGCCAGGATTTCCACAATCAAAATTCAGAGCCTTCTCCCACAAAACACCCTTATTTCAAATCAGGCTTTCATCGATAGAAATCCCCCCTTTGTCGAGGAAACGCACCTCTTTTTCCAATCTGATTGTATCGGCTTTCATCCTGTTGTAGTTTTGCTTTCGTAAAAAGGTAAAAAGATTGTCAGGTTACAAAACGAAAGCATCATGAAACAGATTTCTTCCCTACTCCTCTCCTGCCTGCTTCTCCTGCCCGCCGGGATGAATGCGGAGGAAGACGCACCCAAACAATGGACGCTTCGCGATTGTATCGATTACGCCCTGGAGCATAACATCACCATACAGCGGAACCGCATCAGCGCCGAGAGTACCCAAGAAGACGTAAAGACAGCCAAGGCGGATTTCCTGCCCTCCCTGAGCGGGAACATCAGCCAGCGCATCGTTAACCGCCCGAACAGTGCAAGCGGCACCATCATCAGCGGCGATAACATCACGACAAGCGAAAGCAAAACCTCGTACAACGGCAGCTACGGCATCGACGCCAACTGGACCGTGTATAACGGCAGCAAACGGGTGAACACCGTCAAGCAGCAAAAGCTGAACAACCGCATTGCCGAGTTGAACGTGGACGAAAGCGAAAACTCGATCGAGGAAAGTATCACCCAATTGTATGTACAGATCCTCTACTCGGCCGAAGCTGTCAAAGTAAACGAATCGACACTTGAAGTAAGCCAGAAAGAGTTTGAACGGGGACAGGAACTGTTCAACGTCGGCAGTATCGCCTCGAGCGACCTCGCCCAACTGGAAGCACAGGTCAGCAGCGACAACTACCAGCTGGTGACCTCCCAGGCTACCCTGCAGGATTATAAGTTGCAATTGAAACAGCTTCTCGAACTGGATGGAGACATCGAAATGGACCTCTACCTGCCACAACTGAGCGACAGCAACGTCCTGATCCCACTCCCCTCAAAAGACGATGTCTACAACACCGCCCTCAGCCTCCGCCCCGAAATAGAAGCCGGAAAGCTGAGCGTAGAGACCTCGGACCTGAGCATCAAGATGGCACGCGCAGGCTATCTCCCGACCTTAAGCCTCAGCGCAGGCATCGGAAGCACGAATGCCAACGGCAGCGACTTCAGCTTCAGCGAACAGGTCAAGCGGAACTGGAACAACTCGCTGGGACTGACCCTCAGCATCCCTATCTTCGACAAGCGGCAGACAAAAAGCTCCATCAACAAGGCCAAGCTGCAAAAGCAGACCAGCCAGCTCGATCTGTTGGATGACAAGAAGACACTCTACAAGACCATCGAAAACCTCTGGCTGGCCGCCAACAGCGCACAACAGCAATACGTGGCAGCTTCACAGAAGTTGAAGAGCACGGAAACCAGCTACTCTCTCGTCAGCGAACAGTTCAACATCGGGATGAAAAATACGGTAGAATTGCTCACAGAAAAAAATAACCTGTTAAGCGCACAGCAGGAAACGCTCCAGGCCAAATACACAGCCATACTGAACGCAGGCTTGTTGCGCTTCTACCAAGGAGAAGAAATCAATTTATTCTGAAACAAGGCATTAGGGGTGAACCGCTAATGAATATATTCACTCTCTTTTTGTTTCGGTCCCTGCTTCGAGTCCCTCTGGCAGGGGCCTCACAAAAGGAACCGCTAACAAAGACGAAATAAAAACAGATAAAGATATGAACAAGAAGAAACTAATTATCGGCATAGCAGGCATGTTGGTCGTAGCCGGAGGCATCTGGTTCTTCACAGGCAAAACGTCGAAAGGCAGTATCAGGCTCGAAACCGCCAAAGTAGGCCGCAGTTCCATCTCGAACACGGTGACGGCAACCGGAACAGTCGAACCGGTAACGGAAGTCGAAGTCGGCACGCAGGTATCCGGCATCATCGACAAGTTATATGCCGACTATAACGATGTGGTCAAAGCAGGGCAGTTGATCGCCGAAATGGACAAGGTCAACCTGAAAGCCGAACTCGCATCCGCCGAGGCACAGCTGGCAAGCAGCAAGAGCGAATACGAATACCAGCAGAAGAATTACGCCCGCAACAAGATCCTCTTCGAAAAAAAGCTGATCAGCGACTCGGACTATGAAACGTCTACATACAACTACGAAAAAGCAAAAGCCGCCTACGAACAGAATCAAGCGGCAATGGTCAAAGTGAACCGCAACCTCGAATATGCGACGATCACCAGCCCGATCGACGGTGTCGTGATCAACCGTGCCGTTGAAGAAGGCCAGACCGTGGCCGCCGGCTTCGAGACTCCGACCCTGTTCACCATCGCGGCAGACCTAACCAAGATGCAGGTAATAGCTGACGTGGATGAAGCCGACATAGGTAACGTAGAAAATGGGCAACGTGTCTCCTTCACCGTCGACGCCTACCCGAACGACGTATTCGAAGGCACGGTCATGCAAATCCGCCTCGGCGACAGCGAAAGCACCAGCAGCTCTTCTTCCACCTCAACCTCGACGGTCGTTACCTATGAAGTGGTGATATCAGCCGATAATCCCGACCTTAAATTGAAGCCGCGCCTGACAGCCAACGTGACGATCTTTACACTGGAACGCGATAACGTGCTGACAGTCCCGACCAAGTCGCTCCGCTTCGTACCGGATGCACAAATGTTGACGCAACTGGGCTACATCGTCTCCGAAGCCAGCCAGGAAGTCCCTGCCGGAAAACGTCTCGTATGGGTCAAGAACGGACAGGAGTTGAAGCCGAAAGCCGTTACCGTCGGTTCCACCAGCGGAAACATGATCGAGATCACCGACGGCCTGAACGAAGGCGAAGAGTTGGCTGTCGATTTCGAAGCCTCCTCCATTGCCCCGGCAGCCGAAGCCGAAACGGAAAGAAGCCCGTTCATGCCAGGCCCTCCGGGAAGCAAGAAGAAAAATTGACAATTGAGAATAGCCAATTGACAATTCACCGCATAGGGCAGGCTTCACGTCTGTCCACAAAAAAACAAACAGAATGAAAGAGATTATTAAATTAGATCATATCAAACGCGACTTCAAGGTAGGAGACGAAACGGTCCATGCCTTGCGTGGCGTCTCCTTCACGATCTACGAAGGCGAGTTTGTCACCATCATGGGGACATCCGGCTCCGGAAAGAGCACCCTGTTGAACACGTTGGGTTGTCTGGATACACCGACCAGCGGAGAATATTATCTCGACGGCACATCAGTCCGCACGATGGGCAAGAACGCCCGCGCCACCCTGCGCAACCGTAAAATAGGGTTCGTTTTCCAGAACTACAACCTGCTGCCTAAGACGACAGCGGTCGAGAACGTGGAACTACCGCTGATGTACAACCCTTCCTACAGTGCAGCCGAACGGCACAAGAAAGCTGTCGACTCGTTGATTGCCGTAGGTCTGGGCGACCGCCTGATGCATAAGAGCAACCAGATGTCCGGCGGGCAGATGCAGCGTGTCGCCATCGCCCGGGCACTGGTAAACGATCCGGCCGTCATCCTCGCCGATGAAGCGACCGGAAATCTCGATACCCGTACCTCTTTCGAGATACTGGTTCTTTTCCAGAAACTGCATGCCGAAGGACGTACCATCATATTCGTGACCCACAACCCGGAAATCGCCCAATACAGCAGCCGCAACATCACGCTGCGCGACGGGCATGTCACTTCCGACACGGTCAACAAGAATATCCTGAACGCGGCAGAAGCGTTGGCGCGGCTGCCGAAGAGTGAAGATTTATGATTTATGATTGATTTATCATCGGGA
>DXRF01000002.1:0-32079 GCA_019411205.1 Parabacteroides sp. | reverse complement strand
GATAATTTGTTATGAATACAACAAACCTAATAAAAATAGCTATCCGGGCGCTCGCCAACAACAAGTTGCGCGGCTTCCTCACGATGCTGGGCATCATTATCGGCGTGGCCTCCGTGATCACGATGCTCGCCATCGGGCAAGGCTCGAAACGAAGCATACAGGCACAGATCAGCGAGATGGGCTCCAACATGATCATGATACATCCGGGAGCCGATGTGCGTGGCGGTGTCCGCCAGGATGCCTCTGCGATGGAAACCCTGAAGCTACAGGATTACGAGGATATAGTCGACGAAACACGCTTCGTCTCCGCCGTCTCTCCTTCCGTCAACAGCAGCGGACAAGCTATCTACGGCGCCAACAACGCCCCGACCACAGTCTACGGTATCAGTCCTGACTACCTGGAGATACGACGCTACAAAGTCGAGGATGGCGACATGTTCACCGAACAAGATATCCAGACGGCCGCCAAAGTATGCGTGGTCGGCAAGACCGTCGTCGATAACCTCTTCCCTGACGGCGGCAACCCAGTAGGCAAGGTCATACGTTTTCAGAAATTACCTTTCCGCATCGTAGGCGTGCTGGAAAGCAAAGGATACAACAGCATGGGAATGGACCAGGACGACCTAATCTTAGCTCCATACACAACTATTCAGAAAAAGGTCCTGGCCATCACCCATCTGCAAGGCATTACCTGTTCGGCCCTCAAGGAGGAATACACCGACCAGGCCATCGACGAGATTTCTGAAATACTCCGCCGCAACCATAAGTTGAAGGATACCGATGATGATGATTTTACCATCCGTAGCCAGCAGGAGTTGAGCACGATGTTGACAAGCACTACGGATATGATGACCGTGCTGTTGGCGGCTGTGGCGGGTATTTCACTGCTCGTAGGCGGTATAGGGATCATGAACATCATGTATGTCAGCGTAACGGAACGTACACGCGAGATCGGCCTCCGCATGAGTATCGGAGCAAAAGGCATCGACATCCTGGCACAGTTCCTGATCGAGTCCATCCTGATCAGTGTGACAGGCGGTTTGATCGGTGTAGTCTTTGGAGTGGGCGCAGCCCTTATCGTGAACGGGGTCGCTCACTTTCCGATCTACATCCAGCCCTGGAGCGTCATCCTGTCGTTCGCCGTCTGTACTGTCACCGGTGTATTCTTCGGATGGTATCCGGCCAAAAAGGCGGCACAGCTCGATCCGATAGAGGCCATACGGTATGAATAAGCCGGAATAAGTCCGCTTGGCAGTGAACGATCGGCCTCCACCAAGCGGACAACCAACGGATCACAGAGAAAAAGACAAAAGGATAAGGAAAGAAAGGTAATTATAATAGATAAAAACAACAAAGAATCACTATCTTCGCTTGTATGAAAAACGAATCTGGCACAATCGGCCTCACCACACCTTCACACCCTCCGTTGAAAGGGATGGGCGGCGTCATACATATCGCAGCCTGGGCCATTCTCTTCGGGCTGCCGTTCTTCTTCACCGGACGCGAATCGCAGACGGTGACGGTCTTGAGCTATATACGCTCCATAATCGTCCCGCTATCGTTCATGCTGGTATTCTATACCAACTATTTCGTGCTGATCGACCATTTCCTGTTCGCCAAACGTCCCTGGAAATACTTCCTGTACAATGTCATGCTGATCGCCGCCGCTATGGAAGCCGTGCACCTGATATTCGAACTGCTCCCGCATCCCGAATGGGAGCATCCGAGGCCAGAAAGGGAATGGCAGGAGATAGTCGGTTTCTTTATGGTGAACGCCATGCTGTATATGCTGGTGGCAGGGCTAAGTGTCGCCATCAAGATGACCGGGAGCTGGTATCAGATGGAATCGTCCCGCCGGGAGTTGGAGAAAAGCCGTGCCGAAGCAGAATTGCAGAATCTGAAGAGCCAGTTGAACCCCCATTTTCTCTTCAACACATTGAATAACATCTACAGCCTGATCACCTTCAGCCCGGAAAGAGCGCAAGAAGCCGTGCACGACCTGAGCCGCCTGCTCCGCTACGTGCTCTACGACAGCAGCCAACCGATGGTTCCGTTGGAGAAGGAACTCGACTTTATCCGGAACTATGTGGAACTGATGCGTATACGCCTGCCGGAACATGTGAAACTGACTACCGACATATCGGCTGCCACACCTGAAACCCAGGTGGCACCTCTCCTCTTCATCTCCCTGATCGAAAATGCTTTCAAGCATGGGGTGAGCCACAACAAACCCTCTTTTATCGACCTGAAGATTCACCAGGAAGGGACACGGATCGTCTGTTCCATCCGCAACAGCCACTTCCCGAAAGACAACGGACAGGACAAGAGCGGTTCCGGCATAGGGTTGCAAAACCTTAGCCGGCGGCTGGAATTGCTGTATCCGTCACATCATATTTTCACTTACGGGCAAAAAGGAGATGAATATGTTTGTCTGTTAGAGTTGCAGGCATAAGGATTTGTTATATTTTTGTCCGGTACATCAACACAACAAATTATGACGTTAACGTGTGCAATCATCGATGATGAACCACTGGCAATCAGTCTGCTGGAAAGTTATGTGAACAAGACTCCGTTCCTCCACCTCACGGCAAAGTTCAACAGTGCCCTCGAGGCATTGCCTGTATTGAACGCCCAACCTGTGGAATTGCTTTTCCTCGATATCCAGATGCCGGAGCTGAGCGGCATGGAATTTTCACGGATACTGGAGGCGGATACCCGCATCATTTTTACGACGGCTTTCGAACAGTACGCTCTCGACAGCTACAAGGTGAACGCCCTCGATTATCTGCTGAAACCGATCAGTTATCCGGATTTCCTCAAGGCGGCCAACAAGGCGTTGCAATGGTACGAGCATATGCAGGTGCCGACGGCAGAGATCGAGTCTATCTTCATTAAGACCGAATACAAACTGGTACAGGTCGAACTGCGCAAAATACTCTACATCGAAGGCCTGAAAGACTATGTCAAGATCTTTATCGAGGATGAGCCTCATCCCATCCTTTCACTGATGAGCATGAAGTCGCTGGAAGAGATGCTACCGGCAAACCGCTTTATCCGCGTACATCGTTCCTTTATCGTACAGCCGGAAAAGATCAAGGTGATAGAACGGAACCGGATCGTGTTCGGAAAAGAATATATCCCGATTTCCGACAACTACAAACCGAAGCTTGTCGAGTTCCTGGCGCAGCGGTCACTCAATTTCAATTGACAACGGACACAGTTAACAATTATAAGATCGTACAGCCGTAGCCCAACTATCAATCGTCCATTATCAATTGTCCATCAAAAAGTTGCAACAGCAACTTTTCCAAAGCCCCAGTCATCCGGCTCATCAAACAAGAATAGTTATTCGAGAAAACGGCTACCGCATACGTCTTTCCATCTTTCGTAATATAGCCAGCATAGCTCCTGACACCCGTAATACCTCCGCTTTTCAGGCGGGCTTTTCCCTGCAACTTCGATCCTTTCAAGAAATTACGCACCGATCCCTCTATCCCGGCTTGCGGCAAAGAGGCAATAAAGGCTTCCGAAACGGCAGACTCTGTCGCCATATAGACCAACAGCTCTCCCATAAATCCGGCCGACACCTTATTTGCCGGAGCCAGGCCGCTACCGTCGTTCATCCTGAGCGGAAAGATATCCAAACCTTTCTTCTTCCAATATTCTTTCACGACCTGCACACCACGGCCGAACGAAGAGATCACCTCGTTCCTGCGCGGTTTGTATTGCAAGCCGACTGTCTTGACCAAAGCATCCGCATAGAGGTTATGACTGACATGGTTGCATACGTTTGCAATCTCCCGCAGAGTAGGCGAATAGGTCGTGACAATCTCTTTCCGCACTCTCTTCTTCCATCGGTTTTCCTCCACCTCGATACGGTAGCAAGAAGGAAGGCCGTCCACCCGTATTCCCTTCTGCTGGAGCTGGCCCGTCAGATAGCGTGCCAAGTATAAGGCTGGATCGGGGATATCTCCTTTCAAGACATACGCCTCCCGGTTTGCAGGCAGGACGCCATACAGGTAGCGCACGTCATCGAGCGGAGCACCGATAATATAGGCGCTGTCCGACGAAACCGGAGCTACTTCCAGATAGTTCTTAAACTGGATAAGGGGGATGTAAGGCTCCGTTCCTTTCAGGACCGGCCGCGTCCCGACAGCCCCAGTCTGCAACGATAGCCTATACATATTGTCGAAAATAGAAATACCGTAACTGCCAGGAGCATAATAGTTTCCCATATCTTCCCGAAGCCATTTAATAGAGGCGCCTTCGGTGTCGAAAATGCTTTCGTCCGATATGACCGATCCTGTTATATGCTTGATGCCGGCCTTCTGCAAAGCAGCTATCCAGGTTGCCAAAAACTTGTTCTGTCCCGGTGCGAAATGTGAAGACCCCAAAGAGGGATCGCCACTGCCTTTTATATAGAGGTTTCCCTTCAACGTGCCGTTTTCCAATATCCCGTCATATTCCAACGTGGTCGGATATCGATAGTCTTCTCCCAATAGCTCGAGCGCCGTCGCCGTGGCAACCGTTTTCAACACCGAAGCGGGCGATTGCAGACGGTCCGTATCATAACTATAGACCGTTCTTCCATCCTGCACGTCTTTCACAACCAGAGAAAAAGAAGCTCCCCGCATATAAGGGGCCTGCAATAACCGTTTGACGGGAGCGGGAGTCTGTGCCCCGGCAAGCAAATGGAAGCAGATCAACAGACAAAGCAGTACTATTTTGTTTCGTATCATCCTTTCTATTCAACTTTATTTTATCTTTGTCATAAAGACGAAGATAAGTCGGTTTGCATTATCTTTGTCCACAAAGATATGAAATTAATATGAACCCATTGTTTGATAAACCGTTCACATTCGACAGGGTGGCACGTATTCTGTTCGGCCTGGCTGTCATCAGCGGCATCATTTATCTGATCGCCGTCCTGCGAAATGCTTTGTTACCTTTCCTGATTGCTTGGCTGCTGGCTTATATGATGCAACCGTTCGTCAAGTTCTTCCAGTATAAAGTCAAACTGAAAAGCCGTGTGCTGTCTATCCTGGCCGTTCTCGTGTCTACCCTTCTGGTGATTTCACTGGTGGGTGTCGTGATCGTCCCCTCTGTCACCCAAGAGTTCAACCGGACTTTGGAGCTGATGCAGGAACATAACAAAGGCTACGGACATATTCCGATGATTCCGCAGTCATGGGCGGAGTACCTGGAAAAGAATATCGACCCGGACCAGTTGGCACAGCTCCTGAGTAAAGAAAACATAGAAAAGGCAATCAAACAGATCGCTCCCAAAATGTGGATTGTACTGACCAATACTTTCTCCATCCTGTTCAGTATCACGATCGTGTTTGTCATCTTCCTCTACTTCATCTTTATCCTGTTGGATTACGAACGGATTGTCAACGGTTGGATCCGTTTGATCCCCGAACGTTACCGTCCCTTTGTCCAAGGGTTGGCCGACGATGTCGAATATAGTATGAACCGCTACTTCCGCGGACAGTCATTGATTGCCTTATGTGTCGGCATCCTCTTCGCCATCGGATTTAAGATCGTCGGCTTCCCGCTGGCCGTTATCCTGGGGCTATTCATCGGTTTCCTCAACCTCATCCCTTATATGCAAACGATCGGCATTATCCCGATGATCTTGCTGAGTCTCCTCAAAGCTGCGGAGACCGGAGAAAATTTTTGGCTGATCTTCGGATCAGGAATTTTCGTCCTTTGCGTCGTGCAGTGCATACAAGATTTGTATCTCACTCCCCGCATTATGGGAAAGGCAATGGGCCTGAATCCAGCCATCATCCTTCTTTCTTTATCCATTTGGGGAACTTTATTAGGTTTTATCGGCTTAATCATCGCTCTTCCCCTGACTACCCTCTTCCTCTCTTATTATAAACGTTTTATACTTATGGAAGAGGACCAGTCTCTTGTAGAGAAGCACGAGTTATCAAAGGTCCAAAAGAAAAAAACACTCCCAAAAGAATAAAAAAATTTGCATCAGCTATTGCATATATAAAAAAAAGCCCTACCTTTGCACCCGCATTACAGAAGTAACGCACAGGATGATTCGCTAGCTCAGCAGGTAGAGCACATCCCTTTTAAGGATGGGGTCCTGGGTTCGAACCCCAGGCGGATCACTGAAAACAAAAGAAAAATCAAGCAAATCCCTGATAATTATTGATTATCAGGGATTTTTATTTTCTCCAAATACTACATTTCACCGCAAAAAACAGTGATGATCACAGGTGAAATAGGTGGACTTGACAAATAAATAAATCCATCTCTGTAAACAGATGTCACTATATTAGCGAAAATAGGACATATAACATACAAACAAAAACCATTCACAACACAGACATCACATTTTACAGCTATTTTAGCTTTCGTCCTTCTATAAGTTTCCCAAACGGCAATCTCAAGATTCTGCGCACGACCTCCCCAAAAAATTTCATCCATCCACCTTAAAAATTTCCATAAAAAGTTTTGTGAAATAATTTGTTCTTGTATATTTGTACTATAATAATAGTACAATATTAATATAGCATAATATAAAATCATATGATCAAGTTTTTATTAGATTACTCCAGCGGTATGCCAATATACCGTCAGATCATTGATCAGATCAGATTTGGTATAGCCTCCGGGCAACTCAAATTGGGAGAACAGCTTCCTACGGTCAGAGCACTTGCCGTAGAGTTGAAGGTAAATCTAAATACGGTATCCAAGGCTTATAAAGAATTGGAGATCAAAAATATCTTAGAAACTCAACAAGGAACCGGAACGTTTATTAGCAAGACGGACCATGTTGTTCCGGAAAAAGAACGGGAAGACAAGTTAAAAGAAATTTGTACACAATTTTCTTCTGTCGTACTGAGTTACGGCTTCAGCTTGGACGAGGTTATTCAAGAATTAAAGGATATTGAAACTTCTAAAAAACAATGAACATGACAACAAATGTAATTAACAAGGGTTGGTTTAATCCCATATCCCTTTCCGTATTGCTGATACTGGTTATCGTATCAGCCGTTTTGTATGTTTCGCAGATTGTAAACATACCGGTATTCATCCTTCTGCTCCTTCTTTCCGGATTAGCAGCTTCTGCAATCCGTATTGCCGACCAATGGGAACGGGCGGTAGTCTTGCGTATGGGGAAATACAGCGGATTGAAAGGTCCCGGCCCCTTTATGATTATCCCGGTTATAGACAGTGTGTCGACTTATATCGACCAGCGTGTACGGGTAAGTGCGTTCAAGGCTGAACAAACTCTAACCAAAGATACGGTTCCGGTAAATGTGGATGCAGTCGTATATTGGACCGTCTGGGACGTGGAAAAAGCTGCATTGGAAGTACAGGAGTACCAAAAAGCGATCGAACATATCACACAGACTGGTCTAAGAGATACCATCGGTAAGCACGAACTGTCGGATCTCTTGCAGGAACGCGATAAGATAGCCGAAGATCTGCAACAGGTCTTAGACAGAAATACGAATCCGTGGGGTATTACATGCCAGACTGTCGGTATCAAAGATATCGCCATTCCGCAAGACCTGGCCGAAGCAATGAGTAAAGAGGCCCAGGCCGAACGTGAAAGAAGAGCCCGTGTTATCTTGGGAACCGCAGAAACAGAGATCGCAGAAAAGTTCGAACAAGCCAGTAAAAAATATACCGACAATCCAGTGGCACTACATCTCAGAGGGATGAATATGCTGTTCGAAGGCTTAAAAGAAAAAGGATCAATGGTAATCGTACCGAGTTCGGCACTCGACACCATGAACTTAGGGGCTATAGGAGGCTTGGTTTCACTGGCTAAGAACAACGAGACACCGGTAAATCAATAAGTATCATCTACACATCTATCTGAAATGAGTTTGAATACCTGTCAGATATTCACAAAACGATTGCCCCTATGTTCAAGGAAGGATCATATCATCCGGCCTTTTTCTAAACCAAAATACATTGGCATCTCACATCAAACCTGTGCCAAAGCCTGATCCAGGTCATCTATGATATCATCGATATATTCGGTACCGATACTCAGGCGCACAGTAGAAGGTGTGATATGCTGCTTGGCCAACTCTTCCGGAGTCATTTGAGAATGGGTAGTCGTATACGGATGAATCACCAAGCTCTTCACATCAGCCACATTGGCAAGAAGGGAAAATATTTCCAGCGAATCGATAAACTTCCAGGCAGCATCCTGCCCACCTTCGATCTCGAAAGTAAAAATACTTCCGGCACCTTTCGGAAAATATTTTTTATAGAGTTCATGATCTGGATGAGTAGGCAGAGCCGGATGGTTCACTTTGATTACTTTCGGATGTTTGGACAAATACTCGACGACTTTCAGAGCATTGGCAACATGACGTTCCACACGGAGAGATAGTGTTTCCAAACCTTGCAGTAAGATAAAAGCATTGAAAGGCGAGATCGTAGCTCCTGTATCACGCAGAATGACAGCCCGGATGCGAGTGACGAAAGCTGCCGGACCTGCCACGTCGGCAAAGATCGCCCCATGATAGCTTGGGTCCGGTTTGCCCAAAGTCGGAAACTTATCGGCATTTGCTTTCCAGTCAAAATTGCCACTGTCTACAATCACGCCTCCCAAGCTCGATCCATGTCCGCCGATAAATTTGGTGGCAGAATGAACGACAATATCAGCCCCATGCTCGATCGGACGGATCAGGTACGGCGTACCGAACGTATTATCCACGATCAACGGAATATTATGACGGTGAGCCACCTCCGCCACAGCATCGATATTGGTAACATCAGAATTGGGATTGCCGAACGTCTCGACATACACCGCTTTCGTATTCTCCTGGATGGCATCCTCCAACGCCTTCGAGTCGTTTACGTTTACAATCGTATGAGTAATACCCTGACCTGCCAGTGTATGCGTAATCAGATTGAAGGAACCGCCATAGAGATTATCGGCAGCCACAATATGATCGCCCACCCCAAGTATATTTTGCAAGGCATATGTGACGGCTGCCGCACCGGAAGCTACCGCCAGACCTGCCACTCCTCCTTCGAGAGCGGCGACACGTGCTTCGAAAACTCCCTGTGTCGAATTGGTCAGGCGACCATAAATATTCCCGGTATCACGAAGGCCGAAACGGTCTGCTGCATGCTGTGAATCATGAAACACATAAGATGTTGTCTGATAAATAGGGACGGCGCGCGCATCTGTTGCAGGATCGGCCTGCTCTTGCCCTACATGAACCTGCAATGTCTCAAAATGTAATTTCTTTGTTGCCATAGTTGTATTATTTTAAATTGTTCTTCTTGCTTATTTTCCAGCAAAACTATAGTAGACAGAAATATCAAACAAGATATACGAAAAATACAGAAAATAACCCTATTTTTACAACCACAAACAGAACACACAAACTGTATCAAGACCGGAAAAAGGATTCCGATAGAATTTTATTCTTATGAACACACTTGAGAAATTAGACAAAGTAGACTTGCAGATCCTCCGTACCCTGCAAACGAATGCCCGGCTCACCACAAAAGAACTCGCCGCAAGTGTCAACCTCTCGTCAACCCCCGTATTCGAACGCCTGAAACGCCTCGAAAACGGAGGATATATAAAGAAATATATTGCTGTGCTGGACGCCGAAAAGCTAAATCAAGGCTTCGTGGTCTTTTGTAGTGTCAAGTTGAGAAGACTGAACAAAGAGATTGCGTCGGAATTCACAAGAATCATACAGGAGATTCCGCAAGTCACGGAATGCTACAACATATCAGGGAGTTACGACTATCTGCTGAAGATCCATGCACCGAACATGAAGTATTACCAAGAATTTATCCTGAACGTGTTAGGCACGATCGACAGTCTCGGCTCACTCGAAAGTACTTTTGTGATGGACGAGGTAAAGCACGAATACGGAATCCATATTTAACATGCCACCCGCCCATATCTTGCATTTATTTCTTCAAGGCATAAATCCGCTGGATGATGTCCACGACCTTCATGCCTTCCAGTACGTTGGTCGTAATACATTCTGAACTTGCACCGGAAAGGACACGGACCACATTGCGGATCACGAAATTATGGTTCTGTGCAGAGCCTTTATAAGGCCCGTAGTCATTTCCCGGATTCGTCGGCGCCAGTTCCGGCATCTCATAATCCTTAATATGACAATATTCGACTTCGTTCATATACTGTCCGCCGATT
Source organism: Parabacteroides sp. (assembly GCA_019411205.1). Lineage (GTDB taxonomy): Bacteria > Bacteroidota > Bacteroidia > Bacteroidales > Tannerellaceae > Parabacteroides. The sequence continues at coordinate 21,908 of DXRF01000002.1, read as the reverse complement.
TTCACACTGCCGTTCTCCGCAACAATCAGCATACTGCTTTCCATATTCTTGTTCCAAACAGAAGTGGAATAGCTCAAGCTCCCCATTCCCCCGTTCACGAAATTGAAATTCACAAAACCCGAATCCTCAAAAGACGTGAGTCCGGCATGGTTGAAATCGGCAAAGCGAGCCTGGATATTGCAGATATCTCCGAAAAGCCAGTACATAATGTCGATGAAATGGGAGAACTGGGTGAAAAGCGTCCCCCCGTCCAAAGCGGCATCACCATGCCAACCTCCGGGTTTATAATAGCGCTCGTCACGGTTCCAATAGCAATTCAACTGGACCATATAGATTTTACCTAACTTACCGGACTCCACCATCTCCTTGATCCAAACGGAAGGAGGAGAGTAACGGTTTTGCATGACGCAAAACACCTGTTTACGGTATTTCAGCGAAGCATAGACCACCTTCTCAGCATCGGCAAGCGTCAGTGCCATCGGTTTCTCGATCACGACGTTGCAACCGGCTTCGACAGCCTGGATAGCCATTGCCGCATGCAAACCGTTCGGAGTACAGATATTTACAACATCTATGGAAATTCCGCTCTGCAATAATTCCGTCAGGGAAGAGAAAAACGGGACATTGTATGCCTCAATTCCCAATTCTTCACGGGGACGAATATCACAAAGGGCCACCAGTTCTGCACCCGGATCACGTGTCACCATCTCGGCATGACGTTTACCGATATGACCACAACCGATTACAGCAAATTTTATCTTTTTATCCATAAGTGTTCGATGTATGATTTGTATAAAAAAGATTTCAGATTTATGTTATGTTTTTATCTCATAATTCATAAATCTGAAATCATAAATTCTTTTTTAGGGTTTCTACTATATATTGTTGTTGTCCGAGAGACATTTCCGTATGAATGGGCAGGGAAAGGACGGATTCGCACAAACGGGCGGATACATCCAGGCTGCCGGATACACGGGAGATGTGCCGGTAAGCTTCCTGATGATGCACCGGTACGGGATAATAGATCATGGAAGGAATCCCCCGTTCTTTCAACAGACTCTGAAAGACATTCCGCCGGCCGTTTTTAACCTGAACCGTATATTGGTGATAGACATGAGTCGAAAACGTCGATCTCGCAGGGATAACCAACGAATCACAGGAGAACAAGGCTTCATCGTAGCGAGAAGCAACCAGCCGACGGGCTTCCGTGAACTCCTCCAGATGCTTCAACTTCACATCCAATACGGCCGCTTGCAACGTATCCAAACGAGAGTTGCATCCGATCCGCCTATGATGGTATTTGTATTCCTGCCCATGATTGGCAATCATACGGATACGGGCAGCCAGCATCTCGTCGGAAGTCATCAACGCACCTCCGTCGCCATAGCAGGCCAACGGCTTAGAGGGAAAAAAGGAAGTCGTCCCAATATGTCCGATCGTCCCAGTCTTTCGTACCCGTCCGTCAGAAAAAGTATAATCGGCACCGATGGATTGGGCATTATCTTCCACGACATACAACCGATAGGCTTCGGCTAAAGCCATGATCGGTTCCATATCGCAGGATTGTCCGAACAGGTGGATAGCCACAATCGCTTTTGTCCGTTCCGAAACAGCTGCTTCTATTTTACAGGGATCGATATTGAAAGTCCGGGGATCGACATCCACCAACACAGGCGTCAGCCCTAACAAAGCAACAACCTCGGCTGCCGCTATATAAGTAAATGCCGGTAGGATCACCTCATCGCCGGGCTGAAGCTCCAATGCCATCAAAGCGATCTGCAAGGCATCCGTCCCATTGCCGCAAGGGATCACGTATGGAACCTGAAGATAGTCAGCCAAATGACCAGCAAAGGTTTTCACCTGCGAGCCATTGATAAAAGCGCAACTGTCGATCACCGCTTGCATGGCCTCATCAATCTCCTCTTTGAACCGGAGATATTGTCCATGCAAGTCGACCATCTGTATCTGTTCTTCCAACATTATATTACCTGTTTTCCGATTAATTAATCCTTCGTCATTACAACGAAGGATTAACCAGATTATTTCACTTCGCTGCCAGGTTTTACCTCTTTTTCAGGAGTGATGACAGCCAGCTTGCCGTCGAAGTTTTCTGCTGAAAGGATCATTCCTTCGGAAACGATACCTTTCAACTTGCGTGGAGCCAGATTGGCGATAAAGCAAACCTGCTTACCCACAAGGTCTTCCGGTTTGTAATGTTGGGCAATACCGGAAACGATCGTACGTTTTTCCAGACCGTCATCAATACGGAATTGCAACAGCTTATCCGCCTTAGGCACTTTCGTACATTCCAACACGGTCCCGACACGGATATCCAACTTCATGAAATCATCAAACTCGATATTCTCGCGGATGGGTTTTGCTTTGTAGTTCGCTTCCTCGTTTGCTTTCTTCGTATCCAACAGCTTTTGCACCTGTGCTTCAATCACGCTATCTTCGATCTTCTCGAACAGCAGTTCCGATTTGCCCAACTGATGGCCGGCTTCCAACAGATCGGTCGATCCCAGACGGTTCCAACCTAACGGTTCCACATTCAGCATCTTGTTCAATTTCTCCATGCTGAACGGCAGGAATGGTTCGAAAGCGATTGCCAAATTTGCCGTGATCTGCAAAGCGATGTTCATGATCGTGGCGACACGCGCCATATCGGTCTTTGCTAACTTCCAAGGTTCAGTGTCAGCCAGGTATTTGTTTCCGATACGAGCCAGGTTCATCGCTTCTTTCTGGGCGTCACGGAAATGGTAGGTATCCAGCAGACGTTCCACGTCGGCCTTTACATTCGCGAAATCGGTCAATGTCTGACGGTCATAATCGGTCAGTTCACCGGCGGCCGGCACCTTGCCTTCGAAATACTTTTCGGTAAGCACCAAAGCGCGGTTGACAAAGTTACCCAGGATGGCAACCAGCTCATTGTTATTGCGTGCCTGGAAATCTTTCCAGGTAAAATCGTTGTCTTTTGTTTCCGGAGCATTGGCCGTCAAAACATAGCGCAACACATCCTGCTTGCCCGGCATATCCACCAGATATTCGTTCAACCAGACAGCCCAGTTGCGGGAAGTGGAGATCTTGTCGCCTTCCAGGTTCAAAAACTCATTGGCCGGCACATTTTCCGGCAGGTTATAAGAACCTTCGGCTTTCAACATGGAGGGAAACACGATACAGTGGAACACGATATTGTCCTTACCGATGAAATGCACCATCTTGGTTTCAGGATCTTTCCACCAGGTTTCCCAACTTTCGGGGAGCAGTTCTTTTGTATTGGAGATATATCCGATAGGCGCATCGAACCAGACATACAGCACTTTCCCTTCCGCTCCTTCCACCGGCACGGGAATCCCCCAGTCGAGGTCGCGGCTTACAGCACGAGGCTGCAATCCCATATCCAGCCAGCTCTTGCACTGTCCGTATACGTTCGGTTTCCATTCCTTATGTCCTTCCAGTATCCACTGGCGCAGGAACGGTTCCCATTTGTCCAAAGGCAGATACCAGTGTTTGGTCTCTTTCATCACCGGCTGACTACCACTGATAGCAGATTTCGGGTTGATCAGATCCGTCGGACTCAAAGAGGTACCGCAGGCTTCGCACTGGTCGCCATAGGCTTTTTCATTGCCGCAATGCGGACAAGTCCCGGTTATATAACGGTCAGCAAGGAACTGTTTTGCTTCCTCGTCGTAATACTGTTCGCTTGTTTTCTCAATAAACTCTCCTTTATCGTATAAGGTACGGAAGAAATCCGACGCCACCTGGCGATGTGTAGCCGAAGTCGTACGAGAATAGATATCGAACGAGATACCAAACTCCTCAAAAGACTTCTTGATAATACCATGATAACGGTCCACCACATCCTGCGGCGTAATCCCTTCTTTCTTCGCTCTCAGCGTAATAGGCACCCCATGTTCATCCGATCCACCAATCATCAAAACCTCTTCTCCCTTCAGGCGAAGATAGCGTGCATAAATATCAGCAGGCACATACACCCCGGCCAAATGTCCGATATGCACCGGCCCGTTCGCATACGGCAACGCCGTAGTTATCAGCGTTCTCTTAAACTGTTTTTCCATACCTTGTGTTCTCTTTTTGAGGCACAAAGGTAAGGAATAATTTGGTTAGATGGAAAAGATAGCTCATCGGATTACAATCTTTACCGATTCGCCATTTCCGACCTTCACCACATACACACCAGCCGGCAGCAGATAAGACGAATAACCAGCTGGGACACCTGCCCTTTTTATCAACTTTCCTTCCATATTCCAAACAGACAGCTCAGAAACTTCAGGAGATTGAATATGCAAAAAACTTCCGGTGACACAGATACGTACAGCTGGAACCGATACATTTTCATTGCCTACCGGCATATTCGAAGCGGCAAAAGAACCTTTTAACGTACAATTGTCTGTCACCACATATCGATAAGGATTCAAAGTGTTGCCATCCCCCCATTTTACAAACATATTCCCTCTGTTCGGCGCTGCCTCCAATGTGACAATCGTTCCATGTTTTACCATACCGACCTGGCTGGCTCTGACGGTTCCGCCATCCTGCTGTTCGAGAGAAACAACATATTCATTCAGTTTCAACCCGGAAACCTCCACATCCACATCTTCCGACAGACCTGAAAGCGTATAGAATAAAGTTTTCGTTTCAGAAGAAGCTCTCAAAGACAAAGTTGCGTCCAGTTCTTTTCCATTGGCGAAAACTTTAACGCTGCTTTGGCTATATGACGGTAAAACGACCAGTTTCAACTGAACAGATTCTCCTTTTGCCACAGCCGCCGCATTCACATTGACAGCTCCCATACCTGCACCGGCAAGGACAGGTAGTTTGACGCATACGGCACCTTGCCCTGTTTTAGGCAGAAACAACGGGAACAGTTGTGATGCATCGGCTGCCGTCACGATACGGGGATTATCAGCTTTGCCATCATTCCATTTCGAAAATACTTGTCCTTCAGGCGCATCAGCCTGCAATACGATCAAGGCATCCGTTAACAGAGAGAGGCCGGATACATCTGAACCGGTTTCCACATCGATAGCCGACACATGCTCCTGCAATACCGGTTTCACCTTATTACGGACGATTCCATCTACAGAAATACGGATATTCTCCGAAATATTATATATGCTATACACCTCCTGGTTCACGTTCAATTCTTCATTGTTGGCATATACGACAGGGACAGATTCGTTGTAATCTGCATCCAGACGCAAATAGAATTTGAATTTACCACCCGGCTTGACTTCAGTCGGATATCCAGTAAGCGGTTTGACCGTCACCCCTTCCAATTCGGGAAGAATAACAGAAAACCCGGCACTGTCCTTCACGAAACGAGCTTGCAACGTCACATCCGACTCAGCCACAAACGTACGGGGATTAGCTGTCTCACCATCCGTCCACGACTGGAATTTATAATTTTCATCTGCCGTAGCCGTCACCGATACCCGATCTCCATGATTGACGGTCCTTGAATTCTCTGCATCCTCATCACCGGTAAAAGCAATCACACCATTAGCCGACTGCACCAGCGTAATCAAGTGTGTCACTCCAGAAACACCGGTCACATTAACCGTTACGTTTGAAGTCTGGTTGCCCAATGTGTAAATGCCATAGGCATCAGCCTTAAGCTCTTTCCCGCCAGCCATTACTTTCAGGGAATCCAATGTCTGGAAATAGTCCCTATCCACGATCAATTTGAATTCAAAAGTTCCACCTGTTGCTACGGCTTCCACGACCTCACCCCCTTCGGGGTTGCTGGCTGTGATCCCTTTCGGCAGATTGAACGTGATGGTGATCTTTCCGGAACGGAACGTGATGTTGCGGGTCGTAACGCCATCCTTGCAACCGGACTTGCGGGCTATGGCTTGCACGGCAACCGTTTTCGTGGCAGCCGTAATGGTGCTTACCTGAAATGCTCCGGTATAGCGTTTCGGGGTAGAACCGTCGATGCTGTACAGCAAGGAGTCGCATTCCCCGCCTTTGTCCATCGTGACCGTCACGGATTCTCCGCTTGGGATATAGTCCGTATTGACAGGATCGGTCGTTATTTTGGGAGCCGAGGCTGCCGGTCGCGGATCAGCAAAGGCAGCCGAGATGGTCAAACCGCCTTCGGCAGGCATCTTTACCGTTTGAGGGCTGGTCGTATATTCAGTATTATTGACAACCAGTTTCGACAATTTATAATCGGCCGAAGCAGGTGTTGCCGTAATTGTCAACGAGGTGTTCGCCCCGACCTTATCACCGGATTTCACTTCCGTCGTTCCGCTCATCACCGTGATTGTTCCGTTCTCCGGACGCGTGATCTGCACAGAGTTTCCCATTGTCCATTCGGCATATAGTTTCAAATTGCCGGTCGTTCCAGCAGGAATGATCATTAATGCCTGATCCTTCAACAGGTCATCTTTATGCCATCCGACAAACGTAAAGTTATCACGTTGCGGAGTAGGCAATTCGACTTCTTTTTCAATATTATAGCAAGTCACGGCATCAGGCGGATTATTGCCATGCCCGTAAAGTTCATATTCGATTGTATATTCGGTCAACTTCCATTTGGCATATAAAGTAAAATCTCCGTGGGTACCCTTTACAACTTCTCCATAAGGTTTGGTCAAAGCTTCATCTATATACCAGCCCACCAATGTATAACCTGCTTTCGTCGTTCTCGTTGGGAGTTTGAATGTTTCGGTCTCAACAGTGTAGGGTAGAGCATCCTGATCGGAACCGCCGTTGGTGTTGAAGGTGATGGTGTACGAGATAGGTATCCATTTGGCATAGATCATTACCGGAATATTCGTTTGTCCTGCCGTTCCTGCCGGAAAAGGTACGGCCTCCAATTTGCTTCCTGTAAAATTTTCATTCTGAAACCATCCTCCGAACATATATCCTTCTTTTGTCAGACCGGAAGGTAAAATCCCCGGTTTTGCTTTTGTATAAGAGATATCTGCTATAGGAGTGCCATTGTTCGTCTTAAAGGAAAGCGTATAAGAAATCTCCGTCCAATGCGCCACAAGGGTAATATCGCCCGTTCCGGCAGGGATAGAGGTTACTTTCTGATTATCCCGATACCATCCGTCGAAAACATATCCTTCTCTTTGGGGAGTAGGCAAAGAAGATATCCCGGTTTCAATATTATATGAACCATCCTGAATAGCGCCCCCCCCTGCCACATCGTAAACGACTTTATAAGGGATCAGGGTCCATGTGGCAACAAAAGCCATGTCTTTGCTGGCCACACGGTCTGCCGTTGTTGGCAGGGCGGTTGGATTGACCGGATTACCTTTATATGTCCAATCGGCAAAAGTGTAACCGTTTTTTGTCACTGTCGGCAGGGTGAAATTTGGGGTTTCGATGGTATAAGAGGATGTACCCTGATTGGCGGTTGTTCCGCCGTTGGGGTTGTATGTAATATTATATTGGGTAAGAGAGACAGTAGCATCTTGTTGATTTATACCTTCACCTTTTTCAGTATATTTTACATTCGATGGATTTGAAAAATAAGCTCCATAAGGGACTACGTCACCTAATGTATTATTACCCTCAGCATCCACAACCCAAGGAGAACCATCGTTTCCTGGATTTGGCTTCCCCAAAAAGTTCTGTCCACTTCCTCCCTTTCCAGGTATTGCTTTTAGCGACATTGATAACAATGATACTTTTCCACTATTAAAAACGACAGCCGTTGCATTATAGCCATTTCCTCCTTTTGTATTCCAACCATTATTTTGCCCATTTGCCGCATAGGCTTCTATCGTCCCATTCTTTATAACAATATTACCGCCATTCACATTTATAGCTGTAGCATTTTCCTGTGTTCCCGTACGATCATAGGTTATCGTCTTTCCATTTAAATCAAGTATCATCGTCCCTCCAGTAATATTTAACGTACTACTCAAGTCCACATGGTTCGTCAACGTCACAACATTCCCATCCACCGTTGCATTTTCCAACGCATTCCTCAACGCCGCAGCCGAACCCACATCCACCGCCCCGCCCCTCACCGAGCAAAGCAGTCCCACGATCAAAACCATCCAACCAATTAATCCACTATTTCTTTTCATCCTTCTTTCTTTATATTTTTTGTTCCGGCATGCCGGAAACACTGTTTCTAATCCCATTCCCGCCGGGATGCTGCCGGAAACGTTGTTTTCAGCTATCTTTAATTCTTTAGGATTTGAAAAGAAGTCAATAATTCGGCAATTCTTTTTTCATTTGCCGGATCGTCAACAGAAGAGGAGATAGATCCACCTTTATAATATTAAAGATTTCTTCTTCATCTATTCGATGATATTCATGAACGATAATATCACGCAATCCCATAATTTGAGTCCAACAGATATTGGGATAATTCGTCAAATAAGCATGAGAAGTCTTATTATCTATTGTCTTTATACTTTCTCCAATAAAGATCAATTGCATACATATTCCACTGAGCAAGAAAGTCCCTTCCTGATCCAACAAAAAATCATTTGGTATTTCCAACTGACCCGCTTTACTTTGAATCAGCAGAATCGCATTTTCTACCCGACTCAGCAACGTTTCAATACGGACCTTGTCAAACATAGAGTAAATCTTTAGAGATGTTTTGCAAGAATGCAGTGCCAGAAAGTTGCTCGCGGAGGCGGATAATATCGACTCTACAGCCGAATAAGTCCTCTAATTCCTGCTTCATCCGGCAACGCAACAATATATCTGCTTTACCTTCATAGGCTACATCCACATCGCTGGTCTCTGTTTGTTCACCACGCACCACAGAACCAAACAGCGCCATCTTGACAACCCCGTAAGCCTTTGCCTTGTTCAGAAAATAGCTACGCAATAGCTCCATATATTCTTCTTTTGATCGCATAAACAAACATTTTTCACAAAGTAAAGTAAAATCTTTTGTTTCTGCAAACAAACTCCTCAAATCCAACCTTTTCAAAGAACGTTCAATTATCAATCTACTCAAACACCAGCTCACACTCGTCCAAATACATCACGCTGCTCGTGCTACCCGTGAAATAGTCACCGTATTTACTGGCGGAGGCTACGATCAGGATGTATTTCGGGCGGGTGAAGTAGTCGCGATAAGTCAAGTTGATTTTAAACTGTTTGTATTCGCTGCCTGTCGCTTCGTTCGATTTCAATTCACCGAATGCGATCATCGACTCGTTGTTCCAGGTCAGATCAACAAAGGTGCCGGTTGTCGTGTTGACACGGAACGGGGCCGTCCAATCGAACAAGCCGACGTAGATATGGCATGAATCCGTCTGCCCCATCAAGGCATCGTACGGAGCCTTTGCTTGGTCGATCACGCCCGGCGTATATTTGTAATACCCTTTCAATGCCGAAGGTCGTCCGGTATAAGGCTGTCCGAAATCGAGTTCAGCCCCTTCGATACCTGCCAAACCGACAAAGTCGCCCGTATAAATATTACCAGCAGCGAATTTACTGGCAATGCTGATGTAATCAGAAGCCATCCTAACAGCACGGCCTTTCACCACATCACCCGTCTCCGGTGCAGTCGGGTTACGACTAGCGATGCTGGCCCCCTCGTTGCCGGAATCCCAAAAATGGTCGGCATCGTCCAATGTTGCATTCGGATACCAAGTCTTTTCGTTTTTCATCACCCAATCGTCAAAGCCGAGATTCGGGACCTGCATGACCGTATCGGTTGTAAACGTGAGTATCTCGCCTACCGTCCCGTTCATCGTTAACCGATATTCGTAATTCGTCCCCGGTGCCAGATGGGTCATCATGATCAAAAAATCTTCTCCTTCATAGCTTATTTCGTTAGGCAGCACTGACTCCCAAACGGTTTCGCCAGCCTTACGATATTCGGCTTCCACTTCCCCTTTCGATATCGACCCGCTGACATATGCGCGGCGTGTCCAAGCGGAAAGCTGTGTCAGTTGGACATTCGCATTCGGATATTGGACGCTCAAGGTCCACTCTTCCGTCTCGTCAAATGCCGTCACATAGAAAACACGCGGACGGGTAAAATCAACCACTTTCGAAGGGTCGGGAGTCGTCTGTGCGATCGAACTCCCTAATTGCAATTCTTCTATTTCAATATTTCGTAAAGAGGGTTGCTCGGTCGAATCGACATAAACAATGACATTCTTCGTATAATCGTCAATTAAGGCCGAACCTACCTGATTCTTTACCTTTATCTTACGTACGATATCCCGCGAGACATTGACCGTCCAGTCATAATCCTGATAAAGGCTCAGGCGGAACTTCACCGGATTCAGAAAATTCATCCGTGTATCCATACCGGCAGGCAAACTGTCAGCCGAGACAAAACCGGTATCCGGAAAATGAGCGATATCGAGACAAGCAGCCGAATCCGGATAGACCTTCATGCCCTCCGTAACGACCAGCTTTTCGACGCGCAAATCCCGCAGGTCGATCGTATCGGCCACTTTTATCTCCACCATATTCGAAGCTCCGAGGATACGGCAGGAAGTCATACCAGCAACTTCCATCTCCGTGATCTGTCCAACAATGGTCGGATACGGCAGATCGTTTTCGACACATCCTATCCAAGACAATACCAGCAATCCGAACGTAAGAAATATGCTTTTTCGTTTCATACCACTTCCTTATAGATAAAAAACAATACCCAAGTCGATCGAGAGCAGATTTATCTTAAAGTTTGCCGAACTGGAAGTACGTTTGCCATCATACACCTGATCTTTTTTCTGGTCGTACCAATTAAAGTTCAGGCCTGCGACAGCGATAGAAGCCTCCACTGCCGTAAAATCGTTGACAAAACAGGTGATACCCGGTGCAACACCGATATTCAAGTTATGCTTCAACTGATGTACGCCCGACAATCCGCTTCCCAAATCCGAACTGCTCGTACTTTTTGAAAAGCCGTACAGCAAACGTGCCTCATTAAACAAACCGAAACGTTTACTATCTCCCAAATTTAAGTATGTACGAATAAAAAAAGCAGCCGAATAGGTATTCGATTTATCATTCCACTCATTTATATCCAAACTGATATCATCGCCTAACGAGAGCGACAGATTATCCAGTTTCGTATAAGAGCGCGAATAAGCCAGACGCCCGCCGATACTGATATTGTCACGGATGAAATAACTGACCAAAGGTGTCACTTTGAATGTATATCCCTCCGAATCGATATCTTTCAACAACGACATGAATTCGAAATTATCATCCACATGTTCCGAATAGGAGAACGTCGCTCCCACCATCCATTGTCCTTTCGGAATAAATGTCTTCATCACGATTCCCCGATCATATTTATTCTCTCTCGCCGAAAGCACCGTCACGGCACAAAGCAAAAGCAAAAGCAGACTTGTTATTTTTCTCATATTTTGTTTATTCGTTAATGTCAACAGGCTTCATTCCTTTTAAATCCGTCCCTGAAAATGCTTCTGCATCGTAGTCGTAATCAAGGCTGAATTCATCTACATACATTACACTACTGGTTGAACCGGTAAAATATTCTCCATAGCGGCTGGATGTCGCAACAATTAAAATATAGAACGATCCGGTTTTAGGAACAGCAGTCTTATAATTCAATTTAATCTTAAAAGGGGCATATCCTTCCTTGATTGATTCCGCAAGTGTTTCCCCCGTCTTATCTTCTGTCTTGCCAGAAACATACGATCCATAAGCAAAGACGGACTCATCGTCAAAGGGATAAGGCACAATCTGACCTGTTTTAGAAATAACTTCATGTTGTTTCGTACTCAGCGCAATGTATATCAGGCATTCATCCTGTTCATCTTTCTTCAGTCCATCTGAAGGAGTCTTATCTCCATACCAATCAATCTTTCCCGGAGTATATTTATAATAACCGCGCAAATGGGTAGGATAACCTTGATAAGATTGTCCGTATTTCAACACAGCACCATCCGTACCGACCGACTGGGCCTCGCCTGAATAAATACTTCCAGCGGCAAACGCACCAAACCCGAGTGCCCCCGCCCATTTGGAGGTCAGCATTGCAGCCTTTTCAGAAGCCTCAGTTGCAACAACAGTTGTTGACTGTGTCAAAACTTCGCCACCTGCTACAGCACCCCAATTACCAGAATCCCAATAAACAGCATCACTGTCTGCATTTGGAGAAATAAATGTAGCATTACCAATTCCAACAACCTTCTTTTTCGACCGGGTTCCCCAATCCTCAAAATTAATGTTCGGTACCTCCGAAGGAGCTGCTAAAGAAAAGTCAACCGGCTCACAAGTCATATCAGCATTGTCTATAGAAGCCAAAGAATAAGAATACGTTCCGGCAGACAATCCTGTTACAAGTGCTGACACATTACCTTCCGTATCTCGCGTCACCTTCTTTATATCTTTTACAGTTCCATTTGGTAATTTCACTTTGAAATAAGAACTCTCATCTACACAATAACCTTTTAACAAAGCAAATGTAGTCCAACAATAAGGTTTTTCCACATAAGCAGCGACATTCGGGCGAACCTCATATGTGAATACAACAGTTGTTTCCTGATTCAAATTATCCAAGACATAGAAAGAAAACGTATGAAGGGTTGTTTGCGTTTCAGAAGATAATTCTAATGCTTTAGCAAAATCGGTCAACACGAATGTCAGCTCTTGTTTGTCTTTTACTTCTTGCATCGGGAAATCCAATTGCTGCAAACGCGTCCGTGCAGCATCCGTCAGGTTACAAAGATCAAACGATGGAACATCGGCAAACTGGAAAGAAGTTGTTTCCACTTTCAGCTGCTTGATGCCGTTCGGTGCTTCGATCGTCAGAGAATGTTCGGGAACTGACGGATTTTCAGTCTTTTTATAGACAATCTTATTTTCCGTAAAGCCGTCAAGTACCAATTTGGGAACCGACTTGCCGAAAAGATCTTCCTGTTTGATGAAGATTCCGTAATATATCGTATCGGCCTTTTCGTCCACTATGATCCCACCGAAATCAGCTCCAGCTTCTTCATTATCACCACCACCATTGTCAAGCGAGTATTTTATCTTATAAAAATACCGTTCCTTTATATCCGGGAACACCCGTTGCATGGCAAACTCGTTTCCATCCTGATTGACCAATTTCAAATCAGCCGTAAGCTTCTCTGCTTTAAAAAAGCCGGCACGAGTCTCATCCCGCGTATAAAGCAAGCTCCCGGAAGTATTGGAAACCGTCGTTTCATAGTGGCTGAAATAGTCAGCAAGATTGTCGGCATACTCGACTGCTACTTTCGTATTCGAAATCCTGCAAACAATCTGTACGGAGGTTATCTCACCGGACTGAATGGTTATTTCTTTCGAACCGGAATAGAACGGTTTTTCCCATCCTGCCTCTTCCGACTGGTTTGATTTTACTGAAATCGTATAAGTTCCTACCGGAAGAACGATCTTTTTGCCTTTCACCTCATCGATATAATCGGAGTAGCTTTTTATCGTATCCCCTTCCGCAGTGATGATATCGACACGAAGAGATTCATTCGTGACAGCCGATTCCGCCTTTGTCAACAATGTAGCATCCTCTTCGATACCTAAAAACAACGAGCCTGTCGGTATCCCTGCCGATTCTTCATTACAGCTCACTCCCCATAATATCAAACTACACAAGCAAGCAAATATATATAACTTCATACTGTTCATCACTCATTAATCGTTCAAGTTTCTTACCGTTAATGTCTTGGAAGCTTTTTGCCCCAACTGATCCGTCGCAGTTATGGTAAAGAGATAATCACCTCCTCCCAAACCTGCAATCATCGGCATAAAAGAAGATATATCAAACGTTGTAGACGTAGCACCTTTTGTTGCTGACAATCCTAATTTTGACAAAGTTTCTTTCAAACCCTCATCACAAATATCAAACTCGGAAGTCAGCCCGACAGCCGGTAATAATGCCTCCAATGTTGATGAAGTTATTTTTACAACTAACGAAGCCAATTTACCCGGTGTATTAATCTTCACACGCACAGTTTTATTACCTGCACCCGATATCTCGATCGGTTGGCTTATGTCCAATCCTGCATCCCCTACAATTGTAGGCTTAGCTACCGTGTCACCACCTTCATTATCATCGCCACCATCACCCTCACCACCGGCATCGATAAAATCTGAAGGGATCTCGATTACATATTCTTTCTCGATCAAGGATATGTCGACCTTAATCACCGGATTTTTAACTGATACCGAATCATCCGGTACAATAGGATCATCCGGTTCGACAGGTTCGTTATCATCCGGTTCATCAGGAGAGCTGTCGCCTTCTTCAAGATCCAAGTCGATCAATATATTATTATATTGCTGGATATCTTCATTTTTCGACATATCATAATTATATACCAAAGTCTTTCCGCCATTCTTCATAGTCGCATATACAGTAAACTGTAAGATGCCGGTATTCTTCAAATAGGTTGTCCTTTTTTCCCCGTTTTGGGTAGTCAAAGCTCCCACTTTATTATCAATAACGATCGAATAATCGTCATTAAATTTCTTCAAGAAATCATCCGAACAACGGAACGTAACTTTCTTATTGCTCAACACACAGTCCGTAATCACCTTTGCCACTTCCTGAGGGGTGATTTCACACACATTCGTACCGGAATAAAACGGCTTGTCAAAACCGGCATTCACATCTTCTCCCAGCGTCGCCCGAATCGAATAGTGACCGGCAGGAAGCAACAAACCTCCCTCATTCTTCAAATCGGCATAACTGTCATAATGCTTGACCGTATTACCATTGACATCAATGATATCGATAGCAAACTCATTAACATCCAATATAACAGTCTGTGAACCAGTAGCACTTCCTCCCTTCGAAACAGGGATATCCGCTTCTTTTTCCGGCTTCAACTCCAAATCTAACAGCCCCTGGTTTTCTACGGTCGTGTCATCAGTCTGACCTTTATCAGTTTGTCCCAATATCTCTTTCTTCATCTCACAAGAGAAAAAAAGAAGAGAAAAAAGCAACAATAACAGGTATTTATATTTCATATGCCTATTCTCCTATGCATTTAGTCGTTAACCGTAAACTTTTTGTTTCAGTTTCTCCGGCATCCAAAGTTATAATATAGTATTCCCCAATCGACACTTTATCTGTATTCCGGTTGCATACATAATATGTCCGTTCCGGATAGGTCAGCCCATCCAGCTTAACCGTGACTTTCAGCACCAGCTTCTCGCATGGATCCAGATAATAAGCCGGCTTTGTATGCTTATCGGGATCGAACGTCCACGACACTTCACCATCATAAACGGTCACTGAATAACTGTAATTAAGAGGTTCGGCTTCCAACTTCGCTTTGAACTGATCGGACAAGCGAATCTCCACTCCCACGCTTTCAAACGTACAAGTAAAAGAAGGAACAGACGTGACTGTTTTTTCTTCAATCACAAAATCCTGTTTCCCTTCGAAATAAGGAGTTTCAGACACTCGGTCCTCAGCCGCTGCCTGATCGTACGAGGAAGCAACAACCTGATAATCTCCTACCGGCAAAATCAATGGCATACCGGAATCAATCATAGCCGAATAAGAAACAAAACTCGTATGTTTCGTATATGTACCATCTGCACCCTGTTGATCGATCCGAATCGGGAATGTATTCGCATCCATTCCGAAAGCTCCTTTCATCACAATCACCGGGATCTCCGTCTTGCTCAGAACCGCAGGTTGTTCCAACCGCAGCGCTCCGGAACCTTCACCAAAGTTGTCGCTTCTGCTATTTTCCTCTTTTTGGCAAGCAGCCAAAAGGGAAAGAATTACCGTTAAAAATAAGATATATGTCTTTTTCATATTTATTCGTAAATTAGTCGAACATTATCGATCGTCAGGACATTACCCACATACCGAGAATCACTGTATCCGTTAAGAGCCCCTAAACTACCTTGTACACTCTCCACTGAAGGGTTATCCGCAGTACTGGATCTAAACACAATATACATATGTGTTGCCTTCAATGATGTATTGGTATAATGAACATTTACTCTTACCGGAGCAAATGAAGCCTGATCCTGATTACTCATGATTCTACCACTTCCCAACTGCGTTACAGTTCCGTTTTCCCTATTTTCTACTACAATATAAGCTTCAAAAGATTCACTATTTAAAGATTTGAACTTATAGTAGAATTCAAACGCATTAGGACGAACATTAAAATCATGCCCATAATCAATTGTCTCAACCCCATTGCTGGTTGCAGAATGAGAGCCTAAAAACAACATTCCGGCAGAATGCGTTCCACTTTCACCTCCAAGTTCCGTAAATGTATTTCCTTCTTTCCATCCAAGCGTACTGATTTCAGCCGCTTTCCCTTCATATCCATTATCAACAGGGACTGTTCCGGAATAGGATGTATAATAACATGAGACACCGCTTCTTTGTGAAGTTGTCAACGCATTTCGGGTTGCCCACCACGAAGAACCTCCTTCATTATAAGGCCACCACTGATCTATCCCTAAACCGGTAGTTCCAACAGACCATATTGTTTTCTTATAAACTTCTTTCTTATGCCAATTTTCAAAAGAGCCATCTTCCAACTCCACCACATTTTCGGTTGTTATCACAATCGGTTCCGTTACACGCTTTTCTTTTTCCCGGTAAATTGCTCGTATTTCATATTGCTGCCTTCCTGATGTCAGATTCTTCAATGTATCGCATATTTCATCCGTTTGGTAAGTATGGTTCTTGCAATTATTCCAACTTCCACTACCAACTTTTCTCCATTGGAATTTAAGATTATCAGGATGTGTTCCATCAGAAACCTTTGCACGCAAGATCGCCCGGCAAGCAAAAGCATCCCCACCATTAGCAGACGGTGTCAGCTCAAACACCGGCGCTTTTACCGTCAATGTCTTTGTCAGAGTCGGGAAACTACGTCCTTTCTTATCCGCTAAATCCAATTTATAAGTAAATGTTTTCTCTCCTTCCGTAGGAGCCTCTAACCGGGAAGAAAAGACTTTTGGGAATTTAAGCGTTGCTGTCGCATCATTACCTGACTCAACACTAATACCCCAATCGCTATATAAGGTAGTTCCATCTGTTAGAATATTATACACCCTGTCAGTTGTTCCATCATTAACAGTCAATGTCGTTTTCGTTTCATCGATTATACCTTCAGCCTCAAATTTAGCTTCTATCTCTTTCGACATATCATCACCCTCTATAATCGTTGTTTCAGGAAAGCCGTCAAATGTTATGATCGGCTGGCCGGCTGGCTGTACAACAACTGTTATCCCTAATACATTTGTCGCATGTGCCTTTCCTGTCGCATCAACTCCTGAAAACTCATAATGATACGTATAAGTTTGATCTTCCTCGATAGGAGCCTCCAAACTATTGATTGCATCTTTCAAAAATAGCTGCCCGGTTTTTCTTTCACCTTTCACGTTGGTATTCGCATTGCCATTGACCGACCATTTGAAATTCTTTTCCAAAGCAGCCTCGACACCTTCATCCGTTGCCAAATCATAAGTAACGACATCGTTTTCCTTATCCTCGCGCCATTGCTTGACACACAAAGAGGCAATACCTGCCGACATGGCAAAACCAACCGTAGGACTTTTCTCGAACTTTCCGACTTTGATGGTAAAAGATTCTCCATTTGTAAAATCATCCGGAGACAGGGTCGGCTTCTCAAACGGCTTCCACATAAAATCAGGTATCCCTTCATTCAGCGTGACATTTGTCATTTCATCATCCAGGATTATTTCCAGACCGATGCCATCCAAAGCCTCTCCATCCGTTTTAAAGATCAGGCGGATGTTCTGGCGGCGTTCGATAGATAGAGGAGTCGGGATTTTATATGTTTTTTCCTTGTCTTCTATGATTTTCTTCAAACGGATAGCGATACCTAATTCCGATCCTTCTTTGCCCACTTGCATATAAGCCGGACGCGTTTCATCCTTCTTTATTTCCAGGCTGCCGGATGTAAAAGCCGAGCTCAACAAAACGGTATAATCGGAATATGCCTCCTTGAAGTCCTCGGTGTAGTCGACCGTGATTCTTGCATTTCCAAGTGTACAAGTCACATCGATAGGCGTACTCATGCCGGCTTTCACCGTGAAGTCGGTACTTCCTTCAAAATAGGGGTTTTCAAAAGCGGCAGGGAGGTTGTCGCCTTTGGAGGCAATGAGGGTATAAGCACCCTCTTTCAGTTCTATTTCAGAAGGCATCTCATCAAAGCGGTCATACGACTGGACTGTATCGGACTGCTGTACGATGCGGATCTTGTAGTCTGCCGTAGTCAGGAACTTCTCGAACTCGTCCGAAACGGCTGCTTTTGTTGAGTTGTTGATACCTTTGTTTAAAGAAGTAGTGTCTGCCGACAATGACAAGCTCAACTTTCCAACTCCATCGGCAGGCACACGATCGGAATCACAAGAAGAGACACAGACAAGTACCCCCAAAACACATATCCATAAAGCCATGATCTTCCCAAGACCATATTCAATCATATATTTCTTCATCTATATAGTAATATAGTTTAGCTCTAATTCAGTTGACTGTCAAAATTCACGAAACAACCGGAGCAATACCCGTTTTCTACCTATTAAAATCGGTGCAAAATAACGACAACACAAAAGATCTCACAAGGTCTATTTATACGATTACTTGTCCTATTTTTTAGATCTTGTCTTAAACAGCCAATTATAATATCCTAACTTAAACCGGATTTTATTATTCAGAACTTTTTACGTGTCCTATTTTTCATATCTTTGCACACATTCTAATGTATTCTGAACATGGAAAATGACATCCCCAAAATAGACCTTCCCGAAGATTGGATCATCGGGAATCTTTCGCATAAAGATATTGGTTTGCTGAGCTTGTATGCCAACTATCCTTGCAGGTTGAAGGCAGAGATATTCGTGCTTTGCATGCAAGGGGAGATCGAGGCGTCCATAAATCTGACACGTTACCAAGTGAAGCCCGGCAGCTTTATTACAATCCTGCCAGGCACGATTTTCCAGATTCATAAGGTGGAAGGGGATCTGCAGATCTATTTCATGGGGTTCTCATCCGAGTTTACCAACCATGCCAATATAGGCAAGTCGACAATGGACATGTTGTATGTCATAAAAGACTGCCCGATTATCGAGCTGAAAGAACAGCCCGCCCAATTGCTGAAAGATTATTTTTCGTTACTTGTCAAGACGTATGGATTCTGCGGCTCCAAACTGAACAAAGATATCCTTAACCATCTGCTTTCAGGTGTACTTCTCGGAGTAGGGGCCATGTATAAAGACAAGATACTAAGCAAGACCAATCTCTCCAAAGCGGAACAGATCAGCAAAAACTTCAATCATCTGGTTATGCAGAACTATACCACGCAACGTTCCGTTGCGTGGTATGCCAAGAAACTCGGCATAACTCCGGCACACCTCAGTACGATTGTCAAGCAGACGACCGACAAGACTTGTGTCGAGATCATCACCTCTATGGTGATCATGGATGCAAAGGCACAGTTGAAATCGACCGACCTTTCGATCCACGACATCGCCTATTCGCTGAATTTCACGAATATGTCTTTCTTCGGCAAATATTTCAAGCGGCATGTGGGGATGGGGCCGTTGGAATACCGGAACAGCTAAAAACAAAAGTTCCGGACTGCCGGGGCATTTCAGCTTCACCCACCCTGTACAACCCGCCTTGCAACAAGTCTCAACAGGTGAAGGCACCCGCCCGGATTGCCTTCACCCACGGTATCCGGCCTTCATCCAGGTAAGTTCGAATCGACCACCAAAGGTTGCGGGATGCCCGTGTCTTCTTCTTTCGGGAGGGTATAGATGGCAAACAGACGGCTGCCTCCCTTTACCAGACGCCCGGCAGTGACCAATGCAGCCAAGTCCTTGCGCGCACTGTAGTCAGACAGCCCGATAAGATAACGGTAGGAACGGACGGTGATATACGAATTCTCGTCCAAATAGCGGTAAAGAAGTTCCTCCCGGTCCGCCATGCCGGGCGCACGGTGACCCGAACTTTTCATACGCGCGAGCGGCATCGTCTTCAAGGCCTTCTTCAACTGCTGGCAGCATCGGAAATTGACGTTCTTGAAACGGACGGATTCGCTCCTCAGTTCCGTTTTAGACATCACCGCGCGAGATTGGAGCGAGACACTGAAGAAGCCGAGGCCCTCGATCTCCACGTTATCGCCTTCGCGCAAGTGTTCCGTCACCAAGTCGGTGATCAGCTGCAAGGCGCCGGCAATGTCGGCCTCCGAATAGGTGGAACGGGATTTGGCATATTTCATCAACTTCTTGATGCCGACGGTCTCATAGGGGATCAATCTTGGGTGAAGAGGCGTTTTATTTCCATTCTTTCCGGAATCCGGATTACGCTCCATTCTGTAACGTGCTGTCATATCAGTAATAGATTAAAGATGAATAATAAGACTTCTATCGCTTTCCTGCCTTCTTTGTATGTTTTTGACGAAGGTCGAAAAGGTTTTTGCCCAAGGTGGAAAAGGTATTCGACCTAAGTCGAAAGGCTTTTCGCCTTAGGTCGAATAGTCAATAACATGGCAGTAAAGATACAAATAATAATAGGATAAACACGAATGAGACATAACTTTTATCCTAAATAAAAAACAACGCAGGAAACAGATAAATAAAGGTGCAGCCGACAGGCAAACCGGGATAGGCGAGCGTATATTTGCAGAAAAAACATTCACCTACAAACACACAGACACATGGAAACAAAACGATCGTCTTACTCCCGTACACAGCTGCTCATCAATCAATTGGACGAGTTCATGCGCGACAGGTACGTTTTCCGGAAAAACCAGCTGAAAGGCGATACGGAATACCGGTGCAGGGAAATGCCCGACGGCCTTTTCGAACCGGTAAACGAAGAAACCGTCAACTCGATCTGCATCGGGGCGCAAGCTGCGGGAATAGAAGCTTGGGACCGGGACATCAAACGGTTCATTTATTCGGCCCGCACCCAGGCTTACAACCCGATCGAAGATTTCTTAGACAGCCTGCCCGCCTGGGACGGGCAAGACCGTATCCGGCCGCTGGCTGAGACGTTGCCGACCGCCAACCTGCTCTGGCGCGAACAGTTCTACATCTGGTTCCTCGGCCTGGTGGCACAATGGCAGCAACAAGACAGCTTGTACGGAAACTGCATCGTCCCGCTGCTCGTTGGTTCGCAAGGATGCGGCAAATCGACTTGGTGCAGGACATTACTGCCTCCTGTCTTACGTGAATATATGGCGGAAAGCCCGGACATCGGCAACCGCCGGGAGGCGGAACTGGCCTTGGGGCGGTTCGTGCTGGTCAACCTCGATGAGTTCGACTCGATCGGGAACACGCAACAGGCATTCCTGAAACATCTGTTGCAGAAACCGGTCGTCAACACTCGCATGGCCTACGCCCGAAGCATCCGCACGCACCGGAGATACGCCACGTTCATCGCGACCTGCAACAACTGGGACTTGCTGGCCGATCCGACCGGTAGCCGCCGTTTCGTCTGCATCGAGATAAACGGGAACATCCGTCCTGACCGTTCCATCGAATACGGGCAGCTATACGCACAGGCGGTCGCCGCGCTCCGGGCAGGCGAAAGATATTGGTTCACGACGGAGGAAGAGACACGCAACATGCAAAACAACAGCCAATTCCAGCAAATGCCAATCGAAGAACAGCTTTTCCTGCAATATTTCTGCAAGCCGGAAGCAGGATTCGCCGGCGAATGGCTCCCGTCATCTGCCATCCTGCTGCGCATGCGGGAGCAGAGCGGCGTGCGCTTGGGAAATACCCATATGGGATTGTTCGGGCGCATCCTCCAGCGCAACGGGATTGAGCATAAACACACCAAGCGGGGAAACCTGTGGTTCGTAGCAAGCGCCGGATAGAGGTAGAAAAGACAGTCAACCTATTTTAGGACGAGACACAAGGTGAAGGGTGACTAGTCCTGAAATAGCGTTACAGTTATTGGACAAAAATAAAACCTTTATCAC
>DXRF01000199.1:978-6046 GCA_019411205.1 Parabacteroides sp. | reverse complement strand
TTTGCCGTATCAATTCCCAGAACTTCCACCAGATAGACCGGCATCGTCGGCATCAGCATATAGAAAGAGAAGTTCATCAGGAAATAGGAAATGCAACATTGCACGAAATTCCGGTTCCACAATATGAGTTTACGATCTTCCATTTGATTCACGCCAGCTCACTCAACTCCAGCCAGCGCATTGTTTTTTCGTCTATTTCTTCAATCACTTTTTCGATTCGTTCGGATTTGGCCAACAGTTCGTCATTGCTCAACGTACCGCTACTCATGGCCGTTTCCAACTCGGCTTTTTCGGCTTCGAGTTGAGGAATCTCGACTTCGAGCGCTTCAAACTCCTTGCGCTCCTTGAAAGTCAGTTTCTTTTTCTGCTCCTTTTCAGGACGCGTCGTTTTCCCCACGGTGGGAGCCATTTTTGCCTGTCGTGCAGCTTCAGTCTCTTTTTCCAACTGATCCTGCGTCTCTTTCCATTCGCGATATTGCGTGTAGTTGCCCGGAAAATCCTTTATATCGGCATTTCCCCGGAACACCAGCAGATGATCGACCACCTTATCCATAAAATAGCGGTCATGCGATACGACAATCGCACATCCTTTGAAATTACGCAGATACTCTTCCAGCACGTTCAGCGTGACAATATCCAAATCGTTTGTCGGCTCGTCGAGCACAAGAAAGTTCGGATTGCGCATCAAGACCGTGCAGAGATACAAGCGGCGTTTCTCTCCCCCGCTCAACTTGTAAACATAGTTATGCTGTTTCTCCGGAGCAAAAAGGAAATAGTTCAGAAACTGTGAAACTCCCATCTTCTTTCCGTCACCTAAATCGACATATTCCGCGATATTCTGAACCACATCGATCACCTTCATCTGCTCGTCGAACTGAAGACCGTCCTGGCTGTAATAACCGAACCGGACCGTTTCGCCCACATCAAAACGGCCGTTGTCAGGCTCCACTTCTCCCATCAGCATCTTGATAAAAGTGGATTTTCCCGTTCCGTTATTCCCGACAATCCCCATCTTTTCATAACGGGCGAATATATAGTTGAAATCTTCCACAATCTTCAGATCGCCAAAACGTTTCGAGACATGCTCCGCCTCGAAAATCTTCGATCCGATGTACGAAGCCTTCACATCCAGGTTGACATTACCAGCCTCATGCTGCTGTTTGGCTTTCTTTTCCAGCTCGTAGAAAGCATCGATCCGGTATTTCGCCTTTGTTCCGCGTGCTTGCGGCTGACGGCGCATCCAGTCGAGCTCCTTGCGAAGCAGGTTGCTGGCCCGGTCCACCTCGGCATTCAACGCATCCATCCGTTCCTGCCGTTTTTCCAGATAATAGCTATAATTTCCCTTATACTGATAAATCTGTTTCCGGTCTATCTCGATAATCTCACTACAGACACGATCCAGAAAATAACGGTCGTGCGTCACCATCAAAATACTAATGTTCGCGCGGGAAAGATATCCTTCCAGCCATTCGGTCATTTCCAAGTCCAGGTGGTTGGTCGGTTCGTCGAGGATGATTAGTTCAGGATCGGTTATCAGCACGTTTGCCAAAGCCACCCTTTTCAACTGCCCACCAGAAAGCGTTTCCACCTTCTGGTCGAAGTTATGGATCTTCAGTTGTCCTAAAATCTGTTTGGCACGCTGTTCATAATCCCAAGCTTTCAGGTTATCCATCCTAAGCAGGATATCTTCGAGGTTGGAATGATCGCCGCTTGCCATCGCCTGTTCATATTCGGCGATCAAACGCACCGTCTCGTTCGGAGAGTAGAAGCACGCCTGCAAAACAGTCAGGCCGTCCGGATAATGCGGCATCTGCTCTAAGTAGCCGACCCGCAGATCGTTTCGGAACACAACCGCCCCACTGTCATAATCCTCTTTTCCGGCTATGATATTCAGCAAAGTCGTTTTCCCCGTACCATTCTTGGCTATCAGCCCGACCTTCTGCCCCTGCGCGATTCCGAAAGTGATATCTTCGAATAAGACCAAATCGCCGAAGCTTTTAGTCAACTTATCTATCTGTAAATAACTTACCATATATTCATATCTGCTTTAAATGCAGGACAAAGATACAAAAAGATCAGGCACGACGAACGGGATTATTTTGTATAATTCATGCCGGTGTAATTTGCAGGTAACTGTTCATCCGGCAAAATCCGACTCCCTCGGCAGACGATTTAAACATATATGCCGGGCAATTCTAAACAATCCCCTAAACAAGGGTGTTTCTCTCACAATAAATTCTTAATTTTGTCACGTTGAATTAAAATTAATAAACATAACTATGTTGACAACAATGATCATCGTGTTCCTGGTAGGATATCTGCTTATTGCCCTGGAACATCCGCTAAAAATCAACAAAGCGGGAACAGCACTCTTAACCGGTACAATCCTTTGGGTTTTATATACATTGGGGGCTCCTCAATTTATTCCGACCGCTTCCGCCGAGGATTTTAAACTTTTTTTAAACTCATTCCCGCTCATAAAAGAACTGCCCTACGCAGACCAATGTATCCACTTCGTCATCGACCATCAGATACTGAGCAGTGTCGGTGAGATCGCTGAAACTTTGATTTTCCTGATCGGAGCAATGATCACCGTGGAACTCGTCGATTCTCACGGAGGATTTATGTTCATAACCAACCGCATCACCACCAACAGCAAGCGGAAGTTATTGTTCGTCATTGCCACGATCACCTTTTTCATGTCGGCAGTCCTGGACAACCTGACTACTTCCATCGTCATGGTCATGCTGATCCGGAAATTGATCGGCAATTATAAAGAGCGTTGGATTTTCGGTAGCATCATCGTGATTGCCGCCAACAGTGGCGGGGCCTGGTCACCCATCGGCGACGTGACAACGATCATGTTGTGGGTAAGAGGAAATATCTCGACTTCGGCAACGATCCCGCATCTGTTTTTACCGAGCCTCGTATCGGCATTAGTCCCGGTATTGATCATATCCCGCTATTTGCATGGTAAAGTTACGCCTCCCAATGCTTTTGAAGAAAACCGTGACAACCTTTTACTAAAGGTATTGAAAGCAAACGAGAAGTTGGCGATCCTCTGCATCGGTGTGTTCTGCCTGCTGTTCGTTCCGGTTTTTAAAACAATCACCCACTTGCCCCCGTTCATGGGAATTTTGATGGGAGTCGGTATCCTATGGGTATTCACAGAACTAATGTACCGGAAAACTCCGATCAACGAAGACTTGAAACTCCGTTTATCGAAAGTAGTGAGCCGTATAGACGGCGCCACCCTGATGTTTTTCCTCGGTATCTTGTTAGCCGTAGATGCACTGCGCTGCAGCGGTGTTCTGGGCAGTTTTTCCCTCTGGCTGGACAACACGATCGGCAACGTATATGCCGTCAACCTGATTATCGGAACGCTCTCCGCCATCGTCGATAACGTTCCGCTCGTTGCCGGTGCCATCGGAATGTATCCCGTTGCCTCGGACGCGATGGTTGCTACGGCAGCCGATCCGGCTTATATAGCCAATTTCGTACAAGACGGCGTGTTCTGGCAATTCCTCGCCTACTGTGCCGGCGTGGGTGGCAGCATGCTGATCATCGGTTCTGCCGCCGGAGTCGTCGTTATGGGACTGGAAGGGATCAACTTCATCTGGTATCTGAAAAGAATCTCGTTGCTCGCCCTGACCGGATATCTGTCGGGAGCCGCAGTTTACATCCTGCAAAATGTACTATTAGGCATATAGAAAGATTCTTAGTATATTTGTCGGCAATAAATATAAATACACACAATGAATTTCATTTCCAAACTATTTAAGAAGAAAGAAGAAGAAACAGAAGTCGTATCGAAAGGCTCCGTAGAGGAGTTCGTTACGCTGATCCGCGTGTATTACCAAGCGGTAATGGCTGTTCAGTTAGGTATCACCAACCTCAACATATTAAATGATATGGCGTTGTTCAAACGGATGCTTAAGATTCCGACTCAAAACAACAAGTTGGGTATAGCCGAGAAATCCCGTTCCCGTAAAATCTTGATGCAGGAATACGGACTGAACGAAAACTTTTTCAAAGAAATCGATGCCTCCATCAAAAAGAACTGCAAGACGCAAAATGACATCAAATCCTATTTCATCATGTACCAGGGATTCAACAACGACCTGTTCTCCCTGCTCGACAACTTGATGCAATGGAAGTTCCGTTTCTCCATGCTGGTGAAGAAACTGTTATATTCGCAGACACAGAAGACCATCCACGAAATCGTGACCCGCTCGGAATGGAAAGATATCAGTGTTCAGAAAGTTGCCTGGAGGATACGGAAATACAAAGAAACGCTCGGCTATTCAGAAGAATGGATGACCGACTTCGTGTACAATGTCGTGCTGATGGCCAAAGAAGATGCCAAAAGACAGAAGAAAGAAGACAAATAACACCGCGACCATATGAGCTACCTGTTTTTAGAATACCCGAAATGCAACACCTGCCGAAATGCAAAAAAATGGCTGGATGAGCATAAAATAACGTACGAGGACCGCCATATCATCGATCGGAATCCTTCTGTCGAAGAGTTGACAGCATGGATCAAACGCAGCAAGCTACCTTTGAAAAACTTTTTCAACACCAGCGGACTGGTTTATAAGGAGATGAAATTAAAGGACAAGCTGCCAGCGATGAGCGAAGCGGAGCAGATCGCTTTATTGGCTTCGGACGGCAAATTGATCAAGCGCCCTCTGCTGATCAATGAAGACCAGGTTTTGGTCGGCTTCAAACCGGACGAATGGAACAGCCTGGTAAAATAATGGAAACACCTGTCACGCAGCCAGTAGAGCAGCATCCGTTAGGATTCTTCCTTCCGGAAAACACGAAGTTATTGATGCTGGGCAGTTTCCCACCTCCGCGTGCACGCTGGTCGATGAATTTCTACTATCCGAATATCCAAAACGACATGTGGCGGATACTCGGACTGATCTTTTATAACGATAAAGAATATTTCTTAGAAACCAAAAAGGCTTTCAGTGAAGAGAAAGCAAAAGCCTTTTGCCGGGAAAAAGGGATCGGGATCGGTGATACCGCAGTGGAGATCATCCGGCTTAAAAACAATGCTTCG
>DXRF01000199.1:0-968 GCA_019411205.1 Parabacteroides sp. | reverse complement strand
TGAAGCAGTCGTAGTGACAGGACAAAAGGCGATGGACACGCTTATCGCCACACTGCCTCCGGTAGAAGAACCCAAAGTCGGCTCCTACTCCCGTTTCACCCTGTCGGGCCGCATTTTCCATCTCTACCGCATGCCTTCTTCCTCCCGGGCTTACCCCAAGCCGTTAGAGGAAAAGGCCGCAGTATACAAACGGATGTTCGAGGATTTAAAGATGATATAAATCAGTTACTTTCGGCTTGATTCCAAAGTAACATCATCCGCAATGAAAATACCGGTTTACCAGTTCAAGCATTCCTTCCGGATCATTTTTCAGGTCTTCACGCAATGTCGTGTCGTCATAACTTTCCAGTTTCTTTATGATACCGTCGATCATGCTCGGACTAAAGACATTATGCTGTTCAAATATCTCCCTCTGCTGCTGCAGGCGTTTGGCAGAGGCGGCACAGCTATCCGGCAGTTGGTCCAATGTTTCCAAACGAGCCTTGTTTTCTTCCTGATGAATATTCACGTTCACATAAGTCTTTTCTGCAATATCCAACGCATCCGGGATTTCAAACCCATAGCGGCAAGCGACCGCCAGTCCCGCCAACAACTGATATAAATCGGCCGATCCGTCCGGCGAACGCATTTCGACCGTCTGCTTCTGCGTCGTGTCATAATGACTATCTGCTTCCAACGGGTTTGCCAGCGAACACATATCCTTCTTGGCAGCCCATCCCAACGGAACACGCACCAATACAGAGCGGTTACGATCACCCCAGCAAATATTCGTCGGAGCCTCCTGATGGGGGACCAGACGGAAATAAGAAGTCGGATTCGTATTACCGAAAGCCGTAATGGACGGAGCCAGTTTCATCATACCGGCAATTGCCTTACGGGCCGTTTCCGACAAAACGCCATCCTGCAACATCTGGTTCTTTCCATCCTTCATAATACGCATATGCACATGCAGGCCGGAACCCGCTTTT
>DXRF01000198.1 GCA_019411205.1 Parabacteroides sp. | reverse complement strand
GTTAATAATAAATTAGGAGCCTTGAAGAAAGCGATCGATCTGGCGACAACGTTAATCAATTGACAATAAACAATCGATAACCGACAATTAATAAATAGAGTTTTTATGAAAGTATTACTATTCGATAATTATGATTCCTTTACCTACAACCTATTGCACATATTAAAGGAATTGGGTGCAGACGTAGAAGTACATCGCAATGACAAGATATCACTAGACGAAGTAGAACGTTTTGATAAGATTCTTTTGTCACCCGGTCCGGGCATCCCAGAAGAGGCAGGTATCCTGCTACCGTTGATCCATCGTTATGCTCCGACCAAGAGTATTTTGGGCGTCTGCCTCGGAGAGCAAGCCATCGGGGAAGCATTCGGTGCAACACTTATCAACCTGACGGATGTACATCACGGAGTATGTTCAGATATACGGGTCAAAGTTCCAGACCCATTGTTCACGGGTCTGGAACCTAACTTCCGTGCTGGTCGCTACCATTCGTGGGTTGTCTCAAAAGAAAATTTTCCCAACTGCTTGGAGGTCATTGCAGAAGATATGGAAGAAGGACAGATTATGGCACTTCGCCATCGCGAATATGATGTTCGCGGCATCCAGTTCCATCCGGAATCCGTACTGACACCAGAAGGAAAGACAATCATACGGAACTGGATGGCGGGAACTGAAAGTTGAAAATTAAAAATTCGGAATGGAAGATGAAAGATATATTATATAGGTTGTTCGAACATCAGTATTTAGGACGTGACGAAGCGCGGACGATTCTTCAGAATATTGCGGAAGGCAAGTATAATGATTCACAGATTGCCAGTCTGATAACGGTATACCTGATGCGTAATATCTCTGTAGATGAGTTGGCAGGTTTTCGTGAAGCACTGCTCGAAATGCGTGTCCCGATAGATTTGTCGGAGTTCAAGCCGATCGATATCGTGGGGACAGGAGGTGATGGAAAGAATACGTTTAATATCAGCACGGCCTCTTGCTTTGTCGTAGCCGGTGCCGGATATAACGTTGTAAAACATGGGAACTACGGGGCAACCTCAGTCAGCGGCGCCAGCAACGTAATGGAACAGCATGGCGTGAAGTTTACAACCGATATCGACCGGTTACGCCGTTCGATGGAAGCTTGCCACATTGCCTACCTGCATGCGCCTCTGTTTAATCCGGCACTGAAGGCCGTAGCTCTGGTACGGAAAAGCTTAGGAGTGCGCAGCTTCTTCAATATGCTCGGTCCGCTAGTCAATCCAGTGAAACCTGCCTACCAGCTGTTAGGTGTGTACAACCTGCCATTGCTCAGGCTTTACAGCTATACCTATCAGGAGAGCGGAACGCGTTTTGCTGTTGTACACAGTCTCGACGGATATGACGAAATCTCGCTGACAGCCGAATTTAAGGTAGCAATGCCGGAAAAAGAAAAACTCTACAGACCGGAAATGTTAGGTTTCCCCCGTGCAACGGAAGCAGAACTGGATGGTGGTAAGACAGTCTCTGAAGCAGCCCGCATCTTTGATGATGTCCTAAACAACCGGGCGACTCCGGCACAAAAGAATTGTGTAATCGCCAACTCCGCTTTCGCCATCCAAGTTATCTGCCCTGAAAAGAGAATCGCAGAATGCCTGGACGAAGCCCGCGAAGCATTGGAAAGCGGCAAAGCTTTGCAGACATTCAATACGTTTATCAATTTGAATAACAAATAATGATAACAACGAATGAAAGATATATTACAAGATATTATAGCGAACAAACACATCGAAGTGGAGCGGCAAAAACAAGCTGTCCGGTTGCAGACCTTGTTGGGGTTGGGCGGTGAACGGCTCGAACGACCTACCCGTTCCATGCGGGCGGCTCTCGCAGCATCTTCGTCGGGTATCATTGCCGAGTTTAAGCGAAAAAGTCCTTCGAAAGGGTGGTTACATCCCGATGCTGCCGTAGCCGATGTGTTGCCCGCCTATGAAAAGAAAGGAGCTTCCGCCTGCTCTGTCCTGACCGACTCGCACTTTTTCGGAGGTTCCTTAGGGGACCTTTGCAAAGCACGCAGCCTGGTAGACCTCCCCCTGTTGAGGAAAGACTTCATCATTGATGAATATCAAGTCTATCAAGCACGCATAATGGGTGCCGATGCCATCCTACTGATTGCCGCCTGCCTTACCCAGAAACAATGTCTTACGTTTGCAGAGTTAGCCCACACTCTCGACATGGAAGTACTGTTGGAAATCCATTCCGAAAAAGAGCTTGGATACCTCAACACATTTGTCGATATGTTGGGTGTGAATAACCGCAACCTCGGAACATTTCATACTGAAGTAGAAAATTCTTTCCGCCTGGCAAAAACGATGCAAACAGTCGCTCATGAAAAAAATCTTTTTCCTCTGTTAGTATCAGAAAGCGGTATTTCGACAACAACTATCGTATCGAACCTCAGAGAAGCTGGTTTTCGTGGATTCTTAATTGGAGAGACGTTCATGAAAACCAATGCACCAGGTGACACGCTCGCACAATTCATAGGAGGATTATCATGATCATCAAAGTATGCGGGATGCGGGATCCCCAAAATATACAGGAGGTTACAGCCTTAAAGGTAGACTGGATAGGGCTGATATTCTTCACGGGGAGCCCGCGAAGAATAATGGACAATGAACAATTGGCAATTGTTCATTGTCCATTAAAAAAGGTCGGTGTTTTCGTCAATGCATCCTTTGAAGAGCTGATAGAAACAGCAGCATTTTTCAAGCTCGATTACCTGCAACTGCACGGAAATGAGACACCGGATGATTGCCATGCCTTGCAAAAGCGCGGCTATTCACTGATCAAGGCTTTTCAGATTGCAACAGCCAACGACCTGGAACAGACCGCCGATTATGAAGGACGTGTCAATTACTTCCTCTTCGATACCAAAAACAGCAGCTATGGAGGTTCCGGCAAGCAATTCGATTGGTCCGTACTCGATGCCTATCAGGGAAAGACACCTTTTCTGTTAAGCGGAGGCATCCGACCGGAAAGTGCCAAGGCAATACACTCTTTCCAGCATCCCCGCCTTGCCGGGATCGACCTAAATAGCGGATTCGAGATTAAACCGGGACTGAAAGACATTGGAAAACTAAAGGAGTTCTTAAAAGAAATTCAAAATCATAATTCATAAATCTGAAATCACAAATCAAAAAATGAACCGTATCACAAACTTATTCAACACAAAGAAGAATGGAATCCTATCCGTCTTCTTCACCGCCGGATATCCAAAACTGGATGATACGACGAAGATATTAAAAGAGTTAGAAAACAAAGGGATAGATATGGTCGAGATCGGAATTCCCTTCTCCGACCCGATGGCGGACGGCCCCGTCATTCAGGAAGCCTCTACTGTCGCGTTACGAAACGGGATGTCGTTGCATCTTCTGTTCGACCAGTTGAAGGATATCCGTCAAGATGTGCGTATCCCGATTATCCTGATGGGCTATCTGAACCCGATCATGCAATATGGCTTCGAAGCGTTCTGCCGGAAATGTGCGCTGACAGGTGTGGACGGTATGATCATTCCTGACCTGCCTTTTGCCGATTATATGAAAGATTATAAAACCATCGCTGACCGGAATAACCTCAAAATGATCATGCTCATTACACCTGAAACCTCCGAAGAACGCATCCGCTTGATCGATGAACATACAAGCGGTTTCATCTATATGGTGTCGAGCGCCTCCACTACAGGAACACAACAAAGCTTCAACGAGCAAAAACAGGCCTATTTCCACCGCATCAACGGAATGGAACTCCAGAATCCATGCTTAGTCGGTTTCGGCATATCGAACAAAGCGACCTTCGATGCAGCAGCCGCTAATTCATCAGGGGCTATTATCGGCAGCAAATTCATACAATTATTGAAAAGTGAACCGACACCGGCCATAGCCGTTGACAGACTTCTGGAAACATTAAAGATATAAACCACTTACCAATAAAATTGCTCCATATCCAAACAGAAAGAACAGACAGTAAAACCGAATATTAGTTTCGCACAAAGAGCCTGTCGACAATCGTCGACAGGT
Organism: Parabacteroides sp.; assembly: GCA_019411205.1. Taxonomy (GTDB): domain Bacteria; phylum Bacteroidota; class Bacteroidia; order Bacteroidales; family Tannerellaceae; genus Parabacteroides. The sequence continues at coordinate 2,054 of DXRF01000198.1, read as the reverse complement.
CTGCTGACAATCGTCGACAGACAACTTCGTGCGAAGCTAATAAACCCAAATGATCTTCTAATTTCAGCTTCTTTGACACAAAACTGTTTTTCTCTCCCACCTTGCCCGATTATTCAAAGATTCATCGTATATTTGTCGTTAGGTTTAAAACCTTGTAAACTGTATATTAACAAGATTAATTCTATTAGTAAATGGGAAGAGTATTAGTTATTGGTGCAGGGGGCGTAAGTACCGTTGCTGTTAAGAAGATCGCGATGAACGCGGATGTCTTTACCGATATCATGGTTGCCAGCCGCACGAAAAGCAAGTGCGACCGGATCGCAGCCGATATTAAGAACGTAAAGGTACAAACAGCACAGGTCGATGCAGACAACGTAGAAGAACTCGTTGCCTTGTTCAATTCCTTCAAACCGGACTTAGTAGTAAACCTGGCTTTGCCCTATCAGGACCTCCACATCATGGATGCCTGCCTGGCATACGGTGTCAGCTATCTCGACACAGCCAATTACGAACCGCTGGACGAAGCTAAATACCAATACAGCTGGCAGTGGGCATACAAGAAACGTTTCGAAGATGCCGGCCTGACCGCTATCCTGGGTTGTGGATTCGATCCGGGCGTAACGGGTGTATATACGGCTTATGCAGCCAAACATCATTTCGATGAAATACAATATCTGGATATTGTAGACTGCAACGCAGGAGACCATCACAAAGCATTTGCTACTAATTTTAATCCGGAAATCAATATCCGCGAAATTACCCAACGAGGTAAATATTTTGAAGACGGAGAGTGGAAAGAGACAGACCCGTTGTCCGTACACAAACCGTTGAACTATCCGAATGTCGGTCCGAGAGAGTCTTACCTGATGTACCACGAAGAGTTGGAAAGCCTGACCAAAAACTTCCCAACAATTAAACGTGCCCGTTTCTGGATGACTTTCGGACAGGAATATCTGACTCACTTGCGCGTGATCCAGAACATAGGTATGTCACGCATCGATCCAATTATGTATAACGGACAGGAAATCGTTCCAATCCAGTTCTTAAAAGCCGTATTGCCTAATCCGGGTGATCTAGGTGAAAATTATACAGGTGAAACCTCCATCGGTTGCCGTATCCGCGGCATCAAGGATGGCAAGGAAATGACCTACTATGTTTATAATAACTGTAGTCACCATGCGGCTTACCTGGAAACAGGAGCACAAGGCGTAAGCTACACGACCGGCGTTCCGGCCATGATCGGAGCCAAACTGTTCATGCAGGGGATTTGGAAAAAGCCAGGTGTTTGGAACGTAGAAGAGTTCGATCCCGATCCATTCATGAAAGAGTTGAACGAACAAGGTCTGCCCTGGCATGAACTGTTCAATATAGATCTGGAACTGTAAACAATGGACAATTGAGAATTGACAATGGACAATTCTCAATTCTCAATTAATTAAATGACTCGTAACATCTATAACATATTACGGCTTGGTACACAAATCAAAAGCAGAAGACTCAAGCTATTGGGTCTTTGGTTATTTCATGTGTTAGGCAAACGGTATATCGGCGTTTTTCTCGATCCGGTACTGGCCTGTAACTTCCGCTGTAAGATGTGTTATTTCAGCGACGAAGAAAAAAGGAAAAGTCTGCGAGGTACACTGAAATATGAAGAAATAGAAGCCATTGCCGGAAGCCTGTTCCACCGTGCCTTGAAACTTCAGATCGGTTGCGGAGCGGAACCGACTTTGCATAAGGATCTGGTAAAAATCATTGCACTGGGTAAACGATACAACGTCCCTTACGTTTCACTCACGACAAACGGGAATCTGCTGACAAAAGAGCAGTTAGCCGTTGCTGTAGAAAACGGGTTGGACGAGTTGACACTATCGGCACATGGTTTTACCCGCGAAACATACGAGTATCTGATGACAAACGGTAAATTCGACTTGTTCCGCAGGCTGCTCGCCGACGTCGCAGAAATAAAGAAACAACATCCGCAGTTCAAGTTGCGCATCAATTATACGATCAACAACGACAATCTCGAAGAACTAAACAGGATATGGGAGGTCGTC
>DXRF01000197.1 GCA_019411205.1 Parabacteroides sp. | reverse complement strand
GAAGCCCTGTCTCTGGATGGAGTCGTGGTTTCGGCAAACCGGAACGAGACGACCCGCCGTATGGCTCCGTCGCTTGTGAACGTGCTGGATTCGAAAATGTTTGAGACGGCGCATGCCACTTCGCTTGCCGACGGGCTGAACTTCCAGCCAGGTGTACGGGTGGAAAACAATTGTCAGAACTGCGGTTTCCAACAAGTGCGTATCAATGGGTTGGAAGGTCCTTACACGCAGATATTGGTGGATAGCCGTCCCATATTCAGTGCGCTGACAGGGGTGTACGGCCTTGAACAGATTCCGGCCAATATGATCGAGCGTGTCGAGATCATGCGCGGGGGAGGTTCCGCTCTTTTCGGTTCTTCGGCGATTGCGGGCACGATCAATATCATTACGAAAGAACCTTTACGCAATTCGGCTCAGATTGCCCATTCTCTGACGATGATCGGAGGAAGCCGCCCGGACAATAATACGACCTTGAATGCTTCTTTGGTGACGGACGACCATAAAGCCGGTATCTATCTTTTCGGGCAGAGCCGCCATCGTTCGGCTTACGATCATGACGGAGATGGTTTCTCCGAACTTGGCCAGTTGGAAGCCCGGACGATCGGTTTCAGATCTTATGTGAAGACAAGTACCTATTCCAAACTGGGTTTCGAATATCATAATATAAGCGAATATCGTCGTGGTGGTGACCAGATCAACCGGCCGCCTCATGAAGCGTTGGTGGCGGAACAGACGGATCATAGCATCAATGGTGGTGGCTTGAAGTTCGATCTGTTTTCTAAAGATTATAAACATCGCCTGAATGTCTATACTTCTGCGCAGCATACGAACCGGAAGAGTTATTATGGGACCAACCGCAATCCGGATGCATACGGACACACGACGGACATGACGGTTGTTGCCGGTTCGCAGTATTCCTATTCGGCTGATAAGTGTTTGTTTATGCCGGCGGAGTTTACCGGTGGCCTGGAATATAACTTTGATGAGCTGAAGGACGAGATGTTAGGGTATAATCGTGTCGTGGACCAAACGGTTCATATCGGTAGTCTGTTCCTGCAGAACGAGTGGAAGAATGAAAAATGGAGTTTCCTGGTCGGTGGTCGTTTCGACAAACATAATCTGATCGATCATCTGATCTTCAGCCCACGTGCGAATGTCCGTTTCAATCCGACTGAAGATATCAATCTTCGTTTGTCCTATTCGAGCGGTTTCCGCGCTCCGCAGGCGTTTGACGAGGATCTGCATGTAGCGGCCGTAGGTGGCGAAGTGGCGATTATCCAACTTGCCGAGGACTTGAAGGAGGAGAAGTCCAAGAGCATCAGTGCTTCGGCGGATTTCTATCATCGTTTCGGTCCTGTCCAATTGAACCTGCTGGTAGAAGGTTTCTATACAGATCTGAGCGATGTGTTCTTCTTGCAGGAGAAAGGACATGATGACCAGGGCAATTTGATTATGGAACGTCGCAATAAGGACGGAGCCCGTGTGATGGGAGTCAATTTGGAAGGAAAGATGGCATATGCCTGGCTGCAGCTTCAGGCGGGTGCCACTATCCAGCGCAGCCGTTATAAAGAGGCCGTGACTTGGAGTGAGACGAACCCGGATCTGCCGGCACAGAAAAAAATGTTCCGTACGCCGGATGTGTATGGTTATTTCACTTCCACCTTTACGCCGGTCAAACGTCTGGCCGTTTCTTTGACCGGTACTTATACGGGAACTATGTTAGTGCAACACTTGGCCGGTTATATTCCGGAGGACAGGGAAGAGAAAACGCCTGATTTTTTTGATCTGAATATGAAGGTTGCTTACGATTTTCCTCTGTATAAGTCGGTGACTTTGCAGCTGAATGCCGGCGTGCAAAATATTTTCGAGGCCTATCAGAGTGATTTCGATCAGGGCAAGGACCGTGATTCCAAATATATCTATGGTCCCGGAATGCCGCGGAGTTATTTTGTAGGATGTAAAATCAGCTATTAAACGGTGAAAAAAGAAAAGTCCGGTAAAGGCTCCAAACCTTTACCGGACTTTTCTTTTTTCAATCGTTTGTCAATACCTTCGGGATTTTGGTTGTTCTAATGGACTTCCATACCATCTATATTTCTAATTCCCCAAGTTGTAATTGAGTGTTCTGGATTTTTATAGACTTTTATTGATCTCGTCAATGTAATCAAGAATTTCACTCCTCCCTTCTTTCTTTTCGGAAGAGGAAAGGAGGATAGGGGGGAGTTCTTCCCATGATTCCAATAACTTTGTCTGGTAGACTTTCAGGTTTTCTTGCAAACGGCCTTTGCTGATTTTATCGATCTTTGTGAAGATTAGAGAAAAGGGTATTCCGTTTTCCCCAAGCCATTCCATAAACTCCAAGTCGATCTTTTGCGGCTCGTGGCGGCAGTCGATCAAGACAAACAGATTCGTGAGTTGCTCGCGTTCCAGAATATAATCTTCGATGATCCGCTGGATATTTTCGCGTCCCTCTTTTCCCCGCTGGGCAAAACCATAGCCGGGGAGATCGACCAAATACCATTGTCCGTTGATAAGGAAATGATTGATAAGCATCGTCTTTCCCGGTTTCTGCGAGGTCATGGCAAGTCCTTTTTTACCGGTCAGCATATTGATAAGGGAGGATTTGCCAACATTGCTACGCCCGATAAAAGCGTATTCCGGCAGGTCTCCTGCGGGACATTTCTTTACGTTTGTGTTACTGATAACAAATTCTGCACTTTTGATTTCCATTGAAACAGTGTTTTAAATTGACAATTGACAATTAACAATTGAATGTCTCTTGTTATCGCCGCCTGTCACGTGTTAATACTCTTTTCTCCAAATTGTCCATTGTCAATTGAACAAAGCCACAATCCCCCAAACGTGATAGCCCCGTTCAGCATCAACATCTCGTAGCCGAAAACATATCCCGTATGCTGTTTCACTAAATAATCCGTCAAGAAACAGATCAGAGGAGAGGCGATGCAAATATAAGGAACAAATTTGTCACGAGGATGTTTTTTCGTAAATAACCCGAATACAAAAAGGCCGAGCAGCGGACCGTATGTATAGGACGCGATCATGTAAATGGCATCGATTACGCTCCGGCTGTTGATCGCCTTAAACGCGAGTATGATGATGGCAAAAAGAACGGAGATCATTAGATGGACCGCCAGGCGGGTGCGTTTGGCGGATTGTGCTTTCTCCTTTTCGACCCCTAAAATGTCGATGCAGAAAGAGGTCGTAAGGGCTGTCAAGGCTGAATCGGCGCTGCTGAATGCCGCAGCGATGATACCGATCGTGAAGAAGATCAGGATCGAATGTCCCAATATGCCGGAGGTGCAGAACATCGGAAGAATATCATCGCTCAATGCGGGCAGTTCGATCTGTTGCTGCGATGCGAGCGTCAGCAGCAGGACACCAAGCGAAAGGAACAGGAAATTAACCGGAGTGAAAGCAAAGCCGTAGGTGTACATATTCTTCTGTGCGTCTTTCAAACTCTTGCAGGAAAGGTTTTTTTGCATCATGTCCTGATCGAGACCGGTCATTACGATGGTGATAAAGATTCCGCTGAAAAACTGTTTTACGAAATGTTGTGTGCTGTTCCAGTCGCCGAATTCGAAGATGCGGAAGTGTGGGCTGGCTTGTAAAGTCTGTACTATGCCGGCAAAATCCAGTTGCATCTTGTCTTTCACCTGCCAGATGATCACGATCAGCATAGCGACCAGGCATAGGGCTTGCAGTGTGTCTGTCCAGATAATTGTTTTGATGCCGCTCCGATAGGTGTAGAGCCAGACCAGGAAAATGCTGATGCCGACCGTTACAGCGAACGGTATATTCCAGGTGCTGAATACATAATGTTGCAGGATCAGCACGACCAGATAGAGCCGAGCTGCTGCGCCCACGATCTTGGACAGAAGGAAGAAGGAAGCCCCCGTTTTATAACTATTCCGCCCGATCCGATCGTCCAAATACGAATAGATGGAAGTTAGTTGCAATTTGTAATAAAGCGGCAGCAACACTTTAGCGATCAGGATGTATCCGAAAAAGAACCCCAGGACGGTTTGCATATAGGTCATGTCTATGCTGCGTACCATCCCCGGAACAGAGACGAATGTGACACCTGAAAGCGATGTTCCGACCATGCCAATCGATACGATGTACCAAGGAGATTTACGGTTACCGAGGAAAAACGCTTCGTTGCTTGAGCTTTTCCGCCCCGTGATCCAGGCTATCAACAGAAGGATACCGAAATAGGCGGCTATGATAAAGAGGATAATATAGCTGTTCATGATTTGTTATTAATTTGCCGCAAAGATGCAGATAAAAATGAAAACTATCTGTAATTATTTCTCGATTCGTCGGTGAAATAGTCGTTTTTGCAGGAAAAATTGGGCTTTTTGTCTGTTTTGTTTTGCGTATGTTATTAATTTCTTGTTCCTTTGTATCAGCTGGAGCTCGGGAGAGTTAAGGCGACCGGTTTTTATAAGACCAGAGACAAATAGGTAAACACAATAAAGAAAAGGCTGCGATCTTCAGATACGCAGCCTTTTTGATTTATAATTTTTGATTTATGATTTATGTGTCGATGATAAATCATAAATCAAAAATCATAAATCTCTTCAGTACCGTTTTTCAACAAAAGCACCGGGAAAGTAGTGGGAGAGAATCTGCCGGTAATCGTATCCTTCGTCCGCCATCATGGCGGCTCCGATTTGGCACAGTCCCACACCGTGTCCCCAACCGGCGCCGGTTAGGACGAACCGTCCGGGGATGTCGAATTGCATATCTTCTTTGTCTACGACAAAAGCCGAACTGTACAGATGTGTTTCAGACAAGGTCCGGCGTATCTCCAACTCCTTGCCGATAGTAAAGGTTCGGCGCGTCCCGATGATTTTCAGCATCTCGATGCGGCCGGAAGTGCCACGGCTGACCGGAACCAGGTCTAGGATCTGGCCGAAATCGATACCGCTTTTGCGATGGATCAATTCGGCTAATTCTTTCTGTTTGTAGGATACTTTCCAGCGATAAAAGTCTGTCGTCTCCTGATCGTAGTTATTCAGCACTTGGCTGAGGATCTCTTTATCGGATGTATTGCAAAAAGCTTCGGGAGCGGAGCGAATCCATTTCTGCGCTTCTTCTTCCTGAGTGAGGTCTGGAAAAGTAGTTTCCCGGCTGTCTCTCAATACTGTTAGGTAGGAATGGGGGATCGGTTCCCAACAATGTTCGAATTGTTCTGTCACGCCTCCGCAGCATTTGGAAAAGCGGGCATCGCAGATCATTTCGCCATCCGTCAGTATTTCGCCCTTTGTCTCGTGGATCACCTTTTGGACAACTGGGTTGGAGGCACGGGTAATTCCCTGGTAGCGCTGGCAATGGTCGTCAGCACAGACATCGAAGATATCATGGTCTTCGCGGTTGTACCAACGTACCAGTTGTTCGTTATCCTGATAGTAGCTTTGCGACTTTTCCTCTTTTCCGTCTAAACGGAAGTTTTTTTCGATCTGTGCGAGTAGCCAACTGCGTGAGATGACGGCATGTGCTTTTAACAGTTCCTTCGAAGCCTGTGCACTCATTTCCGAAGAAATGACGCTAATCAAGTATTCTTCTACATCCACCTGGTTGATGACCACAATTCCGTTCTCACCGGCTACCAGGTTGAAAGCCCCTTTGAAACATTGGTCTTCCTGCCTTTGCCAGTGGAAGTTACGACCTATGGTGACAGCCTTCAATTCGAAAGACGAGGAAGGAGAGGCTGGTTCAAAGAATATCTCTTTAAATAGTTTTCCGTTGAAAACGATATTGCCGTTTACAAATAACGCGCGTTGTTCCCCTGTCAGGAACTTTCCGGTTTCCGTATGTACATACTCTCCATGAAATACAAACGAAACGGCCTTTTCCGTCATAATGCCGACATTGACGACTGGTGCTTCCAAAGTTTTCAGATTTATTATTTTTTTTCTTCCTTTGCTTTTAACGAACTTATCGCCAGGTAAGTGATTAGCAGGATGTACATTACGATGGCCAGTGCTCCGGCCATGTTACTTTCCATCCATTCGGCGTCAATCAGGTTGATGCCGGCAAAACGCATGGCTGCGCTGACGACTCCCATCAAGGCCCCACCTGCGATGAAACCGGATGCCAGTAAAGTTCCTTTTTCCAGGCGTGCAC
>DXRF01000196.1 GCA_019411205.1 Parabacteroides sp. | reverse complement strand
TATTGACATTATATGGTAAATAACAGTTTACCCGGACTATTAATAATGAATGAAATGAAAAAATTAACCGCTCCGTTACTCATATTATTCTTTACAGTGCTCAACCTGTTGTCGTGCGACGGGCTGGACGAGAACTATTCGAGTAACCCCAACCATCGGCTGAGCTTCTCGGTCGACACACTTTCTTTCGATACGGTATTCACCACAATAGGCTCTGCAACCAAAGAGTTCATGATCTACAACCGTAACGACCAGCCTTTGCTGATCAGCGAGATCATGTTGGCAAGCGGTGAAGAGACCGGTTTCCGCATCAACGTGGACGGGCGTAAAGGCGACCATTTCCAGAATGTAAGAATACAGGCTGACGACAGCTTGTATGTATTTGTGGAAGTTACCGTCAATCCGAATGCATCCAACCAACCGCTGTTGGTAGACGATTCCGTCATCTTCACCACAAACGGAGTCAAGCAGTCCGTCCGCCTCGAAGCATACGGACAAAACGTAAACCTGTATAAGAACGGGCTTATCCTGACACAGGACACACATTTTACAGCCGAACGCCCTTACCTTATATATGACAGTCTGGTTATTTCGCCCAATGTTACACTCAATATCGATCCGGGCGCAACGTTCTATATGCATGACACCGCAAAAGTCATCACATACGGGACATTGCTGGCCAAGGGGACACGCGAAAATCCGATTATCTTTCGCGGAGACCGTCTGGACTTCATACTGAACGACGTCCTGCCTTACGACCGGACCCCGTCACAATGGGGAGGGATTTTCTTCCGTCCGGAAAGTTACCATAACATTATGGACAATGTAATCGTGCGAAATGGAAAAACAGGGCTGACGTTCGAAAAGTCGTCACCGGACGAATCCAAACTGAAACTAAGCAATTCCCAGATCACGAATATGGGAGAGCATCTGTTCTTCGCACGCAATTGCAAGATAGAAGTGACCAACACGGAATTGACCAATGCCGGAGGAGGTGTCGTGGTGCTGACTGGCGGAGACTACTGTTTCGTCCATTGCACGCTTGCAAATTTCATGACATTGGAAAAACGGACCACGCCTTGCCTCACGATGACAAACAATGCGAATGAAGAGGCTTATCCGCTCAAAGCGACATTCGACAACTGCATCATCGACGGAAGTTACGATGCCGGCAAAAAAGAATATGAAGGGGAACTCAATCTATCCGTCGACAATGCGGCATCATTCGAATACGAGTTCAGCCATTGCGTAATCAAAACGAATGGCAGCAACAATGACCACTTCAAAGAGGTATTGTTTACAAATACCAGTCTTTCCTACAGGCTAAGAGGAGGCGAAAAGAACAAATACCGCTTTGACTTCCGTCCGGATTCACTGACGACGTTGGGAGTGGGAAAAGCCGATATATTCGTTACGCAGAAATATCCGGTAGACCGCTACGGCATAAACCGCCTGACAAACGACGGTCCTGATATCGGAGCCTACGAATTCGTACCGAAAGAAGATGAAACAAAATAAAACGATATGACCCAGACCTTAACTATGACGTTTTTTATCTTGACATTGTTTTCTCTGCCTTCACAAGGGCAAACAAACTTCCGCGTGATGAGCTACAACGTCGAGAATCTGTTCGACACGAAAGACGATCCGCTTACGGCAGACAATGATTTCCTTCCCTCCGGCAACCGTCACTGGACATCTGGACGATTTTACCACAAACTACAACAACTGGCAAAAGTCATCACGGCAGCGGGAGAATGGAGCACTCCGGCCCTGATAGGACTTTGTGAAGTTGAAAACGATTCCGTACTTGTCCGGCTTTTGGATTTCACCCCACTTCGCCGGCAGCATTACCGCTATTGCATGACACACGGACAAGACACGAGAGGCATCAACGTGGCATTACTTTACCAGCGGGACAAGTTCCGCTACCAGGGACACACGGAACATCCGATCCGTTTTACCCGCAAACAACACAAACATACCCGTAACATCCTTCACGTATGGGGAGAGGTCATTACGGGGAGCCGGATCGATGTTTTTGTCTGCCACTTTCCTTCCCGTTACGGAGGAGAAAAGGAAAGCGAACCGGCCCGTTTGGATGCGGTACGTACCCTGCGTACATTATGCGACTCAGTCCACCACCTCCACCCTGCCCCACACATCCTGATTATGGGAGATTTCAATGACACGCCGGACGACACGAGCATCCGGGAAATACTGGATGCCCAGCCGATGCCAACTCCCTGCCTGTCCGGTCCAGACTCCCTGCCTATAAAACTCCCAACGAACGCCTATCCATCTCTTTATCTATACAACTTATTTGCCAAGAGCAGGACGACTCTTACGGGAAGTCATAAGTACCAAGGGGAATGGAGCCAGTTAGATCAAATCATCCTGTCGTCCTCCCTCACCGACACCACCTCCCGGATGCAGCTCATCCCAGGAAGCGCCCGCATCTTTTCGCCGTCATTCCTGCTTATAAAAGATAAAACCTGGCGTGGCGAACGCCCTTTCCGCACCTACTACGGTTTCAAATACGAAGGTGGCTACAGCGACCATCTCCCGTTGATCGTCGACTTTCTACTATTGAAATAAATGCTTACTTTTGTTTTCCTAAACACACCTAAATTATATGTACAAACTATATATCGCCACCATACTGGCTTTTTGCATACAGACAATAAGCGCACAACAACTCCGCCAACCATTCGATTTCCCGATCTTGTTGAGCGGTAACTTCGGGGAGTTGCGCAACAATCACTTCCATTCCGGAATAGATTTTAAGACACAAGGAGTTGAAGGAAAACCCATCCACGCCGTACAGGACGGATACGTATCACGCATATCCGTCAGTCCGTGGGGATACGGAAACGGCTTATACCTGACACATCCGGACGGAACGACAACCGTCTACGGTCATCTGCAACGATTCGCTCCTTCCATCGCCCGATACATCAAGACACAGCAATACGAACAGGAAAGCTTCAACGTGAACCTGTTCCTCGACCCGGACCAATTCCCGGTCAAAAAAGGAGAAATTGTCGCCTACAGTGGAAATTCAGGAAGTTCCGGAGGTCCCCACCTTCATTTCGAAGTCCGCGACACGGAAACGGAAGAGGTACTCGACCCAATCGAATATTTCAAAGAGAAGATAACCGACACCCGCGCACCGAAAATACAGGGAATACTGATCTGTCCGCAACAGGGCAAAGGAGTGGTCAACGGCAGCAGCCGTAAACTGGAGCTAAAACCGGTCACGGCCAAAAACGGCAAACAGACCATCACCGGTAAAATCGAAGCATGGGGAGAAATCGGGCTGGCGGTTAAAGCCTACGATTATATGGATAATACGACAAACATCTACGGAGTGAAAGAGATTACCCTCCGCCTGGACAGCCAGATTATCTACCATAGCAACCTGGACCGTTTTGCATTCGACGAGACCCGCTATTTGAACAGTTACGTCGATTATGAGGAATGGAAAGACCGTCGTTCCTTTTATATGCGCAGCTTCGTGGAACCGGGTAACCGCCTCCGCTTTAACGAAAGTGCCAACCGGGGAATCATCCATATAGAAGAAGAGAAAACGTATCATCTTACATATACGCTTGCCGATGCATTTGGTAACACGACCCGCCTTTCCGTTTGGATAGAAGGGAAAGAACAGGATATCCCGGAGATCAAGACCGAAGGTACAAAGCTGTTTCATTGGATGGCCGACAACCGGTTCGGAGCAAAAGGCATCCGGATGACTATCCCGAAAGGAAACCTGTACGACGATCTCTATTTCCGTTACTCGGTAAAGGAAGACAGTACGGCATTGGCAGACACGCATATCCTGCATAACCACCCTGTCCCGCTTCACAGCTCAGCCCAACTGTCCTTGCGTTTACGGATCGACACATTGGAAAACAAGCAGCAATATGGGATCGTCCGCACTCAGAAAGGACGCCAATCCTGGATTGGTGGCACTTACCGGAACGGCTGGATCGACGGCACGATCAAAGAACTTGGCAATTATACGATCGGACAAGATATCAAAGCGCCGGCCATCACCCCGTTGGACGCCAACACATGGATCAGTAAACAGGCATTCGTTTTCCGCCTGTCTGATAACCTGAGCGGCGTACAAACCTACCGGGGAGAAATAGACGGACAGTACGTCCTGTTCGAAATGAACAGCAAATCGGTCATTACCTACAAGTTCGACAAGGAACGGCTCGAAAGAGGACAACATACCCTCAAACTGACCGTTACGGATGCAGCCGGAAACAGGTCGGAATACAGGCATTCTTTTGTCTGGTAAATAAAAAGACTGAATCTTGGAAATTATCAATTTATTTGTACCTTTGTTAGTTTCAAAATCAGGATTTCTTTAAATTAAAAGCAAGACATATAGGTCATGGAAAACAAAGAACTGTTAGAAATGGTAAGAAGCAAGGCGCAAAGCTGGCTTACTGAAAGTTATGACGCTGAAACACGTGCACAAGTGCAGGCTCTGTTAGACAATGAAGATCCGACGGAACTGATCGAATCATTCTACAAAGACCTGGAATTCGGTACAGGAGGTTTGAGAGGCATCATGGGAGTAGGTTCAAACCGTATGAACATCTACACGGTAGGAGCAGCCACACAAGGCTTGTCCAACTATCTGAAAAAGGAATTTGCCGATCTGGACCAGATCAAAGTTGTCATCGGCCATGACTGCCGTAACAACAGCCGCAAATTTGCTGAAATCTCTGCCGACATTTTCTCTGCAAACGGCATCAAGGTTTATCTGTTCGAAGACCTTCGCCCGACTCCTGAAATGTCATATACCATCCGCAAGTTGGGATGCCAGAGCGGTATTATCCTGACAGCTTCGCACAACCCGAAAGAATATAACGGGTACAAGGCGTATTGGGACGATGGCGCCCAGATGATCGCTCCGCATGACAAGAATACGATTGCCGAAGTCAATAAAATCCGCAATGCCAGCGAAATCAAGTTCAAAGGCAATAAGGAGCTGATCGAAATCATCGGCAAGGAAATCGATGAACAATATATCAACGACCTGACAAAAATTTCTTTGTCACCGGAATCCATCGCACGTCATCACGACATGAAGATCGTCTACACTCCGATCCACGGAACAGGCGTGACGGTTATCCCGCCGACATTGAAAGCATTCGGTTTCACGAATATCATCCATGTACCCGAACAGGACGTAGTAAGCGGCGACTTCCCTACCGTTGTTTCTCCCAACCCGGAAGAACCGGCAGCTTTGGCTCTGGCAGTCGAAAAAGCCAAGGAAACAGATGCCGAGTTGGTATTGGCTTCCGACCCGGATGCAGACCGCGTAGGTGCAGCCGTCAAGAACAACGAAGGCGAATGGGTATTGCTGAATGGTAACCAGACCGCTTTGATGTTCGTCTACTACCTCATCACCCGCTGGAAAGAACTCGGCAAGATCAACGGCAAGGAATATATCGTCAAGACAATCGTTACGACCGAGTTGATCCGTACGATCGCCGAGAAGAACGGCGTTGAAGTGTATGACGTTTACACCGGCTTCAAATGGATCGCCGATGTCATGAAGAAGAACGAAGGAAAGAAGAACTATATCGGTGGCGGTGAAGAAAGCTACGGCTTCCTGTGCGAAGATTTTGTCCGCGACAAAGATGCCGTTTCCGCTTGTGCCATTCTGGCTGAAATCGCAGCCTGGGCGAAAGACCAGGGTATCACGATGTACCAGTTATTGCAGAACATCTACGTTCAGTATGGTTTCTCTAAAGAAAAAGGAATCTCCGTTGTAAAGAAAGGCAAGAGCGGTGCTGAAGAGATTGAAGCGATGATGAAACATTTCCGCGAAAACCCGTTACAGGAAATCGCCGGTTCCAAAGTTACGTTATTCTACGACTACGCTTCCCTGAAAGGCAAAGACTATGTAGAAAACGAAACATTGACATTGGATATGCCGACAACCTCCAACGTCCTCCAATATTTCACAGAAGACGGAACGAAAGTATCTATCCGTCCTTCCGGTACGGAGCCCAAGATCAAGTTCTATTGCGAAGTCCATTCCAAAGTAAAGAGCCTCGACGAACTGCCGGCTGCCGAAAAAGCAGGAGCAGAAAAGATCGAAGCGATAAAGGCTTCGTTAGGAATCTAAAAT
>DXRF01000195.1 GCA_019411205.1 Parabacteroides sp. | reverse complement strand
CAAATCCTCTATCACTCTATCACAACGAAGGTTGTAGCTATTCATATTCAAGCGTCAGAGGCAGTGATACTGGCCGTTTTCCTCTATCACTCCTCTATCACTTCTGAAATATGGGATTTGTAGATATATGATTAAGAATCAGTGTGCTATCCTCTTTTTGTTTTTGAAAAAGCATATAAAAAAGTCGAATAAACAAATGTAAAAACGAATATGACAGGTAGTAAATCGGCGAAATACGGTTCTTCATTCCACAAAAGCCCTCTCTTTTTTTAGCAAAGACAAGCACATCATTCCGTAAACACCCCCATGTTGCCTTCCTTTACACCCGGATGTATCGCCCCTCTACACCCGGGTGTAAGAGGGGGTAACATGGGGGTGTCCGGCAACTAAAGTACCGTGCCGAACAATAAAAACCACCCGGTTTTCCCTATTTTACACCCGTTTTTGTATAAAATGATCGAGTGATTTGCAGGGATGGGAGACAGGGGATTGCCAGTGATAGGGCAGTGATAGAGAAAATAGGCATATATCACTAATGAAATAAGTTGAATATCAACTGATAGAAAGAAATCAGTGATACAGTGACAGAGGGAATGGGAAAAACTTGTATGCGGTGGTGCATCAGGTGAGCTAAGTGGTTATCAAGTGGAAAATAAGAAAACGGTAGCTGATGGTGGGTATTGGAATGGTTTGAAAGATCCGGCTTATTTGGAATTATGTACACGTTGGTTTCAGTATGGGACATTTAATCCTATATTTAGGATACAGCATATCATAAAGTGTATACTCAAGAGACTACTGAATTATAGGGGGTGTCTCTTGAGTATTATTTGGAATATTCATCCGGCCAGGGCAGACGTAATGAACATGTAAATCATCATGCCGATAATGTCGTTTGTAATCGTGATAAACGGTCCGGTGGCTAAAGCAGGATCGATCTTTAGCTTATCGAGTGTCATGGGGACCAGTGTCCCGAAGATACTGGCGAACATCACAACGGCAAACAGGCTTAAGGAAACCGAAGCGGTGATGCCTCTGTCACCTAACATAAAGAAATTATAGATAAATACGACTAAACTGATGATGCTGGCGTTAATCAGTGAAACGACAGACTCTTTCAAGATCTGAGGCAGAATGTTCCCTTCCTTCAAACTGTTGTTGGCCAGGCCTTGTACTACGATGGCGGAAGACTGGATGCCGACATTTCCACCTGTCCCTCCAATCAGCGGAATAAACAGTGCCATCTTGGGGTTGACTGCAAAATTTCCTTCAAAATTACCTAAGATCAGGGAGTTCCCGATTCCGCCTATCATACCGATCAAGAGCCAGGGAAGGCGGGCGGCCGTTTGGGTGAAGACGTTGTCCGAAGTTTCCACATCCTGCGAGATACCGGATGCCAACTGGTAGTCACGTTCGTGCTGTTCGCGTACTTCGTCCATAACGTCGTCGATGGTAATGCGTCCGACAAGACGCCCGATACTGTCGATGACCGGCAGGGCGACCAGGTCATACTTCTCGATTGTCTCGGTCACCTCTTCGATACTGTCACTGTCGCGGACGGATATCGGGTCTTTCTTCATCACATGCTTGATCTTCGAGACGGAAGGATTAGTGATCAGCTTCTGTAAGGGAAGGACTCCGCGCAGGCGCTCATCATCGTCGACTACATAGACGTAATAGATCTCATCCATGTCTTCGGCCTGCTTGCGCATTTCGTCGATACATTTGGGCATACTCCAATTCTCGTTCACCACGATCATTTCGGTACCCATCAAACCACCGGCGGTGTCTTCGTCGTATTTCAAGAGGTCGACGATATCGCCCGCCTGTTCTACGTCTTCGATGTGCGAAAGAATCTCTTCCTGGGTATCTTCGTCCAACTCACGCATCAGGTCAACAGCGTCGTCGGTCTCCATATTGTCCACGAAGCGTTTGGCAATCAGTTCGTTCGGGAGTTCTTTCAGTAACTTATGACGGTCTTCTTCGTCCAGCTCCATCAAGACATCCGCAGCTTTTTCGCCATCCATCAGCAGATAGAGGTAGATCGCCTCTTGCAGATTTAGTTCCCGGTAGAGTTCGGCTATGTCCGCCGGATATAGTTCGTTCAGTATCTCCTTAATCTTTGCGTCATCCTTCTCTGTGATGATGTCTTTCAGATTGTCTATATAATCTTTCGTCAGTTCAATCATGCTTTGGAGAATTTATGATTTATGATTTATGATTTATGAAGCTTGTGTTTTGTTTCATAAATCTGAAATCATAAATCTGAAATCATAAATCTTTTAAGTTTCGCTCCGTTATCAGCGTCAGTTCCACGAACTGCTCTACGGATAACTGTTCCGGCCGTTTGTCGAAGATCGGGAGCGAATAATCGGGACAATCCTTACCCAGCAGAGGTTTCATGGAGTTACGCAATGTCTTGCGTCGTTGGTTGAACGAGGTTTTGACAACCGTCTTGAAAAGTTTCTCGTCGCATCCCAACGATTTTCGGTCGTTGCGCACCATCCGTATCACTGCGCTCTTGACCTTTGGAGGCGGATCGAATACTTTCTCGCTGACCGTAAACAGATATTCCACTTCGTACCAGGCTTGCAGCAGGACACTTAGGATGCCGTATGTCTTACTGCCCGGACCTGCGGCAAGGCGTTCGGCCACCTCTTTCTGTATCATGCCTGAACAGCAGGGAATATGCTCTTTGTAATCGAGCACTTTGAAAAATATCTGGCTGGATATATTATAAGGATAATTACCGATCACGCAAAACTGGTCTGGAAACAACTTGCCGAGATCCAAACGCAGAAAATCTTCCGCCAGAATCTTTCCTTCCAAGGCAGGAAAGTTCTGTTCCAGATAATCGACCGATTCCATATCCAGTTCCACTACTGTCAGATCGTGTCCTTTTTCCAGTAAGAATTGGGTGAGGACGCCCATACCCGGGCCAATTTCCAGTACAGGCAACTGCTTATAATCGGACAATGTATCTGCAATGCGCTCAGCTATTTGCAGATCTTTCAGGAAATGTTGTCCTAACGCTTTCTTTGGCTTAACTAATCTCATCCACTTCTTTGGTGTAATGTGTTCGTATTTAAATATAATGCTTATCTTTGCAGGCGTACAAAAATACAACAAATAATTTAAAGTTATCTACGCATAATGGATTTTAAAGCAATTCTACGCACGTTTCTCAAGATAATTCTCCCGCTTGCTTTCGGTTGTTTACTTCTCTGGTATCTGTACAGTAAGATGGATATTGGCGAGATCTGGAATGTGATTCGTAAGGGTGTCCGTTATGAGATCATTCTTTTTTCCCTTTTGTTCGGTTTGGGAGCCAATATTGTCCGGGGATTGCGTTGGGGGTTGCTGATCCGTTCGTTGGGTGACAAGGTGAAGACCGGTAACGTGATTTATGCCGTGTTGGGAAATTATGCCGTGAACCTTGTGCTGCCGCGCGTCGGTGAGGTCTGGCGTTGCGGGATGATAACCAAATATGACAAGATCCCGTTTACTCGCCTGTTGGGGACACTGCTGGTCGACCGTGTGAGCGATACCATCATGGTCGGGCTGATCACAATGTCTATCATTATCTTCAATTTTGATTTCTTCCGCAGCTTCTTTGCGAAGAATCCGGCGTTGCTGGATGGTTTCCAGTCTATGTTCAACTCTATATGGATTTATGTGGCCGGTGTAATTTTTATTGCCGGAATTTGGTTTGTATTTACATATATGAGTAACTTTACGCTGGTCAAAAAAGCAAAGTCGATGTTGCAGAACGTCTGGGACGGAATGAAGAGCATCTGGCTGATGAAGCGTAAAGGTCTTTTCGTGATTCAAACCCTGTTGATCTGGACGGGATATTTCCTGTATTTCTACATCACTTTCTATGCTTTCGACTTTACCCGCGATTTGGGTGTGACGGTCGGTCTGATCGCTTTTACGATGAGCAGTATCGCCGTGGCAGTACCCGTTCAGGGGGGAATCGGCCCGTGGCATTTTATGGTGATCGCCACCTTGATGTGCTTCGGGGTGAAAGAAACCGATGCTGCGGCCTTCGCACTTGTGGTGCATACGGTGCAAACCGCCTGGCTCGGACTTACGGGGCTGTTCGGTGTAGTGGCATTGCCCTTTGTAAACAAAGGATTTGACAATGGACAATTGATAATTGACAATTAAAAGCCCGGTTGTCCATTCGATATATAACATTATTATCAACCTAATTGTCAATTGCCCATTGTCAATTGTCAATTGAAAACATTGTTTTTATTATGTCCGCAGAAATCAAAAATCTTTCTCCGCAGCCTGTCTGGGGTTATTTCTATGACCTTACGCAAATCCCTCGTCCGACCGGACATATGGAGGCTGTAACCCGTTTTATGGTAGCTTTTGGTAAAGGTTTGGGATTGGAAACCTTGCAGGATGAAGTGGGAAACGTTTTGATTCGTAAACCGGCTTCTCCGGGAATGGAAGGACACAAAACCGTGACCATGCAGTCCCACCTCGATATGGTTCCGCAGAAGAACTCTTCGGTAAAACATGATTTTCTAACCGATCCGATTGATGCTTACATAGATGGAGATTGGGTGAAGGCGCGTGAAACGACATTGGGCGCCGATAATGGTATGGGTGCAGCTTTTGCGATGGCTGTCCTGGCAGACAAGACATTGAAGCATGGTCCGTTGGAAGCCCTTTTTACTATTAACGAAGAAGTGGGAATGGATGGGGCAGTGGGTTTGAAGCCGGGTTTCTTGAAAGGGGAAATCCTGTTGAACTGTGATTCAGAAGAAGAAGGCGAGCTGTTTGTCGGTTGTGCCGGTGGTGCCGATCTGAATGTTTCCATGCAATTCAAAGAAGATACTTATATCCCGGAGGGCGATGTCGCTGTGAAAATCAGTCTGACAGGCTTGAAAGGCGGCCACTCCGGTGTGGATATTCATTTGGGACGTGCGAATGCGAATAAGCTGATGTTCCGTTTCTTGAAAGAGGCCGTACGCGATTATGGGGCTCGCCTGTCGTCTATCGATGGTGGTTCGTTGCGCAACGCAATTCCGCGCGAGGCTTTTGCCGTCATAACGATCCCGGGCGATAATGTGGAAGCTCTTTGGGAGCTTGTTTCCGACTATCAGGAAATGTATCGTTCCGAATATAAGGGCATTGAACACAAGATTGATTTTACGGCCGAAATGACCGATATGCCGGCAACTCTGATTCCTGAAGAGATTCAAGATGATCTGATCAATGCGATAGAAGGTTGTCAGAATGGTGTGATCAGTATGCTGGTTGATTTTCCGGGCACGGTCGAATCGTCTACAAACCTGGCAATCGTCAAGTCTTCGAACGAGATGATCGAGATTCAGATTTTGGTTCGAAGTTCGTCTGAGAGCCGCAAGGAAGCTGTTTGTTCGAGTTTGGAAAGTATCTTCTCTCTGGCCGGTGCGAAGGTCGAATATTCAGATGGTTATGGCGGATGGCAGCCGAATATTGACTCACCGATCCTGAAAATCATGCAGCAAACTTATCTGGATCTGTACGGAAAGAAGCCGGAGGCAAAGGTTATGCATGCCGGTCTGGAATGTGGTATCATTCAGGAATCCTACCCCGATATGGACATGATCTCTATCGGTCCTGACTTGCAGCATCCGCATTCTCCCGACGAGCGTGTCAGCATTCCGTCTGTTGCCCGTACATGGGATTTTATTGTTACGACGCTTGCGAGAATCTGATTCGCATATATATAGTGAGGAATTGTTAAAAAGGGTTGTAAGCTGTCGGGCTTACAGCCCTTTTTGATAGGGCCTCTTTATGTTTTTGTAAGAGGTGTCTGTATCTCCTGATTGCTTTGTTTGTCTTTGTAACCGCCGTAATTGTTACGGGTGTAATAAAAGAGTCCTCAAATATGGACAATGGAGCCTGTTTTTAGGGCAAATATTCGTTTCGAAAAATAAGGAAAAGAGGGCTGTTTTGAGCGGTTTTCTGTAAAAAGGTATATTTGGGCACTTTAGCGATTTTCGTAATAGATTGATTGATAGCAATGTGCTAATTTATATAATGTACACGTAAAAGGACTTTTTTAGGGGGTAATCTAAGTATAGACACGGATATAAAACGCTGATTTTTAGAAAGATATTAAGCGCATGAGAAATGACTAATGAAAACGTACGTTTTTTT
>DXRF01000194.1 GCA_019411205.1 Parabacteroides sp. | reverse complement strand
ACTTCCTTCCCAACTGATGGAAAACTGGCTGACAGAGAAAGAGTTTCTGGATCAGATCGCCATCCACTACAAAACCGGGGAAAAAATCCCGCAAGAATTAGTACAGAAATTAATAGACGCTTCCAATTTCAACGTAGGATATGCCTGCTGCCGTCAACTGAGCTTCGGTTTCTTAGATATGGCCTGGCATACCCGGACAGAACCATTCGACGAAGATGTAATCGCTTTCGAGAAGGAAGCCTGGAAACAGACCGTGATCGTCCCCGAAGTTCCCGGAACCTTGATGAGCAGCAGTTTCGGACACATCTTCTCCGGTGGATATTCAGCCGGCTATTACGGCTATAAATGGGCAGAGGTCTTGGATGCCGATGCTTTCTCGGTCTTCAAAGAGACGGGAATCTTCAACCGGGAAACAGCCCGTTCTTTCCGTAAAAACATCCTGTCGAAAGGCGGAACCGAAGATCCGGATATCCTGTACAAACGTTTCCGGGGAAAAGAGGCGGAAATCGGCGCCCTGTTGAAAAGAAACGGAATAGAACCTAACGGACCATCCGTCCAGAGCCGGATGCAAGTCTGATTTGTTTTCGAGGTTGCCTTCTATGGTATTTTATGATACACGCTTGAACAAAAAAACTTCGAACCTATTCCATTTATCCCAAATATATGTACCTTTGCCTATTATTATATAATAAGGTATATAAAATCAGAAGACGATGTGCGATAAGAAGGAAAAGCAACTCGAATTGGATAAGCGCTATCTCAGAATGGCGGCCGTATGGGCAGAAAATTCGTATTGCAAGAGACGCCAGGTTGGGGCACTGATTGTAAAAGACCAAATGATTATCTCTGACGGATATAACGGTACGCCATCCGGTTTCGAGAATGTTTGCGAAGACGAGAACAATGTTACCAAACCTTACGTCCTGCATGCGGAAGCCAATGCCATCACAAAGGTGGCCGCCTCGTCCAACAGCAGCAAAGACGCAACGATCTACGTCACCTCCGCTCCTTGTATCGAATGTGCCAAGCTCATCATCCAGTCCGGGATCAAGAGGGTGGTATACTCCGAAAAATACAGGGTGGAAGATGGTTGCAACCTATTGCGTCGTGCAGGTGTTATTATAGATTATATTGAAATAAACGACTAAAGATACGTTTTATGGACAAGAACAAAAGGCTGGCCGTATGGCTGCCTGTGATCATAGCTTTAAGTGTTGCTCTCGGGATATTTGTAGGGAATCATTACCTTAGACTGACACAAGGGAAGAGACATATTTATTCCAGTGGAAATAAAATCAATGCCATCCTCGACATTATCGACGAACAGTATGTCGATACAGTCGATATGAAACAATTGGTGGAAGACGCCATCCCTAAGGTCTTCAGCGAACTGGACCCGCATTCCGTGTATATACCGGCAAAGGACGCCCAACGGGCAAATGAAGATCTGGAAGGATCGTTCAGCGGCATCGGGGTTTCCTTCAATATGCAGACCGACACCATCCTGGTCATCAACGTCATTCCGGGCGGTCCGTCCGAAAAAGCCGGCTTGAAACCCTTCGACCGCATCATCACAATCAACGACTCCCTGTATGCCGGCAACAAAAGCGACCAGGAAGTCATCATGAAGACGCTGCGCGGTGCGAAAAACAGTACGGTCAAGCTGGGCGTAAAACGCAGAAACGAACCGGAACTATTGTATTTCGACGTGACGCGCGGCGATGTCCCCGTCAGCTCGGTCGATGTCTCTTACGAAGTAAGCAAAGGAATCGGCTACATCAAGGTAAGCAAATTCGGTCGTACCACTTATAACGAGTTTATCACGGCAATCGCCAAACTGAAGCAGGCCGGCTGCACCTCATTCGTGATCGACCTTCGTGGTAACACGGGCGGTTATATGGATGCCGCCATCAATATGGTAAACGAATTCATGCCAGAAGGCCGCCTGATCGTATATACGGAAGGAAAGGCATTCCCGCGCAACGATGTCTATACGAACGGCACTGGCACTTGTCAGGATGCTCCGATCGTAGTCCTGACAGACGAATTCTCGGCTTCCGCCAGTGAAATCTTCTCCGGGGCTATTCAAGACAACGACCGCGGGCTGATCATCGGCCGCCGTACTTTCGGAAAAGGCTTGGTCCAGTCTCCGATCCAGTTAAGCGACGGTTCGGAAATCCGTCTGACGATCGCACGCTACTACACTCCGTCGGGACGTTGTATCCAGAAAAAGTACGAACTGGGTAAAGACAGCGAATACGAACAGGATATCTACCAACGCTTCATGCATGGCGAATTCGACTCTGCCGACAGTATCAAGCTGAACAACAGCGAAAAATACGAAACCGTGATGGGACGCCCCGTTTATGGCGGTGGCGGTATCATGCCGGATATCTTCATCCCGCGTGACACAAGCGGCGTGACCTCCTATTTCTCCAACATAGTCAATTCCGGTATGTTGAACCTGTATGCACTCGAATATTCGGATCGCAACTACGACAAGCTGGCATCTTTCAAGACCTACCAGGACTTACACAAATATCTGCAACAGCAACCGCTGCTTTCCGATTTCACCAACTATGCCGCAGCGAAAGGAATCAAGAAACGTCCGCACCTGATCAGCATATCAGGCAAACTGATCGAGAAACAGCTCCAGGCCTACATCGTCCGTAACTTCTTCGACGAAGCCGGCTTCTATCCAATATTCCAGAACGATGACATCACACTGAAACGTGCCGTCAAAGTTCTGAACGAAGGCAAATCATTCCCGACACTGGAGAACAAAAACAATACGCCCAATGGAATTGCGCAAAGCCAAACAAACGCTTCGAGAGGATATGGCCTCTTTAAAGAGATCATATACGAAGACTATATTGCTGGATCTCTCTGCTAAGATAATGGGCCGGCTGGAAGAGACGGATCTCTTCCGGCAAGCTTCGTGTATTGCCCTATACCATGCCATCCCCGGCGAAGTGCAGACTGCCGGACTGATCGAAAAATGGTATCGGGAAAAGAGATTATTACTCCCTCTTATAAAAGGGAACGATCTTCAATTGCTCTTGTATGCAGGAAAAGAATCACTCAAAACGGGCGCTTTCGGGATATTGGAACCAAGCGAAGATTGCGAAGCCGTACCGGAAAACGAAATAGACCTGATCATTGTTCCGGGTGTCGCTTTCGACCGCCAGCATAACCGCCTCGGACGGGGAAAAGGATTTTACGACCGACTGCTTTCGACACTGGATGTTCCTAAAATCGGAATCTGCTACGACTTCCAGCTAAAGGATCAGATACCGGTCGAGCCGTTCGACCGGAAAATGGACTTGATCATAACAGAAAAAGAGATCGTGTGATCCAATCCCTTTATCTGATAACTATATCTTGTATGACTTCCGAACCAGCATAATCGTTCAGGCTCTTCACCAGACGTTCCCGGCACAGCACCAATTCACTTCTCAGGACAGAAGAAGTGAGGGAGACATGCAGCACTTTATCTTTTACGTATACATTGCGCGTGTACTGAGCGACCATCGGTCCCAATATCTCGCTCCAGGCCCGCATGACACGGATTTCCAGTATCTTCCCCCGCAACTCGGCATTGTCTTCAAAAAACTCCCGGATCGCATCGCCCAACGTCTGTGCATTCCGGTGCATCATTCCGCTTCCTCCATCGGTTGCACTTCTCCCTGTTCGACTCTGAACAGAGCGTAGCCGTGATTGATCGATTGCAGGATGGCATCCAGATACTTCCGGTTCGTATCAGTAATGAAAATCTGCCCGAACTGGTCGCCGCTCACCAACTTGATGATCTGCTCCACCCGGTCTGCGTCCAGCTTGTCGAAAATATCATCCAGCAGAAGGATAGGACGCGCCTGTCCCCTGCGGGAAAGAAACACATATTGAGCCAGCTTGAGAGCGATCAGATACGTTTTGTTCTGCCCCTGCGAACCGACACGGCGAATCAGGTAGTCGTTCAGCGTCATCTCCAGTTCATCCTTGTGAATACCGGTCGAGGTATAACCGAGTATGCGGTCACGTTCCCGGTTGGCAGCCAGCATATCAGCCAGACTCCCCTTCTCCAGCTGGGAGATATACCGCAAACCGACCAGTTCGGTCGAACGGCAGATCGTCTGGTAATATTCGTTGAAGATCGGGATAAAATCATTCACCAGCATCTGCCGCTTCTCATACACCATCCGCCCGTACATATCCAGTTGCATTTCCAGCACTTCATAAAGGGAAGCGTCTGTACACTGATCCTTCAACAGCGAATTCCGCTGGAGCAAGGCTTTATTATACTGTATCAGTGCATGCAGGTAAGGTTTGTCCTGCTGCGAAATAATCACATCGAGAAAGCGGCGGCGCTCTTCGCTCCCGCCTTGTATCAGTTCCGAATCGGCTGGCGAAACCATTACCAACGGTAGCAGGCCGATATGCTCCGACAGCTTGTCGTACTCTTTTTTGTTCCGCTTGAACTGTTTCCGCTGCCGGCGGCGGATGGCACAAAAGATCTCCTCTTCACGTCCCTCATAGTCATAATTGCCTTGCAACACACAGATATCCTGCCCGTTGTTGATCAACTGGGAATCGGGCGTATTGATATGGCTCTTGCAAAAAGAGAGATAATGAACGGCATCCAGCAGATTGGTCTTTCCCATTCCGTTATTCCCGAAAAAACAATTTATATCGGGAGAGAAAGAAACTTCTGCCTGGAGAATGTTTTTATAATTGAGTATAGAAAGCTTTTTAAGTATCATCCGCACTATATTAGTCGCACAAAATTAAAAAATATACTTCTAAGTATAGATTTTCTCAGTAAAAAAAACTACTTTTGCGACTTGAATTGCCACAGGCATAAAACAGTGATAAAATAATAACAACTATAAAACATTATGGCTACTAAGGAAAAAGACACCAACAAAGAGTTAGAGGTCGAAGAAATTGTTTCGAGATCGGAGCAGTTCATTGAAAACAATTCAAAGAAAATCATTTATGGTATTATAGCACTCGCTCTCGTTGTTGGAGCTGTTTTGGGTATCAAACACGGATATTTGATTCCGCAGGAGAAAAAAGCCACAGCAGCTATGTTCAAAGGCGAACAATATTTTGCCAAAGATTCTTTCAATCTGGCATTGAACGGAAACGGTGCGGATTATGAAGGATTCGAAGCAATCATCAATCAATACGGAAGCACACCGGCCGGTAACCTGGCAAAGGCTTATGCCGGTATCTGCTACTTCAAGATGGGCAATAACGAAAAGGCATTGGACTTGCTGAAATCGTTCGACGGCAGCGACGACATGATCTCTCCGGCTATCACAGGCCTGATCGGTGACTGCTATGTAAATATGGGCAACGTAAAA
Source organism: Parabacteroides sp. (assembly GCA_019411205.1). Taxonomy (GTDB): domain Bacteria; phylum Bacteroidota; class Bacteroidia; order Bacteroidales; family Tannerellaceae; genus Parabacteroides. Next base: position 881 of record DXRF01000194.1, on the reverse strand, counting down.
GAAGGTATCAGTTATTTCGAAAAAGCAGCCAATCAGGCAAACAATGAAGTAATCAGCCCGACTTACCTGAAGAAAGCCGGTATCGCTTACGAAAGCCTGAAACAATACGGCGATGCTGTTAAAGCATACACAACAATCAAGGATAAATATTTCAATTCAATGGAAGCTTCCGATATTGACAAATATATCACCCGTGCTTCTGCATTGAACAAATAACGTATATACATTATTATAATCATATAAGAGGATGCCTTGTTTGACGAGACATCCTCTTCTTTTAAGAACAGAAATATGGCAACAGCTTATCAAAATTTATCGGAGTACGATTTTAACAGTGTTCCTGACGGATCGGAAGTGACTGTCGGAATCGTCGTAGCGGAATGGAACAAGCACATCACCGAAAAGCTATTGGAAGGGGCTTGCAACACATTGGAAAAGCATGGCGTCAAAGCCGAAAACATATTTGTAAAACGAGTACCGGGTAGCATCGAACTGACTTTCGGTGCAAAAAGAATGGCAGAAACAAAAGAAGTGGATGCTGTTATCGTTTTGGGTTGCGTCGTAAGAGGAGATACTCCTCATTTTGATTATGTATGTTCAGGCGTTACGCAGGGTATTACGGAATTGAACCTTATGTACGATATTCCGTTCATTTTCGGCCTGTTAACAACAGACAACATGCAGCAGTCCGAAGATCGTGCAGGTGGTAAGTATGGTAACAAAGGCGATGAAGCAGCGGTAACCGCTCTTAAAATGATAAATTTTTCTGCCTAAACGCTTGCAGGTTTCAAAAATAATCGTACCTTTGCACTGCAATTGAAAATAACGGGGGCAGTTACCAGAGTGGCCAAATGGGGCTGACTGTAACTCAGCTGGCTTTC
>DXRF01000193.1 GCA_019411205.1 Parabacteroides sp. | reverse complement strand
CTCTTTACTGCAATTGAGATTGCCATTGAGATTGCTTGCGGATTTTAGGATTATTTCATTTTCGTCCAAAAACCTACATCAGATGAACTCGTTCACCGACGAAACGATGCTACCATCGAACAGATTGATGATCCGGTGAGCGAAGCTGGCATCGTGCTTGGAGTGGGTCACCATGACGATCGTGGTCCCTTCCCGGTTCAGCTCGGTGAGCAACTGCATCACTTCGGCCCCATTCTTGGAGTCCAGGTTACCGGTCGGCTCATCGGCGAGGATGATCTTCGGATTCGAAACAACGGCACGGGCAATGGCTACACGCTGCTGCTGACCTCCGGAAAGCTGCTGCGGGAAATGCCCTGCGCGGTGGCTGATGTTCATCCTTTTCAGGATATCGCTCACCATCTGCTTACGCTCGCCGGCTTTCACATTGAGGTAGGTAAGCGGGAGTTCCACGTTCTCGAACACGTTCAGTTCGTCGATCAGGTTGAAACTCTGAAACACGAAACCGATGTTTCCTTTGCGGACCTGCGTACGTTCCTTCTCCTTGAGATGCCCGACTTCCTTGCCGGCCAGGTAATAATTGCCCGAAGTCGGATTGTCCAGCAGCCCCAAGATGTTCAGCAATGTGGATTTGCCACATCCGGAAGGTCCCATGATAGCCACAAACTCGCCATCTTTCACATCCAGGGAGACATTATTCAATGCAATCGTCTCCACCTCTTCCGTACGGAAAAACTTACTTAAACCTTCGATCTTTATCATGACTTTTTGAATTATGATGTATGAATTTATTCTGATTTTATATTCTCGACCGGATTCTCGTTCGCGACATGCCAGTTCTGGAATGTCACCGTCAGGAACGTGATCGCACCTACGGCCAGGAAAGCCAGCGGCAACACCCACCAGTACATCGGCGTACGGTAGGCGAAGTTCTCCAACCAACGGTGCACGCCGTACCAAGCGACCGGAGCACCGAAAACAAAGCATATCAGCAATATCCAGAAGTAGCTCACGTTGAACCTATACAAGATCTCTCCCGTCGTCGATCCCAACACCTTGCGCACGGCAATCTCTTTCCGCTTGTACTCGCTCTCGAACACGACAAGGCCGAACACGCCCACGATCGAGATAAAGATAGCGACAAGGCTGAACAAGGTGATCAAGGAGCCGATCTTCAATTCCTTTTCGTAGGTATGCTGCAAAACCTCGTCATAGAAGCGGACAACAAAAGGATACTCCGAATCGAACTTTTCCAGTGATTCGCGTACGTGCTCCATCCCGGCACGAAGATCACTTCCGGCCTTGAACTTCACATAGGCGGCTTCATAATAATTGCCTTCCTGCCCCCACTGATATTTTCCCCAGAGATAGAAAGCCATCGGAGTGACCTCCTGACGGAAAGAGGCAAACTTGATATCCGGGATAAAACCGATGATCTCGTCACCGTCGATCTTTTCGTTCAACTTCAATTCGTACTGCGCCTTCGCCTTTTCGTTGAAGATATAGCAACCCGCCTCTTTCTGATCGTCTTCCGGACGGAAATCACGTCCTTCCTTGACCTCTATCCCCATCACTTTCAGGAAAGAAGAAGAAACCGGAAGACACTGGAAATTGATATTATTGCCATTATAGTCACGCCCCCATCCCATATACTGGTCCTGGCTCGAAAGCAGGAATTGGGAATAGGTCACGTCCTGCACGCCGGAGAACGATTTCAACTGGTTCGTGAAAGCATCCCGGTTCTTATTTATACTATTATTCAGGTGCACGACAATCATCTCCTCCTTGTCATATCCCAACGGCGCATTCTGCATATAATGATTTTGCAGATACATAAACAAAGAGCCGATAATCAGGATGAAAGAAGCCACAAACTGGATTCCCACCAGCACGCTCCTCATCCGGCGCCCGGCAAGCGAGAGGCCGAAACTCCCTTTCAACACCAATGCCGGCGGAAAAGAGGTGATATAGTAGGAAGGATAAAGGCCGGCCAGCACTCCCACGATCGCCGCGATCACGGCCGTGCCGGCAATGATCGTCGGCTGTGCCCCGAACGAGATGTCGGCATCCACCAGCGAGACGACCGGTGTTTTGGGTATTATGTATAAGAAAAAAAGCGAAAGCAGATAAGCAAACAGACTGACGCAGACCGCCTCGGCCAACAAGCTTCCGCGCAACGTACGGTCGGAACTGCCCAGCACCTTCTGCGTGTTGATGCTCTTGATACGCATAGGAGTCAGTGCTGTGCTGAAATTGGTAAAATTGATACCGGCGATAATAAGGATGACAAAAGCGATGGAGAAAAGCACCAGCAACGTCTGGCGGCTCGCTTTCGGCATCGAATCGAAATCCACGTTATTCAGGAAATGGACATCCGGCAAAGAGGTCAGGCGGAGATCCAAGCTATTCTCCTCTCCCCATTCGAACTCATTGCCAAAGGCTTCCTTCGCATTAAAATTACGCTTGAAATTGTCCAGGACCTCAGCCTTATCCATCCCCTCGCCCAGACGGACAAAGAAAAAATAATTCCAGTTTCCCCAGTTATCATAGTTTTCCTTCGGATTCATCGACATGTACATGACGTTCTTCAAAGCAGAGTTACGGGGAAAATCCTTATAGACGCCTTTCACGGTTTTCGCATCTTCCATAGGATTGGCAGAGATCAGCTGCTTGCCTACCGCCGGTTCGTCACCGAAGATCTTTCTCGCCATGCTTTCCGGAAGAACTACGCTGTTGGGCTCATCTAAAGACCGCTCGCTTCCTTCGAGCATATCGAAACGGAACACTTTCAAGACTCCGGGAGTCACGTTCCACGCATCTTCCTTATAGCTCGTCCGCTGTCCGCCCTCCTCTATATAGAAAAAACGGCTATCGGTCCAGGCACTCAAAAGACATCCTTCCTCTATAAGAGGCGAAGATGCGGTAAACGCCCGTGCGAACGGACGGCAGATGATGGCCTGCGACCCTTTGCTTCCGTGCACGATATCCACTCGGAAAATAGCATCGGCAGACCGGTGGCTACGATCGAACGTATAATCATAATTCACCTGCATCATAATGAGCATGAAAGCCACAAAAGCAATGCTCAACCCCAGCACATTCAAAACAGCAGCCGTCTTGAACCGACGGAGCACACTAAAGAAATTTCGTAAAATCGTTTTCATATTCTGTTGTCACATCTATTCACTTTTAAGACTGTCGACCGGATTCACATTCGCCACGCGCCAACTCTGGACCGATACGGTCAACAGCGTGATAGCCGTCACCGACACAAACGCCAGCAGGAACAGCCACCACGAAAGGCTGACCTTATATATAAAACTTTCCTGCCAACGGACGATTGCATAGTAAGCGACCGGAACAGCCACCACGAAACAAACCGCCGTGATCTGCAAATACATCTTATTAAAAAGACGTAACAAATCTCCAACCGTTGCACCGAAAACTTTCCGGACACCTACCTCCTTGCGTTTGTATTCGCTTTCGAGCATCACGACTCCGAACACCCCGATCAGGGAGATCAAAACCGTCACCAAGCTGAAGAAGGTGATCTGCCGACCGGCCCGAAGCTCCTTTTCATACAGGTAGTCCTGCTTCTCATCGAAAAGACTGAGGCTCGGCAGGTAATCGGGGTCTATCCCGCAGAGGGATGCGGCAAGTGCTGTTTTCAAGCCTTCGTAGTCGGCACCAGCACGGGTGCGGATCATCAACCGGGAAAGTGCACCGACCATTCGATTCTTGCCGACATAGAAGGCAAACGGTTCCGTGATACTTTTGAAGGAATTGTACTTCAAGTCCGGCATAAAACCGGCTATTTCCTCCCTCAGGTGGGTTTCACCCCCGTCATAGGTCATATCCAGCGAGAGAAGGTCACCCGGTTCGAAGCCGTATTGTTTACGTGCCATCTCGTTGAAGATATAGATACCGTCGCCAAGATTGTCTTCCGGCTGGAAATTGCGCCCGGCAGTCGGTTCGATACCCAATACGTCCAAAATAGAAGGATCGGCCTGAACCAGCAGATAATTGACCATTTCGCCATTATGCGAGCGCCCCATACGGGCGTAATTATCTGTCGTTCCGATCAGGTGCGAAACCATAGAGACCGACTCGACATCCGGTATTCCTTCCAGCTTCTGCCGGATCAGTTCCGGTTGCCCCTGCAATTTGCTTGTCAGGTGATCGGCCACGACCACCTGTTCCTTGTCGAACCCGAGCGGCATACGAAGCATTTGCCTGTTTTGCAGATTCACGAACAAAGCCCCGATGATCAGGATAAAGGACACGACAAATTGCAGGCACACCAAGCCATTGCGCAGCAGTTTTCCCTTCGGGGACAAACCGTAATTGCCTTTCAGCACCAAGGCCGGCGGAAACGAAGTGATATATCGTGCAGGCCAGTAACTTGCCCCCACTCCGATCAGGATGACAAACACCCCTACACCGGCAACCAACGGAAGCCTGCCTTTCAGAGAAAGGCCGCCGACCACGATATCAGCAAACGAAGTCAGCGAAAGATTATACACATAAAACAGCGCCAACAGATAAGCCGACAAGCAAATTCCGACCGCCTCCAAAACCAACGAAAAGCGGATCATCCCGACAGACCCTCCCAACACCTTCTGCGTGTTGATGCTCCTCACGCGCATCGGGACCTGTGCATTACTGAAGTTGGCAAAATTGATAGCGGCTATCACAACGATCAACAAGGCTATGCCCGACAACAAACGCATCAACGCATAGCTGCCTTTCTGTTTCTGGGTGTCAAAACTGCAATCCGTCTCGAAATAGACATCGGGAAGGGCGGTCAACCGCAGGTCCATCGTTTCCCAAGTCAACTGCTCGTGATGGAAGTTACGCTTGAAGTTGTCGACGAGGCCGTCGGCAGACGACGCGCGGTCGAGGCGAACATAGCATTCGAAATTATTCTGCGTCCAGCCACCTTTGCCGTAGCTGTCCGGGATTTTCCGGTAGACCGCATTCCTGACAATCGAATTATCCGGAAAATCCTTATAGACGCCGCCAACGGTGGCGGTCCAGCCTTCGCCGGTGATTACTTTGCCCGAAGCAGACGAGGTGCCGAAGAATTTCCGGGCCATGCTCTGCGGGATCAATACCTGGTCCGCAATGTCCAAGGCACGGCGTTCGCCCTCTATCATGGTAAATTCGAATACGTCTGCATAATCAGCAGAAACGGGGTATAGGATTTCCAAAAACGGTTTGCGCTCACCGTTATGCTCGACCGTCATCTTCTCTTTATCGACAAACCCGTTCAGGAACGCCCCCTTCTCGATATGCGGCGACGAAGCGGTGAACGCTTCGATCAGCGGACGGCTCAGGCAGGCTTGTGCCCCGGACTCTCCGTGTGTGATCTCCAACCTGTACAGGCGATCGGCATGTTTATGGAAACGGTCGAACCCCCACTCATACGTCACCTGCATCATCAAAATAAGAAATACGGCAAAAGCGACCGACATCCCTATCAGATTCAAGGCGACCGGCAGCCTGAACCGCCGCAACACACCGGAAAAGTTGTGTAACAAAGTCTTCATACTCGAATTATTTAGCTATTTCATTTCAAAAATAGCAAAAAATATGCCAAATAGCACAACCCGCAAATAGTCAACAAGATAAAAGCGAAACCACTCGATCTTACTGTCCAATAATTAGACACCACTGTCTATTTTCTTGACAGTTCCTCTTCCAATCCTGCATACTCCTCCCGGGCGTCGAAACAAGGGCAGGCCTTGCGGATATAAGGGCTCAGTTGGCAATGTCCCGCTATCTTCGCCTCCGGATAGTCCCGCCGGAGCTGGCGGAGCAGGTCGAGCAGCGAACATTTCTGGGCGTAGGTACGGGTGTCGGAAGGATGGCCCGACTCGTCGAGGCCGCCCTCATAACAGATGCCGATGCTCCGGTCGTTCCATCCGGCGGCATGTGCGCCGATCTGGTTGACAGGACGGCAACGGTGGAGATGGCCGTCGCGGGTGATATAGAAATGATAGCCGATATCGGCAAATCCCCTCGCTTTATGCGAAGCCCGCAGAGCCTCTACCGGGAAATCACGGTCATAGCGCGTCGCGCTGCAATGGATTATCAGGAGGCGAACCTCCCGATAATTCTGATAGAAACATCCCGCCGTCATAGCGAGCAGGCACTTATGCCGAGCGCACCGGCAATGGCGCTGGCTACGGCAATGATCACTTTGAGGAGCACTCCCCAAACAGATTTCTTTTCACTTTTTTGTTCCATGATTTATGATTTATGATTTATGATTTATGA
>DXRF01000192.1 GCA_019411205.1 Parabacteroides sp. | reverse complement strand
TCCCAACCCTGGCTATCCGACCTATAGTTCGGTTAGCAAACTGGTTGAAGCCAATCTGATCCCTTACAAACTGAAAGAAGAACTGGGCTGGCAACCGGACTTCGAAGAACTGGAAAAAATGGATCTCTCGAACGTCAAACTGATGTGGACCAACTATCCCAATATGCCGACAGGAGCTAATGCCAGCATGGAACTGTACGAAAAACTGGTTGCTTTCGGAAAGAAGCACGGAATCATCATTTGCAACGACAACCCGTATAGTTTCATTCTGAACGAACATCCGTTGAGCATCCTGTCCGTACCGGGAGCCAAAGACATCTGTATCGAAATGAACTCCATGAGTAAGGCACACAATATGCCGGGTTGGCGTATGGCGATGCTCGCCTCCAATGCTCAATTCGTACAGTGGGTCCTGAAAGTGAAAAGTAATATCGACTCCGGACAGTTCAAGCCAATGCAGCACGCTGCCGTCGAAGCATTGAGCTCCCCGAAGGAATGGTATGATAATATGAACCGTGTATACCGCAGTCGCCGTGATCTTGCCGGACAGATCATGCACACGTTGGGATGCGAATATGACGAAAAGCAAGTAGGTATGTTCCTCTGGGGGAAAATCCCGGCTGGAGCAGAAGGCAGCGAAGCAATAGCCGACAGAGTCCTGTACGAAGCCAACGTATTCCTAACGCCGGGATTTATCTTCGGCAGCTTGGGCGAACGTTACATCCGCATCTCGCTCTGCTGTAAAAACGAGACATTGGAAGAAGCTTTGAAGAGAATAAAAAAGATTTATGATTTATAGTTATATGTATCACCATCAAATCATATTCCCAAATCATAAATCATAAACTATAAATCATAAATTACAAATCATCATACAGTCATGGAAATGGAATTAGAATCAATCATGTTACCCGGTATTGACCCGCAGCGTCCTGTCGTAATCGCCGGTCCATGTAGTGCTGAAACAGAAGAGCAAGTAATGGAAACGGCCAGAGGAATCGCTGACAAAGGCATCAAGTTGTTCCGCGCAGGAATCTGGAAACCTCGTACCAAACCGGGTGGATTCGAAGGAATCGGTGCAGAAGGCTTGCAATGGTTGAAACGGGTAAAAAAGGAAACAGGTATGTATGTGGCTACCGAAGTGGCAACGAAAGACCATGTTTTCGAAGCATTGAAAGCGGGGATCGATGTATTGTGGATCGGAGCCCGTACAACGGTTAACCCGTTCGCCGTACAGGAGATCGCCGATGCACTGAAAGGAGTAGACATTCCTGTCTTGATCAAGAACCCGGTCAATCCGGATTTGGAACTGTGGATCGGAGCTTTCCAGCGTCTCTATGGTGCCGGTATCCGTCGTCTGGGTGCCATCCATCGCGGTTTCAGTTCTTATGATAAGAAGATGTACCGCAACCTCCCGCTCTGGCATATCCCCATCGAACTTCGTCGCCGCATGCCGAACCTGCCTATTTTCTGTGATCCGAGCCATATCGGAGGCAAACGCGAACTGATCGCTCCTCTCTGCCAGCAGGCTATGGACTTGAGTTTCGATGGTTTGATCATCGAATCGCATTGCAACCCCGATTGCGCTTGGAGCGACGCCTCACAGCAGATCACACCGGATGTATTGGATTACGTTCTGAATTTATTGGTTATCCGCGACTCCAACCAGACAACGGAAAACCTGGCCGAACTTCGCCGCCAGATCGACGGTATCGACGAACAACTATTGGAACTGCTGGCTAAACGTATGCGCATCTCCCGCGAGATCGGCGTGTACAAGAAAGAACACAATATGCCGATCCTACAATCACCGCGCTACAGCGAGATTTTGGAAAAGCGTTCCAATATGGGTGAACAGATGGATTTGAGTACAGACTTTGTAAAAGAAATCCTGAAAGAAATTCATGAAGAATCCGTCCGCCAGCAGATGATCATCATGAATGAACAATAATAATAATGTGCCAATGAGCTAATATGCCAATTTGCCAATGGGACATTCTCTTTAATTGGTACATTGGCACATTATTATGGACACATTAATACATTAAACAATTACTGATAATGAAAATATTGATATTGGGTGCAGGGAAGATGGGATCTTTCTTCACCGATTTACTTAGTTTTGAACATGAAGTAGCCGTACTTGAGAGCGATCCAAAACGGATGCGTTTCATATACAACGCCCTTCGCCTGCAGAAGCCGGAAGAAGTTGCCGAATTCAAACCCGAATTAGTCATCAATTGCGTGACACTGAGCTATACGATCGAAGCATTCAAGAGTGTCATGCCTTACCTGCAGCCATACTGTATCATCTCGGATATCGCATCGGTCAAGACACACCTGAAAGAATTTTACGAAACATGTGGCTTCCCGTATGTTTCTACCCACCCGATGTTTGGTCCAACATTCGCCAATTTGGGACAACTGGAGAAAGAAAATACGATCATTATCTCCGAAGGGGATCATCTGGGAAAAATATTCTTCAAAGATATCTATTCCAGCCTGCGCCTACATATCTGCGAATATACTTTCGAAGAACATGACAAAGTCGTGGCTTATTCACTCGGCATTCCGTTTGCATCCACAATGGTATTTGCTGCCACGATGAAACACCAGGATGCTCCGGGTACAACTTTCAAACGTCACATGAAGATAGCCAGAGGCCTGCTTTCCGAAGACGACTATCTATTGACAGAAATCCTTTTCAACCCGCGCACACCTCATCAGATCGCACGCATCCAAGAGGAACTGGATATCTTGCAGGAAATTATCAAAAACAAAGATTCGGAAAGAATGAAAGAATACCTGACCAAGATCAGGAAGAATATCGAATAATACAGTTTAATACACCGCTTTCCAAGATATAATCCGGTAACAACAAATCGTTCCACAGTCGTGACTCGTCAGCTCACACTTGTGGAACAACTCATTTAATGACATTCATACCATAAAAACAAACGACCATGAACAATATCATCCACTTTATGGCAAGACTATCATTGCTATATTACTTGTTATGGAGTACTTCCATTCATGCTTATGCGAACAACCGAGATACCGACCCAAACTCCACATATCCGACACCGGATCGGCTTTTCCACATTGCACGCAGCTTGAACCGTAATCTCGTCTGTTACGATGCCAACCAAACCAATGGCAAACTGGACACCAAAGAACCCATTAATGTTTATTGGTTGAACCGGGAAAAGGAGCCGGGAAAAACCAACGGATTAAGTTTCATACAAAAGAAGATGGCTTACGGCTACAAAGTGGTTTCGCAGACGGAGCAGACCTGCACGATCACCCTCACTGCCTATCCGGAAAGAGAACTGACAGTCTGCCGGGAAAAAGATCACTTCGTCTGCCACGTCAAGATAAACAACCGGCAAGCCATCCTACAATCCTTGTATGTCAAAGCCAGTCCCAACAATCCGCTCCATGTAGAGTACGTGGAACTGCAAGGCATAACAGCCGACACCGGTGTCTCCGTCACAGAAAGGATCAGCAAATAAAAAGAGACAACTCTTTCCTCTTTTTTGGTCTTTATCACCACCCAGAATTCTGAATCAAAGACGGACATCGGGTTAACTCATCCTGCATGATCGGTCAGAAATAAGAACGAGGACTACTAAACACACGCCCGTTATTCACAACATTTTTTATAAGTACAGTAAACATAGAGACGAAGCACAATGTCAAATTATCAGATTTAACGAACTATCTAAAAGGATTATTTAAATCACACATATGATTTCGGGAAGTCATCAAGAAAGCGTATTTTTGCAAGACAGTTTCAAAAAAGAGTGTTTTACGAATGAAGGTATGTATAGCTGAAAAGCCCAGTGTAGCACGCGAAATTGCAGAAGTACTCGGGGCGACTAAAAGGATGAACGGGTATATTGAAGGAAACGGGTATCAGGTTACCTGGACTTTCGGACATCTGTGCACTCTTAAAGAACCCAATGATTATTCGGACAACTGGAAACGATGGAGTTTGGCTTCTCTCCCAATGATCCCACCCCGGTTTGGGATCAAGCTGATCAGCAACCCGACATACGAACAACAATTCAAAATAATCGAAGAGTTGATGCAGAATGCCGAAATGGTCATCAACTGCGGGGATGCCGGCCAAGAAGGAGAACTGATCCAGCGCTGGGTGATGCAAAAGGCCGGCTGTAAATGTCCGATCTACCGCCTGTGGATATCTTCGTTGACTGAAGAAGCGATCCGCGAAGGTTTCCAACACCTGAAAGAACAGTCCGATTTCACCAAATTGTATGAGGCCGGCCTTTCCCGTGCTATCGGTGACTGGCTGTTAGGCATGAACGCGACACGCCTCTACACACTTCGCTACGGACAAAACCGGCAAGTGCTCTCCATAGGACGAGTACAGACGCCTACCCTTGCGCTTATCGTAAACCGGCAAGCCGAAATAGACAACTTCAAACCGGAACCCTATTGGGAATTGAAAACAGTCTACCGGAACACGACCTTCTCGGCCACCAAAGGCAAATTCACGAAAAAGGAAGAAGGGGAAGCCTTCTTGGAAATAGTCCGGCAAAAAGATTTCACCGTCACCGACATATCTGGAAAGAAAGGCAAGGAATATGCTCCCCGCCTTTTCGACCTGACTTCGTTGCAGGTGGAATGCAACAAGAAGTTTGCTTTCACTGCAGACGATACGTTGAAGCTGATCCAATCGCTATACGAAAAGAAAGTAACAACCTATCCACGTGTCGATACCACTTTCTTGAGTGACGACATCTATCCGAAAGTCCCCAACACACTTAGCGGCCTGGTAGACTATGCAGACTTGACAGCCCCGCTGCTGAAGGTGAAAATAAGGAAAGACAAACGTGTGTTCGACAACTCGAAGGTAACGGACCACCATGCCATTATTCCGACTGGTGTACCGGCACGTAACCTGACAGACAACGAACGGAAGGTGTACGACCTGGTGGCCCGCCGTTTCATCGCGGCTTTTTATCCGGACTGCGAAATATCGACTACTACGGTATTGGGCAAAGTCGACAAGGTGGATTTCAAGGTAACAGGCAAGCAAATACTGAAACCGGGATGGCGTGTCGTGTTCGGAGCTGAGCAGAAGGACCCGGATGCCGAACCGTCAGACGAAGAAGGTGTATTACCAGATTTCGTAAAAGGAGAAAGCGGTCCCCACAAACCAACATTAGGCGAGAAATGGACACAACCACCCAAACCCTACACCGAAGCGACACTGCTTCGCGCAATGGAAACCGCCGGTAAACTGGTGGACAATGATGAATTGCGAGACGCATTGAAGGAAAACGGTATAGGCCGTCCTTCCACCCGCGCCGCCATCATCGAGACGTTGTTCAAACGCAATTATATCCGCAAGGAACGAAAGAACCTGTTCCCTACGGCTACAGGCGTAGAACTCATCGGCACGATACAGGAAGAACTGTTGAAAAGCGCTGAACTGACCGGTCTTTGGGAAAAGAAACTCCGACAGATTGAACGTGGTACCTACGAGGCCCGTACTTTTTTGGAAGAACTTAAACAGATGGTCCACCAGGTAGTGCTCAACGTCCTCTCCGACCAAACCGGACGCACCATCACGATCGAACAGGCTGCCCCGGAAAATCCCCAAACCGAAAAGGTGCAGAAAGAAAAGAAACCGCGCAAACCGCGTGCCAAGAAGGAAAAGACTGCCGGCCAGCCGGAAACAACAATCATTCCCGCAAAGCCGGTATGCCCGATCTGCAAGAAAGGCAGTATCTTACGTGGGAAAACAGCTTACGGCTGTTCTGAATATAAGAATGGTTGTACTTTCCGCATGGATTACGTCACTTATGGAGAAGGATTGTCGGATGAGGAATTGATAAAAACGATCAGTAGGATTGGAAAGGATTAAACCAACAAACAGGTTTGCACTTTATTTACGACAAATCAGAACGTGAAAACATAACTGATAAAGAACGATAAAGTATTTTAAAACAAAATGGATTTTAATAATCTAAAATCAATGAAAGAAGAGTGTTTCCCTTTGGTTAATGAAGAGGGAGAGACAATAGGAAAAGCTACCCGCAAAGAGTGCCATAGCGGATCGAAGATGTTACATCCGGTAGTACACCTGCATATTTTCAATAAAGCGGGCGACCTCTATCTGCAGAAGCGTTCGATGAACAAAGATATCCAACCCGGTAAATGGGATACGGCTGTAGGAGGCCATATCGACTATGGTGAAACGGTTGAAGATGCCCTTCGCCGGGAAGTACGGGAGGAATTAGGGATAACTGATTTCATCCCACAATTCATTACCCGTTATGTATTCGAATCAGCTATAGAA
>DXRF01000191.1 GCA_019411205.1 Parabacteroides sp. | reverse complement strand
GGATAGCCGTAGTAGAGTTCGTATTTCTGGAACAGGACGTTGTTCAGTTTCAGATACAGCCCGAAGGTGTCGTTAAGGGTGTATGTTCCGGTGAGGTTGAGTTCGTTGATGTTTTTCATCTTTTCGCCTTCCGGTTTTCCTAAGAAAGTCTTGCGGCCGGTTGCCAAATAATAATCCAGAGAAGCCGTTACCTGGCTGATCGGGCGGACGGTGACACCGGCTGTCAATTCCATTTCGGGTTTACCGTAAGCGTCTTCGATATCGTCGACATTCCAATTGTTGTAAACGCCTTTCAAGTTGATATCGAATAATTGTTGGTAGCTGTATTTCAGATTGACACCGCCAAACGCATGTTTCGCATTTGCTTGCATCGCTATGCTGGTATTGGCAAAAATGTCGCCTTGCATACTTGGGGCGAGAAGAGACGGGACGAAGAAGACTTCATCGTTCGTGATCTTATAACCGCCGAATACATCGAACCAGAAACCGGGAGCGATACCGCTTCTGATACCGACCGTTCCATCCAGATAGTTACGGGACGGAAGCAGTTCCATCGTCGGGTTGATATAGCGGTTGACTTGCGAAATTTCGTACATGCTGTTTGAATAGAGCTTGCCACCGGCAACCAGGTAAAGCTCGGTTTTATCAGCCACTTCCACGTTGGCCGTGATGTTCGGGGAAGCCATAAATTTACTGTTGTCGCCAGTCACGAACATGATGTTGGCACCTAACTTCAAATTCCAATTGTCTCCCGACACCTTGTAATAAGGCGAAAGAGTTGCTTCGGCATGGTTTTCAAATTCTAAATATTCCTGTCCGCCCATTGTCGGCAGGCTGTAATTGAAATATTCCACGTTACCTCCTAATCCGATGCGCTGCTCACCGCCGAAACGGGCGTTTAAATCGAACTTGACGTCGAAAGTATGTTCCGTAGGTCCGTCCTGTTCCTTGCTTAACGCATATTTATGGGAGAAGTTGGTATATCCGAGATCTAACAGATAGCCGACAGGAGCGTCTTCTTTTGATTCGACTCCGATCTTTGCCTGGATAGTCTGATTGACCTGATTGGTCTCACGGTCGAAATTTTCCGGAACTAATGTTACTGATGATTCGGGACTGTAAACCGGTAACCCGTAGTAATTGAATGCAGAGTATCCGTATTTGACCCCCATGTCCAACGATAGCTTTTCAAATACGTGCTTGAAGTTGAGGCCACCTAAATTATCATTCAATTTGGCCTTGACCTTGTCGAAATCCGTATCGATATATTTCACCTTCCCGTTCGTCGAGCGATGAGAGAACCAGATATTCAGTTTGTCCTTGTCCGTGCTCAGGATGTGGTAGCCCAAATCGCCGTTCAAGTTCAGATACGTGCCACCACCGAAGTTGAAATAGCCGCGACGTTTGTTATACTGGATATCCGTCATGATGTTGCCTGAAGGCAGAAGGCTGATCTCCTTCTCCGGATCAGTCGGGACGGTAAAGGTTGCATAGTCGATCGGCATCTTCTTGACAACCGGCTCTTTGATGACCGGCAGCGTGTTCACTTTGCTGGCGTCCTGTACGGTCGGGTCATATTCGCGTTCGAGTGTCATTTCCCGGTTCAGGTCTTTTTCCTTCGTTTTATCTTCCTGTGCACTGGCGGTAGCGACGCTCCCCAACAGGGCCATCACACACAATGCTTTGATGTTGTATATTGTCTTCATCACTTCTTCTTAGTTCTTAAGTTTACCCAATCTATTTTCTATCATACCGGCGATATCGTCATCACCCTTATAATTGTTCTGCAGGCTGGTGAGGTATTGACGAGCCTGGAAGTCATCACCTTGGCGGATATAGATGTCGGCCAGCAGGATAAATCCGCGGGCCAGCCAGTATTGGTGAGGCGTACCGTTCTCGATGAAGTTCATCAACACCTTTTCGGCATTTTTGTCATCGTTGGTGTCATAATACAGTTGGGCCAACAGATATTTGGCTTCCGCACCGTGTACCGTACGGGTGTCTTTGCTCAATGCTTTTAGGTCGGCAAGTGCTTTGTTCGCCTGTTTCTGGTCGATATAGGCTTTAGCACGCACGTAACGGGCTTCGGCTTCCAGTTCGGGAGACAGTTTTGGTTCTTTTAGCAACTCATCTGCGGCCAAAAGCGCGTCCTTCTGCTGTCCGGTCTGCAAAGCGCAGCGCATGATACCTAAGCGGGCAGCTTGTCTGTTTTCCGGGTTTTCGGCTACGATCTGCAGACGTTTGAAGCTTTCCAAAGCAGCCGGATAATCTTTGCCCAAATATTCTATTTCAGCCGTCCGGGCAACCGATTCTTCGAGGAACTTGGTGTCGACGCTGGCAATGACCGATTTGAACCGTTGGATGGCTTCGTCAAACTCTTTCTTGGCGAAAGCAATGCTACCTAAGTAGAAGTTGGCATTTGAACTGAACGCTCCTTCAGGGAATGTTTGCAGGTAACCCACCAGGCTGCGGCGAGCACCGTCGTTGTCACCGCGCATGAAGAGCTTTTCGGCGGCGATATAGGTCAGCGAGTCTTGTTCGCCTACTTCCAAGCGGATGTTACCGCCTATGGAATTCACATAGCTGGCATAAGCATTGATGTCGTTGAGGTCGATATAGACGGACTTCAAATCTTGCAAAGCGATTTTAGCCTCTTCGCTGCCCGGGTAGTTGCTGATAACCTGCTTGTAGGCTGTGAGCGCCTTTTCCGGCTGGTTGTCGTTGTAGTAAAGCAGGCCGAGCTGGATGCCGGCTTTACGTGCCAGGCTGCTCTGGGGAAATTCGCGGATCAGCTTTTCGAACGCTTGTGCGGCGGAAGAACTGTTTTCGAGCAATACATAGGAACGTCCTTTTTCGAACAACGCATCGTCTACATACTGCGACTCCGGATATTCGCTGATCAGGCGGTCCATTGCGCTGATCTTGCCTCTATAATCTTTCTGTAACCCAGACAGGAATCCCTTCTGGTAGATCGAGTAATCGCCTGCGGATGGAGACAACCGGGCTGCGTGTGAATAGTTCTCTTCGGCTAGGCTGAACTGACGGTTCTGATACAGGCAGTCACCAATACGGTTGTAAGCGTCTGCCAGGGAAGCAGCCTGCTGGTTGCTTTCCAAGTCGACATATTGACGGAAGCGGTTCAGGGCCGCACTGTAATCCCGCAGTTTGAAATAGCCGTAACCTAAGTTATAATGAGCCAAGGCATACATGTCTGTATTGCGCTGGCGCGTATTGTTCAGATATGTGCGATAGTCTGATATTGCATTTTCATATTCTCCCATGCGGTAGTAGGATTCGCCGCGCCAGAAATAGGCGTCGTTGCGGGCTTCCATATTATAGGAACCGAGCTGGATTGCCTGGCTGAACAGACTGACGGCATCATCCAGTTTGACATTGGTGAAAGCTTGTGTTCCGAGTTGGAAAAGAATATCCTGTTTGGCTTCCAATATTTTGATGCTCGGATGTTTGATCTTGTTGATCGATTTCAAGGCGGCTTCGTAGTTCTTGGTAGTCAGGTAGACTTCGACCAGATAGTCGTTCACCTTGTCTGCATATTGCGAATTCGGGAAATCGTTCAGGAAGTCTTCGAAGATGGTTACCGATTCGCCGAAACCAGTAAATGCTGTTTCGTGGATGAGCAACGCATAGTTGTACATGGCAACTTCCTTTATCTGCTTGTCGAATGAAGAGGTGGCGGCTGCTTCGAATGCCATACGGGCATTGTTTTTGTCGCCTAACTTCAGGTAAGACTGGCCGAGATAGAGATAGGCGTTCTGTGTCAGCTCGTCGTTCTGGCGTACGGTCCGGCTCAGTGAGTTGACCGCACTGCTGTAGTTCCCTTTATTGAAGTAGCATACACCTAAGATGTACAGATCGCTGCGGAGCGGATTTTCTGTAGATGAAACATACTTGCTCAACATCTGGATCGCTTTACCCTGGTCGCCTAAGTGGTAATATGAATCGCCGACAATCCGGAACATCTCGCTGTTGTTCTTGCTGTCGGGATAGAGGGAGAGAAGTTCTTCTCCTTCTTTCACCACTTTTTCGTATTTACTTTGAATAAAATAAATCTGTGCGATGTAGTATTGCGACTGCTCGCGGTATTTCGGGCTTTCTTTCAGACGGGAGAATTCGAGCAGGGCTTTGTTGTAATTCCCCATTGCATAGTCGATGTAGGCGACATAATAGGTCGAAGCTTCCTTGTATTTGTCTCCGACCTGCTCGATCCGGGCGAAATAGCTGCGTGCCTTTTCCATCTCGCCGGTCTGTAACAGCGAATAAGCCAGGCGGAAAGAATAAGCCTCCTGCTGTTCGGGACTCAGCATGTCGATATCGGCCTCGTTGAACCAGAAAATAGCTTTTTCATATTCTCCGCGTTCGAAATGCACGGAACCGATCATGTAACCGATCTCGTCACTATGGCGGGAAGCCGGATATTCTTCCAGGTAGTCCTTTAGTAATTCGTCTGCATTGGGGCGCCCCTGTTCGTATGCGGCATAGACCAGCATATAGTCTGCCTCCTGGATCAGGTCGGCATTGGTGGAATGCTGCTTATAGGCTTCCAGTTTGTCAATGCAACCGGCATAATTTTTTAAACTAAACAACTCTTTCCCTTCGACAAATAGGCGATCTGGTGCATCAAACTGGTACGACCGCTGCCCGTATGCGACATGACTTCCCACCACTATGCACAGTGGAATAAGTATTCTTTTCATCACTCCTTAGCTTTTATAATACAGATATATATAAATATAACGGTATATGTTGGTTCTAAGTTGCAAATATAAGAAATATATTACTTTATATAGCGGTCTACTGCTTTTTTGATAGATTGCAATCCGAAATCGTCCGGATTCAACTGGTTGGTTGGCAGAATAATGATTTCGGCAGCATCGTCTTCTGCCTTTGCTCCGTCGAAGGATTCGGTGAGGCATTCGAAAAACATATCGACCGTATGCACTTCGAAGCCGGAATAGGGATAAAGATTGGGGATGGAAAATAGATAACGGCAACCGGCGATGTCAAGCCCCGTTTCTTCTTTTACTTCCCGGCGGGCTGCATCTTCGGCTGATTCATACATGTCGACAAAGCCACCCGGCAGATCGAGCGTTCCTTTGGCAGGTTCTTTGGCCCGGCGTACCAACAGCAGTTCTCCTTTTGAATTGCGGATAAAACAGGCGACAGCAGAGGATGGATTGAAGTAATAAACGAACCCGCAAGCCGTACACTGTTTGGCTTTCTCGTTACGTTCCACGAATGCCTTGGCTCCGCATTTGGGACAGTATTCAAATTGATGTAAAGGATGCACTTTGTCCAATTGATAATAAACAATTGACAATTGACAAAAGAAGGAGTCATCCCCTTAAATTGTCAATTGTCAATTGTCAATTTATTTCACTTCCCATCCCAGTGCGCTTGCACCCAATACGGCTGCATCGCTTTCTTTCAATTGGGAGAATAATAATTTAGTCTTGCCTTCGAACACTTTCAGCATGTTCTTTTCCATTGAACGCTTGATCGGATTCATGATCAGATCTCCGGCTTTAGTCAGGCCGCCGAACAGGATGATCGCTTCTGGGCTTGAGAAAGCAACGAAATCTGCGAATGCTTCACCCAGGATGTTGCCTGTGAATTCGAAGATTTCCAAAGCCAACTTGTCGTTCTTCATAGCAGCATCATACACATCTTTGGATGTGATTTCGTCCGGGTCCAGTTCGCGAAGCAAACTGTCGTCCTTGCGGATTTCCAGAAATTCGCGTGCCGTACGGGCAACACCTGTAGCAGAAGCATATGCTTCCAGACAACCTTGACGACCGCAACCACAAGGACGTCCGTTGTTACGACGCATGATCACGTGACCCAGCTCACCTGCAAATCCGTCATGTCCGTAAACCAGGTTACCACCGATTACGATACCGCTTCCGACACCTGTTCCTAATGTGATCACGATAAAGTCTTTCATACCACGAGCAGCGCCATACGTCATTTCACCGATAGCAGCCGCATTCGCATCGTTTGTCAATGCCACGGGTACACCGCCCAACTTCTCGCTGATCAGCTGAGCCAAGGGAATTTTTCCTTTCCAAGGAAGGTTCGGTGCAAATTCGATACAACCGTTAAAGAAGTTTCCGTTCGGAGCTCCTACGCCTATACCTTTTATTTTGTCTACGCCACCAGCCTGGTCGATTACTAATTTCAAGCCATTTGCAAGTTCGCTGACATAATCGTCGATGTCAGTATACTTACCGGTTTTAATTGAACTACTGTACAAGATTGTTCCTCTTGCATCTACTACGCCAAAAACAGTATTGGTACCACCTATATCGATACCTACTACATAAGGCTTCTCCATGATTTTATATT
>DXRF01000190.1 GCA_019411205.1 Parabacteroides sp. | reverse complement strand
TTCACAACTAACACACTTTTAGTTGTTTTGTCCAGGCAAAAACGATTATCGGAACGTTCTCCTACAATCCAGGCAACAGCGTCTCCGCTGCATAAAAGCCACGTCCGTTCTTTATCGAAACGGCTGAATTTATGATCCGAGAAATAATCGCTTAATTTCTTCCGCCCTTTCATACCAAAAGGAATAAACCAATCTCCCTCTTTCCATGTACGCAGGGTAAGCGGAAAAGTCAGTTTGTCGTAATCAAAATAGGCGATATTTTTATCTTTCCGGATATGGAAATCTTCCTTAATAACCATCTTCTCGAAAGAAAGTTCAACAGGACCGGACCAAACTTTCTCGCCGCCGGTCAGTGTATATTCACGAACCTCTTCTTTTACAAGGGGAGACAACAATAAATAGTCCCGATCTTTTATCAACCGGTGTGTCGAAGAGAAAAAGGTTTTGCCCGATTCCTTCGTCAGAGACAAATAAACATCCTCTGCCACCGGGCGAGTAAAGTTATAGGTTTTGAGCAACTCGTATAAAATAGCATCAGGAGACGGATAACGCATCAAGGTGGCAATAGAAAGGCGGTCTCCTTGCTCGACCACGGTATTCCTCGCCTCTTCCACCACATGCAGATAAACGGCTTCGGCCGCCGACAGATGTTCGGACGTACGGGCGATTGCATTTCTCACAGAAGGATTGATTTCCTTCAGAAGCGGAAGGACACGCAAACGGATAAAGTTACGCGTATAGGCATCGGAAAGGTTGGTGCTGTCGGTCACATACGTCAAACCGCGCCCGGCAAGCCACTCCAAGATATCCTCACGGCTCACGGCAAGCAAAGGGCGCACCACGAAACCGTTCTTCGGACGTATCCCGCTCATTCCCCGGATACCGGTTCCGCGTACCAGATTCATCAAAAGCGTTTCCACACTGTCGTCACGATGATGAGCCACGGCGACAGCCTGTGCTCCAGTTGCGACACGCTGTTCTTCGAACCAGCCATAGCGCAACTCGCGGGCAGCCATTTCAATGGAGAGATGCCGGTCGGCCGCGTATTTCCGGGTATCGAAGTCCGTCATCAGAAAAGGAACATTCAATTTTTGGGCATACTCTCTAACAAACTGTTCGTCACGCAGGGATTCGTCTCCCCGCAAATGAAAATTACAATGTGCCGCAATACAGGAATAGCCCGACTCCACCAAAATGGTGAGTAGGGCTATTGAATCTGCTCCGCCACTTACACCGACCAGGACCGGACGGCTTTCTGTAAGCAACCGATATTTCTCTATATATGCACGGACAACGTCGCGCATCCGATTATTCTTCTATACCTGCCAATTCAGGGTCGATCATGATACGACCACAGTATTCGCAAACAATCACTTTTTTACGCAACTTGATATCCAACTGCTTCTGGGGCGGAATCTTGTTAAAACAACCACCGCAGGCACCACGCTGCACATATACGACAGCCAGACCGTTGCGTGCCCCCTTGCGGATACGTTTAAAAGCAGTCAACAGACGCGGTTCGATATTCGCTTCCAGTTTCTTTGCTTTTTCGCGCAGTTTCTCTTCGTCCTGCTTGGTTTCGGAAATGATCTGTTCCAGTTCGCTTCTCTTCTGAACCAAGTCAGCCTTACGGCCTTCCAGTCTTTCGGACAGTTCGGCAATATCTTCCTTCTTACGGTTGATCGCATCACCGAATTCACGAATCTTCTTTTCAGAGAACTCGATTTCAAGTCCCTGGAATTCTATTTCTTTTGACAAGTTGTCGAACTCACGGTTGTTACGCACGTTATCCAACTGCGCTTTATATTTTTCAATCAGACCGGTTGACTCCGTAATCTTATGTTTCTGTTCTACAACAGCATTCTCAAAGTCTTTAATTTCTGACTGATAGTTCTGAAGACGTGTTTCCAGACCTGCGATCTCATCTTCCAGGTCCTGTACTTCCAAAGGAAGTTCACCGCGAAGCGTCTTGATCTTATCAATTTCAGTCATCATCGTCTGAAGCTGATACAGCGTAGAAAGCTTTTCTTCAACTGTAATCTCTTTTTCAGCAGATTGTTTATCTGTAGCCATTCTATAAATATTTTACCGGGTTTGAATTAACATTCGAAAAATGTACCGCAAAGGTAGGGAATTTTTTCGATATTATGTTATAAAAGATGTCTTTTGTACAGACTTCACTTTCATAATGACCAATAACCGCCAGCAGAATCCGGTCTTCCACATCGTAAAAGTCATTATACTTAGCCTCTCCCGTAATGAAAACATCCGCACCGTAATTGATTGCGTCTTTGATCAGGAAGGCACCGCTTCCCCCGCACAAAGCGACTTCCCGTATCGGCCTTCCGGTCAAGGCGGAATGTTTCACGCACCCCACTTGAAACAGTTCCTTGATCCGTTGCAGGAAGGCCAGTTCACCTTCTTCTTCGGGCAACTCTCCCACTACCCCCGAACCGACCTGGTTCCAAGCATTATCCAAAGGATAGAAATCGAACACCGGCTCTTCATACGGGTGGACGGAAAGCAATGCACGGGTCACCGTCGATTTGCGGAAAGCGGGCAATATCATTTCGATACGGATTTCCGGCTCCACATGCAACTCCCCTATTTCGCCACAGAACGGGGTCGTCCCTTCACCGGCACGGAAAGTTCCGCTGCCCGGCAGGTTGAAACTGCAGGAATCATAGTCGCCTATCGTTCCGGCTCCCGCATTGAACAAGGTTGTCCTCACCAAATCGGCACAGGCCTCCGGCACAAACGTAACCAACTTCAGCAAAGCACCTTTCTGGGGGCTCAGGACACGGACATTCTCCAGTCCGATCAGTTCTGCCAGACGGAAGTTCACACCACCTGCCGCATTATCGAGATTGGTATGGGCGGCATAGATCACCAAGTCGTACTTGCAGGCTTTCATCATGCACCGCTCGATATAGGTCGAGCCGGTCAAGGATTTGAATGCTTTAAAGGCCAAAGGATGATGAGAGATAATCAGGTTACACCCCATCTCTATCGCCTCATCCACCACCTCTTCGGTGACGTCGAGGCAAAGAAGCGCACCGGTAGCCGGCTGATTCACATCACCGACCTGCACACCTGCATTGTCAAAGCTCTCCTGCAATGGCAACGGAGCGTATTGCTCGATTTCTTTCAGTATATCCTTAACCTTCATAAAAACTTTGTTTTTAATTGACAATTGAGAACTGACAATTGACAATTAGGTTTCGCGAGACTATTTTCTCTCCTAATTGCCAATCGTCCATTATCAATTGCCTTTATGCTTTGCAATCCTATTTCTCTTTTAATTATCAATTATCAATTGTCCATTGTAATTGATAAATGCAGTTCTTCCAACTGCGAATCATCCAGCTGTCCGGGCGCATCCAGCATGACATCGCGACCAGAGTTGTTTTTCGGGAACGCGATACAGTCACGGATAGAATCCAGACCGGCAAACAGAGATACCCAACGATCCAGGCCGTAAGCCAGACCACCGTGAGGAGGTGCACCATATTTGAAGGCATTCATCAGGAAGCCGAAACGTTCCTGTGCCTTTTCTTCGGTGAAGCCCAACAACTGGAACATCTTATCCTGCAATTTGCTGTCGTGGATACGAATGGAACCGCCACCCACTTCGACACCATTGATCACCATGTCGTATGCATTTGCACGGACAGCTCCCGTATCACTATCCAACAAAGGAATATCTTCGGGTTTGGGAGAAGTAAACGGATGGTGCATAGCATAGAAACGCTGGTCTTCTTCGCTCCACTCGAACAGCGGGAAGTCGATCACCCACAGAGGAGCGAACTTGTCCTTGTCACGCAAGCCCAACTGACCGGCCACTTCCAGACGCAATTCGCAGAGCTGTTTGCGCGTCTTCATCGCATCGTCGCCGGAAAGGATCAGGATCAGGTCGCCCGGTTTTGCACCAAAGGCTTCCTTCATCTGCTGCAATACTTCCTGGGTATAGAATTTGTCCACGCTCGACTTCACATTGCCGTCGGCTTCCACACGGGCGTATACCATGCCCTTTGCACCGATCTGCGGACGTTTCACAAACTCGGTCAGCGCATCCAATTGCTTGCGCGTATAGGAAGCTGCCCCTTCCGCACAGATACCGCCGACATAAGCAGCGCTATCGAATACGGAGAAACCATGTCCCTTCATGATGTCCATCAGTTCGACAAACTTCATATCGAAACGCAGGTCCGGCTTGTCGCTTCCGTAATATTTCATGGCGTCATGCCAAGTCATACGCGGGAAAGCCTCTTTTATTTCGACACCACGGATCACCTTGAACAGATGCTTGGCCATTCCTTCGAAAATGTTCAACACATCTTCTTGTTCCACAAAACTCATTTCGCAGTCGATCTGTGTAAATTCGGGCTGACGGTCCGCACGCAGGTCTTCGTCACGGAAACATTTCACGATCTGGAAATAACGGTCGAAACCGGAAACCATCAACAACTGCTTCAATGTCTGCGGTGACTGGGGCAACGCGTAGAACTGTCCGGGATTCATGCGGGAAGGCACGACAAAGTCACGCGCCCCTTCAGGCGTAGAGTTGACCAACACCGGAGTTTCCACTTCCAGGAATCCCTGCTTATCCAGATAGTTACGCACCTCGAAAGCCATACGATGACGCAGTTCCAAGTTCTTGCGGACGGCGTTGCGGCGCAAATCCAGATAACGGTATTTCATACGCAGGTCGTCACCCCCGTCCGTATCGTCTTCAATCGTGAAAGGAGGAGTCACGGCTGCATTCAGGACATTCAGTTCCGAAACGATGATTTCGATCTCACCGGTAGGGATATTCGGGTTTTTGCTGGAACGTTCGCGAACGGTTCCCGTTACCTGGATAACATATTCGCGTCCCAGTTTATTTGCTTTCTCACAAAGAGCGGCATCAACTTCCTGGTTAAACACCAATTGTGTAATACCGTAACGGTCGCGGATATCCACGAACGTCATGCCACCCATCTTACGGGTTTTCTGTACCCAGCCGGCCAGCGTAATCACCAAGCCTTCATCGGCGAGGCGCAGGTCGCCACATGTTCTTGTTCTATACATATGATATGGATTAAACTATTATTTTCAAACTATGGCTGCAAAGATAATAATATATAAGGATGTTATTGCCAAATGCACCGAAAAACCGGACTGCGGCATCTAAATATTTTATTGCAAAAGGAGTTTCACAAGTATGAAACGAAAGGTTCTCTTACATGAAATGAAGGTTCCTCTTGCATGAAACGCAGGTTTCCCTTACATGAAACAAAAATTCCCTGCCGATGAAACTAAAATCATATCGGCAGGGAACACCTCTTATCCGGTATCCGGTTAATGTTTGCTTTCCAATGTGAACCGCAACGTCCCGGCATTGACCAGTTCCTGTTGCGAGATCGTATAGCCTTTCAGCTTCTTGCCACCGGCCGTCACTTCCTTAATGTAGATATCATCCGGTGTCCGATGGGAGGATTCGATCACCAGGCTGCCTTTCGGATAGAACTTCTCATCCAGTCGGATCGTCACCTTGTCGAAAGTCGGCGAGGTCAGGACATAATCCAGGTCACCGGGACAGGCGGGATAGAATCCCATCATCGAAAAGATCGCCCAGGTAGACATCGTCCCCGTATCGTCGTTGCCGGGAAGCCCGTTGGGGGCATTGTGGTAATATTTGCCCAGCAGTTCGCGGACCTGCCTTTGCGTACGCCAGGCTTCTCCCTTGAAATAGCTGAAGAGATACGGATAGGCGATATCCGGCTCGTTTGCCATATCGTAGTACCCTTTGTCGAAGACCATCTGCAACTTATCGACAAACTTCTTCTGACCGCCCATCAGTTTGGCAAGGCCCTTGATGTCGTGAGGGACATAGAACGTGTAGTTCCAGGCGTTTCCTTCATGGAAACCGGGGCTCGGCTCGAAGTTCTCTCCCTGCTTCGGATCGAAAGGGGAATAGAACGTCCCGTCGGGCAGGATGGGACGAAGCGTACCGAACTCCTTGCAATAGTAATGCTTATAGCCCATAGCCCGCTCACGGAACAGCTTGGCGTCTTCCTTCTTTCCCAACGCATCTGCCAACAACGAGAGATTCCAGTCGGCGATATAATATTCCAAAGCATGCGAAACCGAATTATCATACTGTTCGCGCAAGGGGACATAGCCTTTGCTCATATAGTCGTTATTGTCCGGGCGGAGCAGGTTGAACTCACCGGGAGTAGTAGCCCCCTTGCGCATGCCTTCGTAGGCAGTCTCGATATCGTAATCGCGCAAACCGCGCATATAAGCATCCACGATATAAGGGATAGCCGGATCACCTTCCATCGTCAGCGTCTCGCGTCCGTACAGTTCCCACTTCGGGAGCCATCCGCTTTCCTTGTACATGTCGAT
>DXRF01000019.1 GCA_019411205.1 Parabacteroides sp. | reverse complement strand
GGTTAATTATAAACCTGCTGGATTGTGCAACAGGTATCAAATCGTTCGCTATCCTGCAAATATTATTGAAAAACGGATATTTAGACAATAAAACATTATTGATCATCGATGAACCGGAAGCCCACCTTCATCCGCAATGGATTGTCGAATTTGCACGCATCATCACCTTGCTGAATAAAGAACTGGGAGTAAAATTCTTGATCGCCAGTCATAACCCGGATATGATCAGCGCTTTGAAATATATATCAGAAAAGGAAAAGATCTCCGACAAGCTAAACTTCTATTTAGCCGAAAAGACGGAAAAAGGAACATACACATATAAAGCTTTAGGACCGGAAATCGACGAGATATTTGGATCTTTCAATATCGCCATCGACAGAATCAACCAATATGGAGAAACAAATAATGAAATATTCTAAAGAGATGACCGAAACCCACCTATTGAGTTGCCTACATCAAGATTGCCTGCAACTCATATCGGATTGTTTTACACAAGAAGGAGGCAAAGGGAACCTGTTTTGTCAAAATGAAACGTGCATAAATCTGGATAGAATTGAAAAAAAGCAACACAAATGCAGCCCACAAGCCACAATGGATATAACAATCGGCATTGAGGCATCATCTAAAAAGATGCTTTTGGTTGAATTGCGCTTCAACTATAAGAACCCTAAAAATATCGGCAAACAAGAAATTATCGATAAGATCGTTCATTCCAAAGATCTTTTATCCGATTGCGCCGTCCATTCGGAATATATTTTCATATTTAAAGAAAATGTCAAAAACCAGGCTCGCAGCCACTTCAACAGACTATTCGTTGGTAAAAAGACTCCTTGTATCATCATGACGGAGGAGGAATTCCACCATTCATTCTTTCTTTAACCCAGACTCCTCCATTTGGTCATTACCCGTTTTTTTCGTTCCTTTGCCCTCGAATATAAGGGGGTGCTTGCCGGAATGACATCCAAGAGACAGGAAGGCAGGCTGAGATTATACCCATTGAACCTGATCGGGTAATGCCGGCGAAGGGAAAAAGTGTATCTTCAGTAAAAACAGCTCACCTCTGCTATTCCTTTTAAAATTCAGGTTATCAAAAAGAAAAAGGATGAAAAGTGTTCTTATTATTGCCTCATCATTAGTGGCATTGTCGATGCAAGGCAAAACGACCGGACCGGCCGACTCTCTGAAAATCTCAAAAGACATCTCGCTGGACGAAGTGGTCGTCACCGCAACCAAAGTAGCCAAAGGGACACCGGTCGCCTACAGCGAACTGACAAAAGACGAGCTGAACCGCCGGAACGACGGACAGGGCATTCCCTTCCTGATCCTCCAATCGCCGTCCGTGATCATGACGTCGGATGCAGGGACAGGCATCGGCTATTCCGGCTTCCGCATCCGGGGAACGGATGCCAACCGTATCAACATCACGGTCAACGGCGTACCGGTAAACGACTCCGAGTCGCACACGGTCTTCTGGGTGAACATGCCGGACTTCGCCTCTTCGGTCGATAATATCCAGATACAGCGTGGAGCCGGAACCTCGACTAACGGAGCAGCCGCCTTCGGAGCGACCGTCGCCATGCAGACGCAGAAATCGGAATTGAAACCTTATGCCGAATATTCGGTTTCGGCCGGATCGTTCGGAACAGTCAAAAACATGGTCAAGCTCGGAACCGGGCTTCTGCAGGACCATTTCGTTTTCGACGCCCGCTATTCCAATATCCAGAGCGACGGATACATCGACCGGGCCAAGGCCAACATGCACTCCTACTTTGCTTCGGCGGCTTACTACGGAGATAACACACTGATCCGCTTCCAGACTTTCGGCAGCATCGAGAAGACCTACCAGGCCTGGACCGGAGTCCCCTCCTATCTGCTGGATTCAGACCGCACCTACAACCCTTGCGGGGAATACAAAGAAGACGGGGTCACCAAATATTACAAGAACCAGACAGACAATTACCAGCAGCAGAACTACCACCTGACAGCCAGCCAGCGCCTGAGCGATTTGTGGAATATGAACCTGACACTTCATTACACACATGGGGCAGGCTATTATGAAGATTATAAAGGAGGAGCCAAGGTCAAGGACTACAAACTGCCCCTATATATCGACAGCCAGGGAGACACCATCGCCAAGACGGACCTCGTGCGCCGCAAATGGCTGGAAAATGACTTCTACGGAGCCATCTACAGCGCCAACTACCGGGGAGAACGTTTACAGTTCTCAGCCGGAGCTGCCATCAACCGCTACGATGGCGACCACTTCGGGCGTGTCATATGGGCGAAGCAATCAAACAGCCTTCCCGAACCGGACTACGAATATTACCGCAACACGGGTGACAAACTGGATTACAATATGTACGCCAAGGCCAACTACCAGTTCCATCCCAACTTGAACGGTTATCTGGACATGCAGTACCGGGGCATCCACTACACGATTGAAGGTAGCGACGACAAAGCCGGCGACCACGTGAATGTCGACAAGCACTGGAACTTCTTCAACCCCAAGGCGGGCATTAACTTCCAGAAAGGCGGCCACAATGCTTTCGTCTCTTTTTCGGTGGCCAACCGCGAACCGAACCGGGACAACTTCACCGAAGCCGGCCGAAACGAACGCCCGCAGCACGAAACGCTCTACGACTATGAAGCCGGCTACGGTTTCGGAAACTCCCGTTTCCACATCGGTGCCAACCTTTACTTCATGGATTACAGCAACCAGCTGATCCTGACCGGCAAGATCAGCGAAATCGGCGAAGCCCTCACTTCCAATATCAAAGACAGCTACCGGATGGGGATAGAACTCACGGGAGGCGTGGAAATCGCCCGTTGGCTGGACTGGAGCGGAAACCTGACACTCAGCCGGAACAAGATCAAGAACTTCACCGAAAGCATCGAAGTCTACGATGCCGACTGGAACTTTCTGCGCGAAGACCGCAACGAATTAGGGACGACCAACATCGCCTTTTCGCCGGACATCATCGCCAACAGCATGTTTAATTTCAGCTGGAAACAATTCAGCGCAAGCTTCAACTCCCAGTTTGTCGGCCGCCAGTATATCGACAACACCTCTTGCAAAGACCGTTCCATCGATCCCTATTTCGTCAGCAATCTGCGTGTCGGATATATTTTCAAACCGAAGTTCATGAAAGAAATAGCCCTCGATGTCACGGTTAACAACCTGTTCAACGAGCAGTATGAAACCAATGCCTGGGTCTACTCGGCAATCGTCGGCGGCGAACGCTATAAAGAAGACGGCTATTTCACCCAGGCAGGAACAAACGCAATGGCACGAGTCACTTTCAAGTTTTAAAAGATGCAACTATTGGAATATTTCGGAGTATTGACCGGGCTGCTTTATCTGTTTTTGGAGATCAGGCAGCACCGGGCCATGTGGGTGGTAGGCTTCCTCACTTCCCTCGTCTATGTCTTTGTCTTCTTCTTTTCGAAGATATACGCAGATATGGGGTTGAACATATACTATGTAGCCATCAGCATATACGGCTTCTGGCAATGGACACGCAGGCGTAAGGTCGAGACGGCCGGGAGCGGAGAAACCGCCCCCTCGCAGGAAACGATCCTCTACCGCAACATGACACCCCTGCTTTTCGCCGGGATCAGCTCCGCCATCCTCGCCCTGTTCGCGCTGCTCTATTACTTCCTGCATTATTGCACTGATTCGCCGATACCGGCAGGCGATGCTTTTACCACCGCCGTCGGAATCGTCGCCACCTGGATGCTGGCCCGCCGGATCATCGAACACTGGATATTCTGGATCATCGTCAATTGCGTGTCCGTCTATCTTTATTACCTGCGCGGGCTCCATCCCACAATGTTTCTCTATATTTGCTACGCCATACTGGCGGCAGTCGGATTATACACCTGGAAAAAGAAAGGAATAAGAACAAATGATAGCACCTTATAATTGCGTAGTCGTAGCAAACGGCAGTTTTCCGCAAACCGCTTTACCGCTTCGTCTTTTGCACGAAGCCTCCGTCGTCATCGCCTGTGACGGGGCCGTCGAGGCACTGGACAAAGCAGGCATCACCCCGGCAGCCATCGTCGGCGACCTGGACAGCATCCCGTCCCGCTTTCGAGAGCGCTATGCCGACCGCATCCATATCGTGGAGGACCAGGAAATAAACGACCTGACGAAATCCGTCCGTTTCGCCCACCAGTCCGGACAACAGGAGGTCCTGATCTTAGGGGCAACCGGGCTGCGCGAAGACCATACGTTAGGCAATATCTCGCTGCTGATGGAATACGCCCCGCTGTTCCGCCGGGTAGAAATGCTCTCGGACTATGGAATTTTCACTCCTATCCGGCAAACAACTACGCTGGCAAGCGATCCCGGAACCCAAGTGTCCCTTTTCTCGCTCGCCCCTTCCGGCACGATTTCCACCACCGGACTACGCTGGCCCATCCGCGACCGCCAGCTGACAGCCTGGTGGCAAGGCACATTAAACGAAGCGACAGGCAACAGCTTCACCGTCACCCTCTCACCGGAGGCCCGCGTCATCGTCTATCGTACTTTCAGCTCTTCATTATAAATTGGATTTGGACCTAAAATCAGCATTTACCGGTGTCTTTAGGGTAAAAACAGCACCATTTTGACACCGCTGTGAATCAACAATATTGCAGGCGGCTATTTCAGGCTTTCTATTTCTTCTACGGAAAGCCCCGTTGCCTGTATAATCGTTTCAAGAGGCAACGACAATTCTTTAAGATTGTGCGCGATTTCCAATTGCACTTGTTTCCCGCCTTCGGCGCGGCCTTCGACAAGACCTTCCCACTTGGCATTCCCGATGGCCTCTTCCTGGATCACGACATTGGTGAGGTGCTCATCGTAAGCATAGCGTTCACCGCATGACATGGAGTCGTATTTCAGTTTCTCGCGTGCCTCGCGAAGGCCGGGTGCAGTCGTGTCAGGGCGGAGCCGGACCAGGGCCATTATTTCCTGTAATAAAAAAAGTCACGCAGGCAGCTTATTCAATTGAGTCGCTTTCCATTCGGGAAAACCATCAATATCGTCAGACATGTGGAACTGCAACTTGTCATCCGCCACCCTTTTCAACTCCGTTTTAGGAGCCAGTGGCAAACACATGTCATCCACAGCAAACAATGCTTTCAACAAAACCACATCATACCCTTCGCGGATTACTTCTTTCTGTAGTATCACCGGCACATTCAAGCTGGCCAGATAATAAGCAGAACGTTCATACGCGCACCATGAATCGCCTTCGAGATATAAGTAGACATCATGCTGATTGTCTATCTCATTCATCAGAACTCTTTCGACATCCGCTATACGTTCCATCATCTTAATCATTTAAAATTCTCAATCTTTTTATGCAAACTCTATGCGGTAAAGATATGGGCTAATGGGACAAAGGTAGCACTGTGAAAGTCTCAATCTTACTACTCAAAGCTATCAAACAGCTGATTATCTGCCTCTTTCTTACGCAACTCATCCAAATTGGCCGCTGCTTCCTTCACACCGGCTGCTTTTGCCTGTTCCAGCAGTTTTCCAGCCTCGTCCAGATTTCCTTCCAGCAGGTTCAAGACACCACGTGCATGGATGGCTTCGGGGCTATTGCCTGCCTTAGCCAGATAGGTACGGGCCGTATCCAGGTCGTTTTTCGACAATGCGATATTGGCAGCGTTCAGGTTGGCAACAGGATCGTCGCTGTACATGCGGACCGCTATCTCGAACACCTCATTATATTCCTTGCTTCCGATCTCGTAGCTGTTGGCCACCGCGAACATTTCGCTCAAGCTCAGCTGCTGCGGACGTATCTTGATAATCTCGCGCCCCTCTTCGACTGTAAAGAAACGCACCTGATAAGC
The DNA here is from genome assembly GCA_019411205.1 of Parabacteroides sp. Taxonomy (GTDB): domain Bacteria; phylum Bacteroidota; class Bacteroidia; order Bacteroidales; family Tannerellaceae; genus Parabacteroides. The sequence goes on along the minus strand of DXRF01000019.1, from coordinate 15,904 downwards.
GACACGGTAGTCGGAACGGCGCAACGAAGGATAGATATTCTTCAATACATAACGATAAGGAGCCCCTCCGTCCAAAGCAGCCAGCTTGGCGTCTTTCTTGTCCGGATCGACATTGCTGCCGATGATCGCCAGCACAGCCTCGCGCGAAGGAACGCTCCGGTCGGCTTCCACTTTCGCTTTCAGGCCTTCCCAATCTTCTGAACCGTTATCCAACGTGAACAACTCCTGTTTGAAGTCGTGTTTCTTCCGTATATATTCGGAAAGTGCTTTCACACGATTGCCGGCCAGGACCGTATTGGACTTGTAGCTGCCTTCGGGCGAAGCAAACCCTTTCAGGATAATGCCTTCGAGTGTGATGTTCTTATCGTTTACGACCGTACTGATCGTATTGTCGATCTTCGCCAGTTCCACCGCATTGTTACGGAAATCCGGCAGGATCGCATATTTACCCACCTGAAAGTCCAGATAGGCAGTCCCCACCTCGGCACGATGTTTTACCGTTTCCGCTTCCGGGGAGATATAAGCCAGGGTAGGCTGCACCTCATACCGCTTGTCGGGACGGGTCAGCACCTTGTCGGCTATCACGAGCGGCGCACCCTGTTCCTCTTTTCCACAGCCGCACATGTCCGGGACCAGCACGAAACGAGCGTCTTTCATCCACGATTCAAACGGGATTACCGTCTTGTAGTTGATGACGCTTTCGCTCTTTCCGGCCTGTACGACCAAAAAGCGGGGTTCATCCTGCAAGTTATTCAAAGCGATCTCCCGGTCATACACTTTCTGGCTGATCCGCCCGTTCAGCAGGATGGAAGGCAGCCCCTCCTTCTGCGAGGCCGATTCCAAAACCGGTGTCAGGGAGAGATTCTCGCGAGATTTGATCCGGCTGCCGTCGACCGTGATCACGGCGTCGATCACCAATTCGTTTCCTTTTTGTTTCAGTTCGTTACAAACCACTTTTACCGGGGCCTGAGCCAGGATAGCCGGCGAAACGACAGCCAGCACAGCTGCTGCCATATATATTTTCATTGTTTTCTTCATCGCTCCGATTATTTAATAAAGTAGATAATGGAAAGAGCAGCCTTCGTCACCCCGAAATAGTCTTTCGTTTCACTCTCCCGAATCGTACCGCACGATGCACACGGATATTTATCATAGTCCAGATGCGCCCATCCGATCCCGATCACTGCCTCCATGCTCCAACGGTTGCTCAGCAGCCACTGGTAGCCATAGGACAGGCCGGCTCCGTAGAGGTTGCCCTGATAACGATAATTCTCCATATTTTTACTCAGGAACTTGAGTCCGCCAACATTATAATCGGCATAATGGGCATGCACTCCGAGAAAATGGCCGTTAAACTTCTCGCATAGCCAATAACGCGCTTCCGGCTGAACCATCCAATGTTTCCAACGCATGTCGTCGCCAAACTTCCATCCGTTGTAGTTGCCGGACAAGTCCAGTGTCCACTTCTCGCTCAATCCCATTTCAACACCGAGGTTGATCGTCGCAGTCGCGTCATACAGCAAGTTTGACTTTACCGCCAACTTCTGCCCATAGACGTCCGTCATGCCGGCCAGAAGCAAAAAGAGGAAAAGTACTTTTTTCATACACTTCATTTTCAATTATCTTTTGTTTTTCTATCCCATATTAAACAACAAAGGAGATAATAGAGTTTATCCCGACACAAAAATAGAATAAGTCTTTACCACACGCGGTAGGTACACGTTTCAAGTTTCACGGGCAAAGCTACCAAGAACGAACCGTGTGATATAAATACCGACGAAAAAGGGACAGGACGATAGAAATACCGATTAATGAATCCGGAAGTGGCTTGTTCATCTCTCCGGTTCCCGTTCGAAACGCGCCCATCTGAGTTTTTTATTCACGACCTCCGAAGTGCGTACGTGCATGCCCTTTACGAAAATGGATTCGGCGCGAATTTCGTTGATGCGGTCTACACGGCGGTATTTGGCAGAGACACCGAAAGTGCAAAAATCGTTCAGGCAGACATCGTAACCGTCCTTCAACCGATCTATGATATAGTCTTCCATCAACATCCACGAACGTGCCAGTTCCGAACGGAGAGAAGACGAGCCGCGCGATATTTCTTCGAACATCCGCTCCTTGTTTACCGTACCGCGGCTGACTACTTTAGGATAAAAACCCGTTACCTTCTCACCGTCCTCATTCAAGTTATCGTAAATAGGGACAAATCTGTATTGTATACTCATACCATTATATTTTTATAAAATTATTATCAATCAAACCGACATACCGGCATTTAGGGAAGCAACACATTAACCAATAAACAGTTACACAATGCCTGTTTATACAAAAACCAATATAATACCGACATTATATCATCTCTCAACCGGAATAACATAATAATATTTCCGATCCATTTTGACTTTTTTCTGTACTTTATGCTTGAGCATCAACCGTCCGAACAACTCAAGTTTCGTCTCCGACAGATCCGTTTTACTCTGTTTGCTGATCGACATCAGGATTTCAGGTGCAGACAAAGGCTCGCATGCCTCCCCTTCCTCCGGCATACGATAATAGTACAAAAACAGCTCTTCCAGCAACGGGTGCTTTTCAAACGCCCGGTTACTAAGGTTCAACCGCGCTTCCTCTTCAGGCGTAAACCAGAAGCGGGCCCCTTCCCGTAAAGCCGTTACGGCCTCGGCATACAGTTGCGGATAGTCCAACGGCTCTATCCGTATCATCCCTTCCACCTCCACCCCGATAAAACGGCGATTGCCGGAAGTGTCGGCCAAAAGGCTGAATGTGTTGGAGGTAGCAATAAACGAAGCGAAACGCCGCATCTCCTCCATACTCTCGCCATAAGGTTTACGCAATGTCACTTTCGGTTTCTGGAGGAGATTCTTCAAATAAGGCTGGCGAGAGGCTGGTATCGAGTCAAACTCGTCGAGGTTGATCAGCGCGAACCGGTTCAAGGCCAGTTCGGCATCCTTGCGGCTCCCCAAGTCGATCCCGTCGATATAATAAGGACGGAGTTCGGGAGGCAACAAGTTCTGGCAGAAGGTACTCTTGCGGCATCCCTGCGGCCCGACAAGCAAAGGCGAAGTGCTGTTGGCATGTTCCCGGTCCATCTGTAACCAGTGCGCCACCATACTGATAAACCAGAGATAAAAAAAATCCCTCCACTCACCGTTCTTACAAGGCACACAATCGGCAAGTGTCCGGATACGTTCCTGCCCGTCCCATCCCGGCAAATCGTAAAGATACTCTTCCACAGGCCAGAAGTGAGGGATGCGCCGGGAATCCACATAGCGCTGCACGTCGTATTCGATTGCCGATATCCCTTCCAGCTGTGCCTCGAAACAAATGCTCTTGACTATTTCGGCCGTCACCGGGCGATAGTCTATGAACAGCGAATGCCGTTCGCGATATTCCTTACATCCCTTCATCCGGTTGAACCGCAAATCATAACGCCTCGTCATGAACTCTTCCATCTGCATCGCCACCAGCATCCGCCGTGGCATACAAGGCCTGACACTGCAATGTTTTTCTTTCCGGAAAACGTTACCGAAAGTCGCCCGCAACTCCATCTCCCGCTCTTTTCCGAACGGATGTACCAGGGCAAAACGAACGGCATCCTCTTCCGGGATAGCCGACTGGCGGCATTTGCGAGCCAGATGCACCATAAACCTTTTCCGTTCCTCCACCGCCCCGTCTTCCGGTCCTACCTGTCGGAATGTCTCGGCAAGGCTGGTTTCATAGAGCAACGAGATACGTTTATAACGTTCATATCCGGGCGCCATACGCCGTAACGGGTCTTTTTCGGCATTATGCACTTCGCGCGTCGTTGCCGGAACAGGCATCTGCAAGGGTTGTTCCATCCGAATAGGCAGCGCATCGGGGTTATAATAGAGGTCGGGATCATACGACAGACGGCAACCTTGTTCGGGTGCAGGCAGGCCTTCCCCTTTACATTCCACGGGTAGTTGAAGTTGCGCTTCATAATAACGGCTGGCACGCAGGTAAGCATGAGCATGGAAAAAACGGATCTGTTCTTCTGTTTCCGGCAACAGACCGTCCGGCAAGGTAAAAGGGATCACGACTTTGATACTCCGCCCACTCGATCCGATAAAACAGGCAAGCGTTTGTGGGAAGCCCGCCACCCGCCTACGCACTCCGGCCGCCTCCGCCTTGCCGATCAGGTTCCCGATACTGAGCAGTACCAATCCCGTATATGAAACAACACCGACCTTTTCCCCGTCTCTTTTCAACGTGGCACCAAACAAAACGACAGGTATCTTTTCTGCCGCCAGACTTTTCGCTTGGGGAGTCAGATAAGGAATATCCTGCCGCAACGTGGAAACCGGCTTCCGGCTGTTTTCCGTCTTCATGGCATTCAAAACAATGCTTAATTCAAGATTTCGAAAGGCTGTGAGGTCACCACGCAGTTGTGTTATCTTCATATTAGTTTACCTTTAAAGTTAGGTGCCGGCAAGGTAGGCTTTATATTCGGGATACACAATCTTTTTAGAAAAGATTTCCCTACAAAATCAAAGCATATAGAAAACTAACCCAAGACACACGACAAACTAAATCACAACATGCAGGAAACTAACGACAGGTAGTACTACTAATTCACGATAGGTAGTAGCAGGTATATGGAATAGGTAGTAACTACGTATCACAAACAGATAGTAGCAGGCATGGATAGTATCATATATGCTATGATTTAGTTGATGGTAGGAGTTGGATCAGTTGACTGCCAGTTTCAGGATAGTTCATACAAAAGAAGCCAGAATACCGGTTTATGCCGGTTAAAGATCCAACCGGCATAAGAAAAACGACTACAAATCAACAGATTACAAAAAAAGCATGCCGGTATGCCGGTTTCGCCGGCGTGCATGCTCTTTACAAAGATGTCGATTCCTATAATCGTTATTGATCTCTTACACATCTATAGGTATCTGCTGTAGCCGAGGTACTGATTGTCATAAAAGCATTTGTCAGGCCACTTGTCGCAATTGTATAAAACAAACCACTTTTAAATGTCAAATCTGATTTTGTACATGAAGCAATAAATTTATTTTTATCTCCCAAATCATCGGATTTCATATACCCTAACATTATAACCAATTCTCGTTGATTAGGTCTTCTCCAACCCTTTGGACAACGAGTTCTATTCTCATCATTAACTTGAAAAGCTTTGTAAGGTTTGTTCATTACCCCTCCGGTATGTTCGTTATGAGTTTCAATGTCATTACCTCCATCACTCTCACTCCGCAATGCAGATCCACCTACACGTGACAGGTCAAAATGATAACCTCCCTCCCCATCTGTACTGACCTTGACATAATCATCAACAGATCCTGAAAGTTCAGGCGTAGCATTGTCTCCATTCGTATACGTCTCACCCAAATTACGGGCACATCTGACTGTTACCTGATGCGTTCCGAAATCATTAGAGCCTGTAGAGGCCCCTTCTTCCGACCAGAACCGGGTACCGTTACTACTGAAAAAATGGTATTTACTACGAGAATTTTTTGCCTCCGGCACTTGAACCCTATCTGTCGGATCAGCCTGAAACAAACGAGCTTCCGGCTCCAAGGCATCCCTTCCGATCCACAATCCGATATATTGGTTTGTAGCAGGAACATACCAGCGTACTTCATCGGCATCAATCTCTCCATCTCCATTTAAATCCCTGTTGCGCGAGAAACAAGCGTACTCAGCAGATTCTCTAATTTTGCCATCCCTCGTACGCCAATTCTCATTCTTCTTATCATTCACATATCGTTCCCACTGCAAAGAACCATTGAGCAATCCGGTCTGATAGAATGTCATATAGCGTCCATTTGTTCTGACATCAACTCCACCGATCGAATTTTTGTCTGACTCATCTCCACTATATTTCATTTCATAACCTTCATCTTCATTGATTGTCTCAACACCCCACGCAGTAGTCAATCCTTTATTATTTGTATCATAGAACGTTTTAATCGAACGCTGGCTCAACAATATGCTGGATGTCGTCAGACTGCTTTCTTTGTCATGACTGTATTGGGTCTTACAGAGGATATGCATTTCACGATTAGCCTGATTCACAAATTCTTTCCAGGGTTTACCATCGTAATAAAACTCATCAACAAACGTAGTATAGCGTACAACATATGCCTTTTCGTCGTTATCCCATGTCCAAAAATCAGTACCCTCATCATTGCTATGTTCCGACAACTCTTCTAAGACATCCCGAATAGTAAGTAGTTGTTCCTTTTCGGAGGGATACTTTGCATATTCTTTCGATGCATTTTTGTTTCTAATAAACTTAACCCACTCGATATCTTTGATATTCCCTTCCTGATGATCTGTTGAATAATTATATTCTCCTGTGCTATACGGTGTTTTAACCCTAAAAGCCAAATTACTAAGCTCATCTTTATAGAATGTTACGCATTTCGTTTCGTAATGGGCATCCAACAATACATTTTGTGCCGAACGGACAACAGACCCTTCAGCTCCCGGTTGTCTTTCCTTATCACCGGAAACAACTTCCCATACTATATTTTCAACACCATTGACTTTAACATCATAAGTGTAATTCTTATTTCGTTCACTGGCAAAATCAGAAACGGTTTTTCCCAAATGTACGGTATAAGTCACATCGGCACTTGTCTGCAACTCCATACTTCCATTTTTATACGCATAAAACGAACCTTTCAAAATAACATAAGTGGCATCATCATCGGCATATTCAAAGACTTTACCATCATCTGCTCCCACATTTTCACCCACTTGTTTTTGTTCCTTCTCCCGCTCATGCTGGTTCGCCGGAACCCTGTTTTCATCTTTCAGGCCTTTACGGTTTTCCATCATATAAAACGTAAAACTACCTCCTTTATACACCTGGGTGGAAATATCCGTTCTATCTCCCATTTCATACTTTTCAAATGACTGGAATTCGGTATTAAAATAATCTCCATCTCCCTTTTCACAATCCTTGTCCAACAACAATACATTTGAAGTCTTTGGGACATGAATTATACGCCATTCTTTTGGAACAAACACAGAATCTTTCTTTGTAGTACTAATTTTAAATGTAATTTTAGAGTCTAAATGCCTTAACTCAATCTGCCCGTCAATATTGACCTCCTTATTTCCATCCTTAGGAGCTGGTATTTCATAATATCCGGCAATATCTTGATTAGCACACACCAAATGTCCACTCATTAAAAGGGCTCCTCCAATACGGTTAACAGAGGGTTCACCCATTCGGAAAGTCATCGCTTCCAACTCTTCCAAAGATGAAACGGCCTTCAGTGCTTCTTCCGTAGCATATCCGCTTTTCACAGCATTTGCCACAGCATAAATACGTCGTGCGCCAGAAGTCACGTTATTCTCGATTCTAATCGTTTCAGGTCCGTTATTGCCGGTCGAATAACTAAAAAGTTCTCCATGCTCTTTTTCCCACGAAGAGCCGGCTTTACGAAATACATACACAAACACATCATAGACCTTATTCTCCTGCTCCTTTTCCAACGCAGCACGCGTAGTTATCTCTTCTTTGTCTGTCGCACCCAACTTCAGTTTCAAGGTTACAGGAATCCCTTCCACAACCTCAGTTTTTTTGACCAGATCTTCATCCTGACAAGCATTGAACAAAAACAAGCCCGTCAAAAAAGCAACTATATATAGATTATATCTTTTCATCGTTTATTATTTTTAATATTACATCACGCCCCATATACACTAATCAAACTCAATAGATATATCATTTCCGGTTTCCAGATCAATAACCGTCCATCTCAACACAGGCATAACATCCAAACTTGGAGTACATACACCTGTTACTTTATATAAATGGCCTTTTATAATTTTCGAACCATCAAGTGTTATCATATAGTTTTTTCCATTTGCAACAGAGCCTCCTTCCGATACACTAATTTCCGGTTCTCCTTCTTGCTCGTAAGTGCCATTGTTAGTTTCTTCAGCGTCCTCCCAACTATACCTCCAAAAAGTTCCTCTATCCCGAGTCCATATTTGTATTACATAAGAGTATTTGACATAAGTAGTCTTGGTCGTAGTTGTACTTCCACCAATACCACAATTAACAGTTAAAGTAATATCCTTTCCCTTATTGTTTTCATATGTGTAAAAGGTATTACCTGTAATGGAAAAATCACTCCTTGTCTTATACATTTGATTTTCTATCGTACTTGTACTAAAAATTGGCAAAGCAGACTGAGTATTGATACCACCTATTGTTTTACTTTCATCAACAACCAGATTATCACCTATCGTTTTAATAGTTGTTTCAACTTTAGTTTGTTTATAAAACTTCACACGATAATAATTTTTTGACCATCTACTTTCTTCATAAAAATAATAGTAACCCTTGGGAGTTTCATCAACATCCCTCCAATCAGGATTCCATGTCTGCTCCTCTATATTGTTATAACCTGTAAAATCCACATGTCTTAATAAAGCATCTCTGATACCTTTGTCGTTCGGAACCACATATTCGGCTTTTGCACCTTCATCGACAGTCGTACTTTCAGAGCCACCAGTCCCTTCAAAGTTTTTATCTAAAGTAACTCCGCCAAAATCAATTCGTGCGGTCAATTGTGTCAATGGTACTTTAACCACATTATCTGATGTTGTTACTTCCTGTACCGCATAACCGACTTTAACCAACTCATCTGATTCGAAATCAGTCGTTGTTTCCACTAATTTCTTAAAATCCGAATATGCCAAGCCCTCTCCAACTGTTGCACCACTCCTGTTTTGTGAGTTTGCTATCACCAAAAAAGAGATTTTTTTACTTGCGGCTCCTTCAAGTTTCATATCCTTCAACGTATATTTATAAGAGGAGACTTCACCTTTTGAACTCGTCTCAGTATCAACCTTAACAAGATCTCCCGAAGCAATAGCGCCTTCATAATACTTAATACAGGGAGGATCTGCTTCAGACTGTGTTATATCTCCGTCAAAAACAGCTATTATACAATTTCGGATCGTGATTTCATCCGTTGTTGCATATGTGTAATGTTCATCCGCTGCAGCTTTTGTCTGTGTATCTTTTACAGAAAAAACGATTGAAAGATCTCCATTATTTACTTGCGGCTCTATCGGCTCTTCAGATGTACATGAAGTAAGGGCTCCAATTGCCACTAACATTCCAATGATTATATTTTTTACTTTCATAATATATATATTTTACCCATTTTACTTAATTGACAGGACTCATGGGCACATCATTAAATGTACTATCATCAAAAATCCAATCGTTGGTGTAACATACAATGTCACAATCAACCAAATCACTTGTCACATTAACCGTTGCTTTCAACTGATACCAATAACCGGCCTCTACATACACATGTCCGCTGTTATTTGTAAAACTCCCATCTTCCTCGCTCGGACGGTTGATTATATAAGAACGGTTATAAATTTTACTGTCATTCCCTTCCGTTACTGAAAAGGTCAACGTTAAAGTTACAAACTCAGCTTTTCCTCCTCCATCTGTATTAGGGTAGACATCTGCGCGAAGTGGATAGTGGCCATCATCGCCATTATAGAAACCAGGAGTGCGAGGTAAGCTATATATCGTCTTATCAAAATCAAAACGTCCAGTCGTCACACCACTCTTTAGATCTTCCAACCATCCTCCTTGTGTTTTCAAATTGGACAAGCTTACTGATTCCAACCTAACAACAGGACATTTATCTGTTTTATACCTCACTGCAAATTCAACCAATTGGACAATTGCAGTACGAGATTTAACGGTGATAGCTGTTGTAGCCGTACTCAGACTTTCAGTTGTGGAAGAGCTACCGACAACCTTTGTCCAGTCAATCGCACCTTCACCGATTTTTAAGCGATAGTGGGCGTCATGTTCCACATAGTTTTTTAAATCATCATAATCGGAACAAGCCAATAGACTTTCCGAATTACCCGGGTTGTAGTTAACAACCGCAACAGCTTTAGTTGCCACATTCACTTTGGTCAAAAACCTGATTTCTTGTGTAGTAGCAGTACTATTATAAGTTTCAGTATGAACCCCGACAACCTTACCTTCTGAGTCTAATAGGAATAAAGCACAAGAAGCAATCGCATCGGCTACATATTCCTGTTCCTGAGGATCACTGCTATTACCTGTAGTCGCTTTCGTTTGAGTACCCTCCAAATTAATTACTGCAGAAACATAGGCCGAACCGTCTTCAGGAACTAACTTAGAGGAATCATCATCTAAAATGCTATCTTCCATCGAGCAGGCTGTTGCTACAAACAAGAAGCAAACAACGGAGAGTATATTCTTCAGTTTCATAACCTAATATTTTTTCGTTTAACTTACGCCAACAAAAGTAGGAGGAATATAAAGAGGGGGCGATAGGCGAAACTTTCAAGATTAATAGGTAAAAATACCAGAAGAAAGATTGAGAGGCGTACCCTTTAAATGCGATAGAAATAACTACAAAACAAGAGGCTCGGATAGGAAAGAGAAGGGAGAGGCAGAGATTTCAGCTTTTTAATAGAATCACCGTTACTTATGAAAGGTTTGGCTATGAAAACAGGGTAATAAGGAATAAATAAAATTGTGCCAAAAACGTCATACTCATACCGATAACGTTTTTGGCACAATTGCTTGTGATAATTTAATTGCAACAATCAGTTTGCATCTTCTTCATTCTGCTCGATCACGTTCCACGGAGCAACATCGATTGTTGCGGCAACGTGGGCGTTCAGCTTGATATCATCTTCGTTTTCAGAGCCTTCTCCGGTAATGGTGATATTCAATTTATACACATGGTTCATCAGAACTTCCGGAACATCGTCTGTCCCGTTATCTTTCAGAAGGACACGCATGTGCTTCGTAGAGATTACACCTGCTGCATTCTTAAAATCAACGACCAAAATAATACCTGTTTCATAAATTCCATCGGTATGAGCAGCATCTACATTGGAAGCAGTTCTTTTTGCATTAGAAAAAATGTATTTTACAAACTTATTCTCACTAAAAGTTTCTGTTTTTTCTTCACCGTTACCTGCTGTAAGAGCATAGTCTGCACTTATATAGTTTTCATTGACAGTACTGTTAGGAGCAATCCAATACTGGACAGGACGATATTGTTCAGATTTATATCCTCTTACATAGTCACCCGTACTTTCTGCAAATTCAGACTGAATTTTAACATTAGCCAAAGCGATCTTTCTCAATGTGATAGAAGCACCCGGGTAGGCCGTCAATTTTAACTTTACAGATTCAACCTGTACCCTTGATATCAAACGAGTCAAAACAACATGGTCTGCTGATGTATAATTTGATGGTGGTGTTTGAGGATCTTCCTGCGAAGCAGTCGCATCTGTAACTACTCCACCGTTATCTTTAACCCAATTCTCATACCACCCGGTACTTCCATCTTCCTTTTTAATATTGGGGCGAAGTCCTGTAATTTTGATTTCTTTGCTAACCATTGGAAGAACAGAACCTATAGCATAGGAATCAGCATTCTCTGTTAAAACCGTATTTTTCAAAGCCCCCAATGTAGCAGGAGTTGAAATATCTTTACAATTACCCAAAAATACGACTATAAAATTATCTATCGAAGATGTACCATCGGCAGTAGGAGTAACTTTTACTACAAGATGCTTGATATCACGAATCGTTTCATTTCCCTCCACGGTTTCCGTCTCAGAAGTAACAAAAGTGGCATTATCATCTGTCCCTTTAAATATCAGAGCCGTCAATTTTTGAACTTTAGCTTCCTTATCAATTTCATTTCCACCCTCGCCAACCGTTGATTTTGTCTGTAGAGCAGCCGTCACCCCGAAAGATACATAAGCATCCACCTCTCCCATTTGGGAATAATCGGTCGTTTCGTCCTTTGAACAGCCCGCCATCGTACAAACGGCTAAACCTGCTAAAAAAATATTCCGTAGTTTCATCACTTTATAATTTTAATCATTTATACTTTAATTACTTTACCCTCTCACTATTTTACTACAACTTCCTGGTTGACAGGTCCCCACCCTACAACTTCAACACTTACGCTCAAATCTCCGGTGGAAGGTGTCGGGGGCGTGGGAGGATCGGGCGGTGTCGGATCATCAATATCGATCCCTTCGAAACTATTCGGGCCGAAAGTAATGTTCAGACGATAGATGTAATTACGTTTCACATACTTATGAGGATCGCCTTTCAAAACAACTCCGTTCTCATTGATTATAGCGGCAAACTCTTTCGTCTCTGCCTGATAATTGGATGTTGCCAGAATTGTAGCATTCACAACAAGCTGTGTCGGATTGTTGCTATCCGTATTTTCCATCACATACTGGCGGAATGGTGTTCCGGAAAGCGGAAGGTCTTGCCCCAAAGTGACAGCAGAACTGTTTCCCAAATTCCCATCGGCCATAACTGCCCCCCAATAAGCCGTGCTGGCAAAACGGGAAGCGGTTTTCCGGTTGGCGACATAGAGGCTGTTGATGCGGACGGTACGGCCTTTCAGTTTATTGTTCGTATCGAAATTTGTCGATGCACTCTTCAGTTCGATGCGGGCAGCCAGACGGGTCAGTTCCAATGGAGAAGAAATATTGTTGATATTCGTCTGCGTCGAATACCCGATATAGTTGTCTCCTTCTTCTAACCGGTCGTTGGAGGTAATCACTTGGGCACTCATGGCAAGGTTCGACTGCGATTGGTCTGACAACTGCGCCAGACGATTCTGGAAATCGCTGTAAGAAGCCACCCCACTAAAAGCGTTCGCAGGGACATTGGCTAAAATGGCTATCATGGCATTTGTCGCTTTTGTCGGGACGTTCAATACGGTGGCCTCTCCACCGGAAGCAGACATACCGTCCGTCCAATAGGGATCGGCCAAAATTTGCGAGCCGTCGGGAGTAAATGAAAGAACTGCTATGTTATTAATATTTGTCTCGCCTTCGAGCGCGTTTTCGTCTCCGTCCACTTTCAGTGATGAACCCGGAGCAGAGGCTTTCACCTTGATGTCCAGCGTAGCATCTTTCAGATCTTCCACATTCACCGGCTGGCTGTCTTTCGAGCAGCTTGCCAAAACGAACAACGACAAACCGACTGCCATTATATTTTTTATCTTCATACCTGTACTTCTTTTTTAAAGATTAAAATATTATATCTTCTTCCACTACCCCCCACGGAGTGATACGCATCTTGGCAGAAATAGTACCATCTTCGCCAAACAGAAGCAGCACATCCAAACGACCGCCTTCAGGGATTTCGAACGGATCGCCATTGTCATCCACATAAACAGTCTTATTGACTCTCCCATCCTTGCTGGTGATCGAGATGCCAAGGTCCTCACCGGCGAAGGAGTTCTGCTTGCCGCCGAACATGGCCTTGTCAATAACACCGGTCGTCAACCATTCCTGTGCCGTGTCGTAAGTTCCTTCCGGATGATAGGCAACGCTGTCACCGGTCAGTGCTCCACTATTGTCATGCGTATCCAACGTACGGTTAATATAGAAATCGAAATCTGCTGCGCTCTTCAGGCCATAGGACTTCAACGCATTATTCAAACCCAACGTCTTGATCGTGTAGGTTCCGGTTTTAAGACGGATCACCACTTGGCCGTCACCACCGACGATACCGCTACCGAGCGAAGTCACCTCTTTCGTTCCGAAATAGAGGCTGTCGGGTGATTGGGCGAACCCGTCTTCCGAACTCTTCAGCTGCACCTTCAAATCGTCCAGCTGCTTCGGGTCCGTAACCGACTGGTTGCCTCCTTTGAGGTTTCCCCAGGCAACGATATGCAGTTTTGTGTTGTCCGGATAGTTATCCAGTTTGATAACTTCCTTGGCAAGGATGAAATCTTTGCTTAGATTACGCGTCTCAAGCAATTTCCTGTTTTCATCGAAGATATATAGAGTGGCATCTTCCACCAATCCCAGACTGGTAATATCCATGATATCCGTCCCGTTCAGCCCTTCAACCTTCAACGTCAGTTTGCTACATTCAGCCAGATCGTCTTTGATGCAACCCGTCAGCATGGCCGCAAGTACAGCCGCCATTAGTAAAAGAGACTGTTTTATACATGTTATATGTTTCATACTACTATATTTATACCTTATTATTACCCTATTCCACATCAATCAACTTCTTCATCGATTTCGATCACATTCCAGTCTGCCACCTTAACCTGCGCTGCAACATGCGCGAAAGCGGCAGGGGTAAACGGATCATCCGAACCAGAACCCAATATCTGCACAGTCACCCTGTATCTGGTATTGCGCTGGATATGGACAGCTTTCTTTCCCTCATCTCCCTCGATCGTTCCGCCTTGACGCCCATCATTAACGATAACCGTATAATAACGATTGTTTTCGGTTACGACATCATCTCCGATCTTATATCGATAAGTTCCTCTCAAGACCAACAAAGTGTAGTTATGTTTTCCTTCCACATTGGTTTCACCGTTTTGGTTCGGATAGACATAGCAAGGAGCGACGGCACTTGTGTTTACCCAGTCGGGAGTTGTAGTGTTTACATTCGTTCCCGTCCGAGCTTCTATTGTCTGAACCGGGTCCAGAACCCGTAGCATTGAATTATCGCCTTTGGCTTCTCCTGTTTTATAGGTCCCTACATAGGATGCAAAGTTTACAGGGGCCAAATAATACGTAGGATCAAGAGCTCCATTTACCAGCGACGACTGCTCGATAGTCTTTACATCTCCATAAGTTCCGATTCCGGCCGTACTTTTCACATTGGCTACAAAAACAGAATCCAATGTGAAACTGACATTTTTATATTCCGGATTTCCAGCATCCGGTGTTTCCGGCAGCAAAACTCCCTCCAGGTTGATAGCGGCAACCGTACGGGTCAGCTCAATAGGATTGTTACCGTAAATTTCTGTCCCTGCACCATATCCTTCAACTGTTATTGTTCCTTTTTCACCGAAGCCCACGAAGTTCGTACCCGCTACAAGCTCAACGTTCAAAACCTCGCTGCTCATCGTAAGTCCCTTTTCCTTCGTTTCCGAAGAAAGGGGAGTTGCAAGTTTGAGCACATCAGCAACCGTCAGACGGGCACTCGAAACAGTGCTGTTGACAGAAGCCGTCAGTTGGTCCAGTACATCGGCATCCAAGTTTGCAATCAGCAATAAATTGACTTTTCCCGACATCACTTCTCCTTCAATCACAGGAGCACTTGTCGGATTTTCATAATTATGGGTAAAAAGGGCAGCGATTGTACCAACTCCGATATTATTGTCACTGTACGCCCCATCGTTGAAGACCACCGCCGTCAACGTTTTCACTTGGAAATCCCAAGTGGTGGTCGTCCCGGTAACATCGTCGTCTATAAATCCGCCTTTTGTCTTTACCCTATTATCCGTTTGGACAGCCAGTGACAATGTTGCATCCGGCACAACAGGCGTAATCGCCAGACTCACCGGATCATCATTGTCCGAGCATGAAAAGAATGCGCAGACTATTAATGTTATCAAAAAGTAACTTTTCAGTTTCATAGATATAAATATTATTTTGTTTTTTCACCTTACAAATAATCACAATACAAAGATAGGTTACAAACAAAACGGAAAAGATAGGTAGTTCTCTCGTTGTTTATAGACGAATCTATCAAACTTCCGATGTGATAGTTTTAGCTCTTATCTTGCGATATACACCAATAAAGCAGAGGGTAACAGCGCTATATGTTACCCTCGCATAAAAACAAAAAAGTGCTCCCTGTCCGGGAGCACTTCTGGGGATATTTTAAAAAAGGCGATTACTCGACCGGAGTAACTTGAGAAACTTCATCCCAGTCAGAAACCTCAGTCTTAACATTCAGAATAGGTCTATCCCCTCCTTCACCACCACCAATACCGGCAACAGCTAAAGAAATTTTATAGCTTTTATTAGGAAGGATGCCTGCACCGTTGTCTTGTCCATCTACTTTACC
>DXRF01000189.1 GCA_019411205.1 Parabacteroides sp. | reverse complement strand
GTATCCACGCATTGTGCTCTTTTTGTATCAATAAACGGATGCCATTAAAAGCATACCGGAAACTGGCCAGTCGTTTACGAAAGGTGAAGCCGCTGTTTTTCATATTATTTATTGTTTTGAGAGAATGAGGCAAAGATACATATAATACTTCAAAAACGGACACTCTGTTCATTTTCGGACACTGTTGTTTGGAACATGTTGCAGATAATCAGTTGTATATCTTTTTGGCATAGCTTTTGCCAACGGTAGGTCAAAACATTTATTACGATGAAAAAGATCTGTATAGCCATCATTTCTTTCCTGTTATCGGGTATCGGATTGCAGGCACAGGAACCAGATACCGTTAGGCTGACCCTCAAAGAAGCAATCGGTTTGGCACAAATGCGATCGGTGGATGCTGCTGTTGCCCTGAACGAGTTGAAGACTGCTTATTGGGAATACCGTACGCATATAGCCGACCAATTGCCGGAGATAAACTTCAAGGGAACACTTCCTGCCTACAGCAAACAGTATACCAAATACCAGCAGTCCGACGGTTCGTATACTTTTGTCCAAAATAATTCGCTCGGTATGAACGGAGAGATTTCGATTGATCAGAATATAGCCTTGACGGGTGGTAGGATATCGTTGAACTCTTCTCTCGATTTTAACCGGCAGTTGGGGAAGGGGGCGTTCAACGAATATATGAGCGTGCCTGTCGGGCTGACGCTTACGCAACCGATTTTCGGTGTGAACGACCAGAAATGGAAAAGGCGTATTGAGCCTGTCCGCTATCAGGAAGCGAAAGCCGCTTACATAGAGAGTGTGGAAGAGGTGACGATCAACACGATCGGTTATTTTTTCAACTTGCTGCTGGCAAATGAGAACTTGCAGATAGCCAGGCAGAACCTCGAAAATGCTGATAAGTTGTACGAGATAGCCGTTGCCAAACGTAAGATTGGTCATATCTCTGAAAGTGATCTGATGCAGTTGAAGTTGTCTGCCTTGCAGATGAAAGGGAAGCTGACTGAGGCGCAGTCCGGCCTTAATGCCAATATGTTTCAACTCCGTGCTTTTTTGGGGTTGAGCGAACAGGAAGTAATCGAGCCGATCCTGCCGGAGTCTGCCCCTTCTTTGCGAATGATTTATGAGGTGGTGTTGCAGAAAGCGCAGGAAAACAATTCATTCGCCAAGAACATTCGTCGTCGTCAGCTGGAGGCCGATTACGAGGTCGCGGCAGCCAAAGGGAACCGCCGCAATATCAACCTTTTCGCTACGATCGGTTATACCGGAAAAGACCATACGTTCGATGCTGCCTATCACCGGTTAAAGGGAAACCAGGTGGTGGAAGTAGGCATGACGATCCCGATTCTCGACTGGGGCAAGCGCCGGGGAAAAGTGAAGGTTGCCGAGTCCAACCGCGATGTGACCTTGTCCAAGATCCGCCAGGAGGAGATCAGTTTCAATCAGGATATTTTCCTGTTGGTGGAAAACTTTAATAACCAGGCTGCCCAACTGGAGATCGCGCAGGAAGCCGATGTGATTGCCGGGAAGCGCTACAAGACTTCTATCGAGACATTCATGATCGGCAAGATCAATATTCTGGATCTGAACGACGCACAACGGTCGAAAGATGAGGCCAGACAGAAACATATCCAGGAGCTGTACGACTATTGGAACTACTATTACAATATACGAAGTGTCACCCTTTATGATTTCATCAATGACCGGACGCTTGATGCGGAATTTGAGAAGATCGTAAGGCAATGATTGATTTAATTCCATAAATTTGCAGTGCATAAATCATAAATTTGAAATCATAAATCAATGATCCTGATAATAGACGATGATGCAGCCGTCCGTTCTTCGCTGACTTTCTTGTTGAAACGGGCCGGGTTCGAACCGGAAGCTGTTCCGGGGCCGGAGGAGGCGTTGGCTGTCGTACGCCGGACGGCACCGCAGCTAATCCTGATGGATATGAACTTCACGCTGACCACGACCGGCGAAGAGGGGATACAACTGCTGAAGCAGGTGAAGATTTTCCAGCCGGACGTCCCGGTTATCCTGATGACGGCATGGGGATCTATCTCGCTTGCCGTACAGGGTATGCAGGCCGGGGCTTTCGATTTTGTGACCAAACCCTGGAACAATCTCGTACTGCTGAAATCCATCCGTACGGCGATCGAACTGAGCGAACAGAAGAAGGAGCAGGAGACGCCTTTGAACCGTTTGGATGCCGATAATAAATTTCATTTTGACAAGATCATAGGCCAGAGCGCTCCGTTGATGGATGTGCTGGGGACGGTTTCCCGGATTGCTCCGACCAACGCTTCCGTCTTGATAACCGGAGAGAGCGGGACAGGCAAAGAGCTGATTGCTGAGGCAATCCATACGAACAGCCCGCGTGCGAAGGAGTCGTTTGTAAAGGTCAACCTCGGCGGGCTTTCGCAAAGCCTTTTCGAGAGCGAGATGTTCGGACATAAGAAAGGGGCGTTTACCGACGCTTACATCGACCGTACCGGACGTTTCGAGATGGCGAATAAGGGGACGATCTTTCTCGACGAGATCGGTGATCTCGAACTGTCCTGCCAAGTGAAGCTGCTGCGTGTCCTGCAAGACCAGACGTTCGAGGTTTTGGGGGATAGCCGTCCCCGCAAAGTCGATATTCGTGTGGTTAGCGCGACAAATCGTAACCTGCGTGAAATGGTGGCAGAGCGAGTGTTTCGGGAAGATTTGTTTTATCGCATCAACTTGATAACCGTCCATCTGCCTGCGCTTCGCGAGCGTAGAGACGACATTCCTTTGTTGGCACGCTATTTTGCCGACAAGCAATCGGAGGTAAACGGTCTGCCTGCCGTCCGTTTTTCGTCCGAAGCTTTGACCTTCCTGCAAAAGCTGCCTTATCCGGGTAATATCCGTGAGTTGAAGAATTTGGTGGAACGGACGATGCTGGTATCGGGTAAGGCGGTTTTGGAAGCCTCTGACTTCGAAGGCCAGTGCCTTCATACAACATGGTCGGCAAAGGCTGAGGTCGCTCCTTCGCTTGAAGGTCTGACACTGGACGAGTTGGAAAGGCAAACGATTCTACAGGCACTGAAGACACATGCCGGTAATCTTTCGCACGTTGCCACGGCACTCGGTATCAGCCGGGCGGCCTTGTACCGCCGTCTTGAGAAATATGATATTCCCGTAGACAAATAAATTGTTGGGTTGATGAGAATAAAAGGACTGTTTTGGATATTGACTGCATTGCTGTTGTCTGTGTTGGCGATCATTACCTATCATGCTTTCTATGCGGAATCGTCTTTTATGTTCTTCTTCGTGGAAGGGATCGTGATCCTGACGATCCTCTATTTGTTTGTGTTCTATAGCCGTATCATCAAGCCTCTTACTATTATAGGGAATGGTATGGATCTGTTGAAGGAGCAGGATTTCAGTTCCCGCCTGAGTCGTGTGGGACAGAAGGAGGCAGACCGTATTGTCGATATTTTCAACAAGATGATGGAACAGTTGAGGAACGAGCGCCTGCATTTAAGGGAGCAGAATCATTTCTTGGACCTGCTGATCAATGCTTCACCGATGGGAGTGATTATGTTGAATCTTGATAGGGAAGTCCTTTCGGTTAATCCGGCGGCTCGTAAGATGCTGGGAATCCCTTCCTTGCCGGATATCGTGGGCAGGCGCCTGTCGGAACTGGATTCACCTTTGGCGGCAGAGTTGGAGCCGATCCCCTTGTACGATTCGCAGACAGTTCGCCTGAACGATGCCAATATCTATAAATGTACGCATTCATCGTTTGTGGATCGTGGCTTCCACCATTCGTTCTATCTGGTGGAAATGTTGACGCAGGAGGTTTTCAAGGCCGAAAAGAAAGCGTATGAAAAGGTGATCCGCATGATTGCCCATGAGGTGAATAACACGACTGCCGGCATTACTTCTACATTGGACACGCTTGAAGCGACCTTCAGCGAGATGCAGGATACGGAAGATATTTGTGAAGTTTTGCGCGTTTCGATAGAGCGTTGTTACAGTATGAGCCATTTTATCACGAATTTTGCAGATGTGGTCCGCATACCGGAGCCGCAAACCAAGACACAGCCGCTGAATGCAGTTGTCTTTTCTTGCAAACGTTTTATGGAAACGATCTGTCTGAACCGGAATATCCGGATCGTGATGGAGCTGGACTCCGTCTCGCCGATTGTCAATCTGGACAATTCGCTCTTCGAACAGGTATTGGTCAACATCATCAAGAACGCTTCCGAGGCGATCGGCCACGATGGCGAGATTTATATCCGTACCTCCCGTAATCCGGTCTGCCTGGAGATTGCCGACACTGGTAAAGGCATTGATAAGGAAACGGAGGCCAAGCTGTTCAGCCCTTTCTTTTCCACCAAACGCGGTGGTCAGGGTATCGGCTTGATCTTTATCCGCGAAGTGCTCCAAAAACACAACTGTTCCTTTTCTCTCAGGACGTATGCGGACGGATTGACGAGGTTCAGAATTTTGTTCGAGTAGTATCGGACGCACAGGCTTGACTGGACGGAATGATAATAAGTAACTGTAATAAAATATAGATAAACCTACATTTATGATTGAAAATATGACTACTGAACTGACTATGCTCGGAACGGGTAATGCTACCGTTACAAAATGTTATAACACCTGTTTCACTATCAAGACCGGAAAGAACATCTTACTGGTCGACGCCGGAGGTGGCAACGGCATATTGGGACAGTTGGAGAAAGCGGGAATCGCGATAAGCGAGATACATGATATGTTTGTGACACATGCTCATACCGACCATATATTGGGGGCTGTCTGGATGGTTCGTATCGTGATGCAGAAAATGCTGTCCGGACAATATACGGGCACTTTCCGGGTGTATGGACATGATAAGGTGTTGGAAGTGCTGGACTGGATCTGCCGGAAATTGCTGCCGGCAAAGATCGTCGCATTGATCGGGAGCGCAGTCGAGTTTCGTGAGGTGAAGGATGGAGAGACCTTTGAAGCCGGAGGTTTATGCCTGCAATGTTTCGATATCGCATCCACCAAAGAAAAACAGTTCGGATTTCGAACGCAGCTGCCGGACGGACAGTCGTTTGTCTGTCTGGGAGACGAACCTTATAATGTGATAAACCGCTCTTATGTGGAAAATGCAGACTGGCTTTTATGCGAAGCCTTTTGCTTGTATGAGGATCGGGAAGTTTTCCAACCTTATAAGAAGCACCACAGTACGGCATTGGACGCCGGGAGATTGGCTGCGGAATTAGGTGTGAAGAATTTGGTCTTATATCACACCGAAGACCGTAACTTGGATACCCGCAAGCAATCTTATATGCGTGAAGCTGCACAGGCATTCTCCGGAACCGTTTATGTACCGGACGATTTGGAAAGGATTAACATCTGAATAAACACCGGCCGATAGTTGTTCCGAGTGTGGCTGATACTATGCCGGATCTCTGTCGTACGGATTTATATGATTCGCTTTTTGCATAAACAAAAAAAGAGGACCGAAGTCCTCTTTTTAATTATTGCGTTATACTTTATTTTGCAGCAGCATTGATAGCATCCAGAATCTTTTTGGAGTTGGCATCGGCTGCGTTTAGAGCAACGGCCTGTTCCAGGTAACCTTTTGCTTTTGCCATTTGAGCATCTGCTTTTTTCTTTTCAGCAGCGTATTTGTCTGGGTCGGATGTTGCGATCGGGTTGGCATCGGCCAGGATTTTTGCACCTGCATTGTAGAACATAACGCCAAGGCTGTACAGAGCGTTTCCTTTATATTTGGCATTACTTACAACTAATACGTCTTTAAACAGTTCTTCCGCTTCTTCAGTCTTACCTGCTTTCTGGGCAGCCTGTCCTTTCTTCATGCAATAAGCATACAGAAGTTTTTCGAGGTTTGTGTTCTGGGCATTTGCTTTCAGACCTGCCTCGACTGTTGCTGTAAAATCGGCCGCTTTGTCCTGACTGCGCAAAGACATTGCCTTGCCTACATAAGCGTCGTCTGCTTTATAGCCTTTTTGAATGGCCATGTCGTAGAACTTGATGGCATCGTCATACTTTTTAGCATTGTAAGCTGCAAATGCACAGTTAAAGATACGGCTTTCATCTTCATAGTTCGTAAGTTTCAAGTATTCGCTGTACTTTGCTACAACTTCGGGATAGTTTTTTGCAGTCATGGCTGCGTCTCCTTCTTCGCGCAGTTTGTCTGCGTTCGCATCTTGTGCGAATAAATTGCCTACGCTCAGGCAAAAAGCCAGTAATAAGATAATTTTCTTCATGGTGATTAAATGTAATATTTAAATTAGTTCGACTAAGGTAGTAAGTGTAATGTAAGAGACAAAAGGATTTTATGTTTTTTTAGATTTATAAACAAAAAAAGAAGGTGTGTCAAAAAGCACACCTTCTTGTTGTTTATGCACAAAGCCCCG
>DXRF01000188.1 GCA_019411205.1 Parabacteroides sp. | reverse complement strand
ATAATAGACAATACTTACACATGGGTATAACAATTTGGCTTCTTTTCCAAAAACGGAACGGCAATTCGTTTTATTGTTTCGGATATACGGAAGTGTTTAAAAAAAATTGCGATTTGCCATGTCTGTTTACTAATTCGATCAGCCCTGTATAGATTTTTTGCATGAATGAGAGGCTGGCTGTAGAGATAACCTTTTTTGTTTTTATCCGGATAATCCGTTCTTTTGGTATTCTTTCCTATATTTGTATTTCTGAAAAGGATTCATTGTAACTAAAATATCATAGTATGGAAATGTACAAAGCAAATGATAACCGGTATGCTGATATGGCGTACAGGCGTTGCGGGCGGAGCGGATTGTTGTTGCCAGCCATCTCTTTAGGATTGTGGCATAACTTTGGCAGTGTGGATGTGTTCAGTAACTTTATTCAGATTGCGCATATTGCTTTCGATAATGGGATTACGCATTTTGATCTTGCCAATAATTATGGCCCTGTATATGGATCGGCGGAGGAAAACTTCGGTCGTATCTTGAAAAAAGGTTTGGGGCAGTACCGGGATGAGCTTGTTATTTCCACAAAAGCCGGATATGATATGTGGCCCGGTCCATATGGAAACTGGGGAAGTCGCAAGTACCTGATGGCAAGTCTGGATCAGAGCCTGAAACGGATGGGGGTGGAATATGTGGATATCTTCTATTCGCATCGTCCGGACCCGCAGACACCGATTGAGGAAACGATGGGAGCGTTGGCTGATATCGTTCGACAGGGAAAGGCCTTGTATGTCGGAATCTCGAACTATAATGCCGAGCAGACAGAAAAGGCACTTGCTGTCTTGAGGGAACATCGTGTGCCTTGTCTGATTCATCAGGCGCGCTATTCGATGCTGGACCGCTGGACAGAACCGGATCTCTTGCCTCTGCTGAAACGGGAAGGGGTGGGAATGATTGCTTTTTCACCCTTGGCGCAAGGTCTGTTGACGGATAAGTATCTGACCGGTATCCCCGAAAATTCGCGCGCAGCCAAGTCTACAGGCCATCTGCAGCGTGAGCAGGTGACGGAAGAAAAGATAAGTAAAGTCCGCCAATTGAATGAATTTGCAAAGCAACGCGGTCAAACGCTTGCGGAAATGGCACTTGCCTGGCTGTTGAAAGACGACCGGGTAACGAGCGTTTTGGTGGGTGCCAGTTCGGTTGCACAGTTGATGGACAATTTGAAGGCGTTGCAAAACAGGGGCTTTTCAACGGAAGAGTTACAGGCGATAGAGACTATATTACAGTAAAATAATATAAATCATCATTTACCAATTCGAACAATTAATGAAACCATTCTTATATCAGGTCGCATCTCTTTTTTATTCTAAATACGGGGCAGAAGTCAATCGTCTGGCTTTTGTTTTCCCGAACCGTCGTACGGGGCTGTTCTTTCAGAAATATTTGTCGGAGGTGTCGGAGAAACCGCTTTTCTCTCCGACGATCCTGACCATCAACGATCTGTTTGTACAGTTGAGTGGAAAGCAGACTGCAGACCGGATCAGCATGTTGTTCAAGCTGTATGATATCTATTTGAATCATAGCGGTTCTTCTGAAACGTTCGACGAGTTTCTCTATTGGGGAGAAATGTTGCTGAATGACTTCGATGATATCGATAAATATATGGTTGACGCCCGCATGCTTTTCACAAATGTGACAGACCTTCGTGAAATAGAGAATGATTTCAGTTTTCTGAGTTCCGAACAGATTGCGGCTATCCGGACTTTCTGGTCTTCTTTCTACCCGAAAGGAGATACACCCAACCAGGAACAGTTTCTGGCTGTCTGGCAAATCTTATACGCTTTATATACCGATTTGAGAGAAGCACTTGCAGCCGAGGGCAAGGGATATGAAGGTATGATTTTCCGGGAAGTGGTTGAACGGATGGAGAAAAACGAATGTTGTGACCTTCCCTATACGAAAGTCGTGTTTGTCGGCCTGAACGCCCTATCCGTGGCTGAAGAACGTTTCCTGTCTGAATTGCAGAAACGGGAAATTGCCGATTTCTATTGGGATTATGCTTCGCCAAAAGTGACAGACCCGGATAATAAAGCCTCTTACTTCGTGGAGCGCAATTTACGGCGGTTTCCCTCACAATTAAAACTTGAAAGTGGAGAACTGGAAGTTGAAAATGTAAATGGTGACTCGAAGCGGCTTTCAACTCCCCAGATAGAGGTGATCGGTATCCCTTCCGGTATCGGGCAGGCCAAGCAAGTGCACAGTATTTTGAGCGAGTTTTGCAAAGAAGATGAAATGAGCGCGGAAGATGCATTGCGGACGGCTGTGATTCTGCCGGATGAACATTTGTTGATTCCGGTCTTGAATGCCATTCCCGAACAGATCAAACGGATCAATGTGACGATGGGATATCCGTTGGCCGGTACACCGGTCGCTTCTTTGATGGAATATATTTTAGCTTTGCAAAAGAATATTCGTTATGTGGACCGGAGACCGGTGTTCTATTTCCGGGATGTTTTGCCGATCCTGAACCATCGGTACATTTCGACTACTTCTCCGGAGGTGGTTTCCAATCTGGTAAAAGATATTTCGGAAAACAACAAGATTTACATCCCGTATGACGACTTGAATAAGACCCCTTTGTTGTCCATTCTTTTTACTCCGGTAACTGCGGTGGAAACATTCTCCGATTATCTGATAAACGTTCTGCAGGAGCTCAATAGGACAATTGACAATGGACAATTGACAATGGACAATGAAAAGAGCGACGAAGAATTATCAATAGACGATATTGAGCAGGAGTTTATCTTCCACTATTTCGCCACCGTCAACCGGATGAAGGAAGTCATGCGGGAGGCAAATGTGGAAATGAAGATCGACACCTATTTCCGTTTGCTGAAACGTGTGACGGACACGATTACGATTCCTTTCCATGGTGAACCTCTTTCCGGTTTGCAGATCATGGGGGTTTTGGAGACTCGTGCGCTTGACTTTGACCGGTTGATTATCCTTTCGATGAATGAAGGGATTTTTCCGTTGAGGAAAGCGGCTAATTCATTTATTCCTTATAACCTTCGTCGTGGGTTCGGCTTGCCGACATACGAGCATCAGGACAGTGTTTGGGCGTATCATTTCTATCGTTTGATTTATCGTGCCAGCCATGTCAGTCTGCTTTATGATACAAGGAGCAACGGATTACAGACTGGCGAAGTTAGCCGTTTCGTGCATCAGTTGCATTATCATTATGAGGAGCCGATACAGAACAAACTGGTCGTTTACAACGTCTCTTCATCCAAGACTCCGGCTTTGCAGGTGGCTAAGACGGAGCAAGTCATGAACCGTCTGGCTGATTTCCGGAGTGGCGGGACGCGGGCGATATCGGCTAGTGCTGTCAATACTTATTTGGACTGTCCGCTTAAATTCTATTTCTCCGTTGTCGAGGGAATACGAGAAGAAGAGGAGGTAAGCGAGACGATCGAAAGTAATGTTTTTGGAAGTATTCTGCATAAGGTGATGGAAGAATTGTATCAGCCTTTCTGCGGAAAGATAGTGACAGCCGATCTGCTGAAAGCGATCCGCAAAGATACGCCTATGTTGACGGGAGCAGTTGCCCGTGCCTTTGCCGAAATTTTCTTTAAAACGGATATCGTTCGTCCACTCACCGGACAGAATTTTCTGATCGGCGAGATGATTCGCAAATATGTGGAGAAAGTGCTGGAACGCGATGCTAAACTGACTCCGTTCCGTTATATCGAGTCGGAAAAGAAGATAAAATGCCTTTTTCCGTTGACGGATAAAAGTAATATCCAGCTGAAAGGATTTATCGATCGTATAGACGAAGTGCGCGATGCTGTCCGCATCATCGATTATAAGAGTGGGAGCGGGACAACGCAGTTTACCTCTGTAGAAGCTCTTTTCGACAAGGGGGATACGGATCGTTCTAAAGCGGTGATGCAGGTCTTTATGTATGCATGGATGTATGGGTCAGTTCAGCTTTCAACTGTTATTCAGCCGGGTATCTATTACATGCGAACCCTCTTTTCTCCCTCTTTCGATCCAGGAATTTACCGCCGTACAGACCGGTTCAAAACAGAACAGGTCCTGGACTTTGCTAATTACCATGCGGATTTTGAAAACGGCCTGCGAAATTGCCTGAATGAAATTTTCGACACAGAAACTCCATTCGTGCAAACTCCAAACGGCAAAGCCTGCGTGTATTGCCCGTTTAAGGATATTTGTGGGAAATAGTGTTTTTACAGATTTCTCATATATTCATCCACAATTTCATTCAAGAAGCGATTGAATGGAAGAAGCTTTCGAAAACAATCGATGGTTGCTTCCATCCAGTCTGGCTGGCTGAAGAAACTGTCGGGCTTAATACCGATAACGCTGAAGTCTTTGTGTCTTAATATATGGCCATAAGGAGAATCGGAGGGGAAACCTGCCGGGATACGTTTTAGCATGTCCCCTTCGAGTGACGGGTACAGGGCTTTGAAGGAAGGTTCTTCGATGATGGAAATAAATTCATCTATGTTGTTGTATATTTCACGTCGGAGGACTTTCAATATTTCTGGTTTGGGATACCAGATGCCACCAGACAGTACACAGTATTCCGGTTCAAGATGAAAGTAGTAAGCTCCCCGGATACTATGACGTCCTCCTTGAGCAATACAGGCCGACATATAAGTCTTGTAAGGCGACTTGTCGAGGCTGAAACGGATGTCGCGATTAATACGGAACAGGCATTTCCGGGCATCCAATCCCCGTATGTCAGGATCGAATATGCTGATCCGTTCGATTAACTCTTGTACTTCGTTGATAAAAGCACGGCGAAGTCTGTCATATCGTTCTCTGTTTTCATGGAACCAGACGGTATTATTGTTCCGTCGTAAATCATCTAAAAATCGGATAATTTCTGCATTCATATTAGGAAATTCTTTTTTGTTGTATTTTGTATCTCCATTGTCCCGGAGTCATCTGTTTCATCTTTTTGAAATAGCGATTGAAGTAGGGGATGCCGGTGAAGCTACATTACCAGGCTATTTCGTTAATCTCCCTATCCGGAAAGTTGCGGAGTAAAGTGCAAACGGCTTCTATCTGATAAAAACACAGTAAAATTAGACAATAATTGCATAATCTGCGACAATTATACTTGATAATTTTGTTGTTTCTTTGCGGCCGGAAAAATAGAAAGATTGAATAGGTTATGAAGAAAGGTTTGTATGCATTGTCCTTTGGTACATTCGGACTGGGGATTGCTGAGTTTATTATGATGAGTATCTTGCCGGATGTGGCGGTTGGATTTAATATTTCCTTATCTGAAGCCGGGCATCTTATTTCGGCTTATGCGTTGGGGGTATGTGTGGGAGCACCGTTGGTCGTGGTGGTGGCTAGGAGTTGGCCGTTACGCATAATCCTGCTTGCTTTGATCGGACTTTTTGTTGCCGGAAATCTGCTTATGGCTCTGTCGACCGATTATTGGATGGGACTGTGTGCCCGGTTTGTATCGGGATTGCCGCATGGGGCTTACTTCGGAGTCGGTTCGATTGTTGCCAGCCGTTTGGCGGAGAAGGGAAAAAGTACTTCTGCTGTCGCTATTATGATTATGGGGATGACGGTTGCCAATTTGTTCGGTGTCCCGGCCGGGAATTTCCTGGGGCATTTTCTGTCTTGGCGTTTGGTTTTTGTGATTGCAGCGTTGTGGGGTGGTGTAACGATTTGGTTTATCAGGAGATGGGTGCCTGTTTTACCCGCTCTGCCGGCAACGAATCTGAAAGGGCAGTTTCGTTTTTTGAGAAGGCCGGAACCGTGGATGCTGATTGCTGCTACCATGTTAGGAAACGGGGGAGCTTTTTGCTGGTATAGTTATGTCAATCCGTTAATGACAGAGGTGTCCGGTTTCAGTATCGGGACAATGCCTGTATTGATGTTGTTGGCGGGTGCGAGTATGTGTGTCGGTAATTATTTGGGAGGGCGTTTGTCTGATCGTTTTACACCTGGTATCGTGGCGATGTCCATGCAGTTTCTGATGTTTGCATCACTTCTGCTGATTTATTTTTTTGCTTCGTACGGCTTTTTGTCCGCTTTGCTGATGTGTGTTTGTACAGGTTGCCTGTTTGCAGTTTCTTCTCCGCAGCAATTGTTGTTGCTTCAATATTCTCCTGGCGGAGAGATGATGGGCGGGGCGATGGTTCAGCTTGCCTTTAATTTAGGGAATGCCGTGGGGGCTTATTTCGGAGGATTGTCGATCGAACATGGGGCAGGGTTGGAAAGTACAGCATTGATCGGTTCGTTTTTTGCTCTGTTGGGGACTACGGTGTTTTTGGTATTCAATTATATGGTGTTTAAACCCCAGTGGAAGTTACTTTTAAAAAGGGGAATATAATCTCCGAGGATCAGGAGAAGGTGTGTCAAAAAGCACACCTTCTTGTTGTTTATGCAC
>DXRF01000187.1 GCA_019411205.1 Parabacteroides sp. | reverse complement strand
TATTAAGATTTGTAGTAACTTTGCAACTCCATATTAATAATGTATATGATATTTTCGACACTGACAGCAATTTCGCCTGTAGACGGGCGATATAGAAATAAAGCCGAGAACCTGGCGGCTTACTTTTCAGAGTATGCACTTATTAAATACAGAGTGCAGGTTGAGATCGAGTATTTTATTACTCTGTCTGAATTCTTACCGCAGCTTCGTGCGTTGGCGACTGCGGAGAATAAAGAGGCTTTGCGGAAAATTTACCGCGAGTTTTCGGTTGAGGACGCTACCCGTATTAAAGAGATCGAGAGTGTGACGAATCATGATGTAAAGGCTGTTGAATATTTTATAAAAGAAAAGTTCGATTTGTTGTCTTTGCAGGAGTACAAGGAGTTTATCCATTTCGGATTGACTTCCCAGGATATTAACAATACATCTGTCCCTCTGTCTATCAAGGATGCACTGAATGAAGTGTATTTCCCCGGGCTGCAGGAAGTGATCGACATGTTGAAGAAATATGCCGAGGACTGGGCGGATGTTCCCATGTTGGCCAAAACACATGGGCAGCCGGCTTCTCCTACCCGTTTGGGAAAGGAAGTGATGGTGTTTGTTTACCGTTTGGAGCAACAGGTGAAGTTATTGAAGGCGACTCCTGTTTCTGCTAAGTTCGGTGGAGCAACCGGTAATTTCAATGCGCATCATGTGGCTTACCCGGATTATGACTGGAAAGCTTTTGGGAATAAGTTTGTGAATGAAGTGTTGGGACTGAGCCGTGAGGAATGGACGACACAGATTTCCAACTATGATAACATGGCTGCTATTTTTGACGGTATGAAACGTATCGACACGATTCTGATCGATTTGTGCCGTGACTTCTGGCAGTATGTTTCCATGGAGTATTTCAAACAGAAGATCAAAGCCGGCGAGGTAGGTTCTTCTGCCATGCCGCACAAGGTGAATCCGATCGACTTCGAAAACGCGGAAGGTAATTTGGGGATGGCAAACGCAATCCTGACACACCTGGCTACGAAGTTGCCGATCTCACGTTTGCAGCGTGACCTGACAGACTCTACAGTCCTTCGTAATGTCGGTGTACCGATGGCTCATATTGAAATCGCATTCAAAAGCTTAACAAAAGGGCTGGGTAAGTTGTTATTAAATGAAAAAGCATTGTACCGGGATTTGGATAACTGCTGGGCTGTAGTGGCCGAAGGTATTCAGACCATTCTTCGCCGCGAAGGATATCCGAAACCTTATGAAGCATTGAAAGCCTTGACCCGTACAAATGAAGGTATCACTGCCGAGTCGATCAGTAATTTTATCGATACGTTGCAGGTTAGCGATGCTGTTAAAGCAGAATTAAAGGCGATAACGCCGCATAATTATACAGGTATTTAGTGAGAAACAATGGGTAGCCGTGAGGTTACCAAATAGTTAATTATCATTTAATTTACATCAAATGAGCACAGAAGAAAGAGATGAATCTCAACCGCGTCCAAGAAAGGTGATACCAAGTATCAGACGGGAAAACACAGACCAGGATTCTGAAAGAAGACCTTACAGTCAAGGTTATAACAGACCTGAGGGAAACAACTATGAACGGAGACCATATAACCGTCCTAATCGGGATGACCGTGGAGGTTATAATTCTTATGGGGACAACCGCTCTTATGGAGACAGACCGAGTCGCCCACGTACGTATGATAACCGTGATGGCGGTTACAACAAACCGTATAACCGCGATAATGGTGGAAACCGTAGCTATGGCAATTCTAATCGTGAAGGCGGCTATAACAGCAGGCCTTCTTACGGAAACAATCGCCCTTATGGCAACAACGATCGTTCTTATGGCAGCAGCGACCGTCCTTCCTACGGCAATGACCGTTCTTATGGAAACGATCGTCCGTACAATCGTCCGTCTCGTCCGAGCTATGAAGACAGAGGAAAGGCTTATTCGGCCACTCCGTCCGGTGAAGGTATTTCGGGTGATGGTGTAAAGAAAAGAAGACCGCGTGTAGGTGATACTCGTATAAGTTCAAGTTCGTCTTACGACAACCGCGATAATCGTGGTGGCAGACCTTCATACGGCAATAACAACAACCGTTATGGAAATGGCGGCGGACGTGGCGGCTACAATAACAACAGACGTCCGAACAATAATCGCCGTACCGGTGATTACAATCCGAATGCCAAGTATAACTTCCAGAAACAGTTGAAGTATAAAGAAGTACTGGCTGATCCGAACGAACCGATCCGCTTGAATAAGTTCTTGTCCAATGCAGGTGTTTGTTCGCGTCGCGAGGCTGATGAATTTATCCAGGCAGGTGTTGTTCAGGTAAATGATCAGGTTGTAACCGAATTGGGTACGAAGATCACCCGTCAGGACAAGGTGTTGTTCAAAGACCAGCCGGTTCAGATCGAAAGTAAAGTGTATATCGTTCTGAATAAACCGAAGAACTGTGTGACAACTTCCGATGATCCTCAGGAACGTCTGACTGTTATGGATTTGGTTAAGAACGCTTGCCAGGAACGTATTTATCCGGTGGGCCGTCTGGACCGTAACACGACAGGTGTCCTGTTGCTGACTAACGATGGTGATCTGGCCTCCAAGCTGACCCATCCTTCTTTCAAGAAGAAGAAGATCTACCATGTATGGTTGGATAAGAACGTATCGATTGAAGATATGGAAAAGATCGCTAACGGGCTGGAGCTCGAAGATGGAGAAATCCATGCTGACGCTATCAGCTATGCAAGCGAAGATGACAAGAGCCAGGTAGGTATCGAAATTCACTCCGGACGTAACCGTATCGTCCGTCGTATTTTCGAATCACTGGGCTATCATGTGGTTAAACTGGACCGTGTATATTTTGCCGGTCTTACAAAAAAGAACCTGGGACGTGGAAAGTGGCGTTATCTGAACGAACGTGAAGTGAACGCGCTCCGCATGGGTGCTTTTGAATAATATAAACTCGAAATTGAACATGGAAACAATTAAAAGAACAAAAATTGTAGACGTACTGAAAAGCGATGCTTTCGGCACGACCGTTAACGTGAAAGGTTGGGTGCGTACCCGCCGTGGTAGTAAACAGGTTAGCTTCATAGCCTTGAATGACGGTTCTACAATAAATAATGTTCAGATCGTTGTAGACGTGGATAAGCTGGGCGAAGAATTTCTGAAGCCGATAACAACAGGTGCGAGTATCAGTGTGAATGGTACGTTGGTGCAGTCGCAGGGCAAAGGCCAGAATGTGGAGATCCAGGCTACTGAAATAGAAATTTACGGTTCTGCCGATCCGAATACTTATCCTTTGCAGAAGAAAGGTCATTCGATGGAATTCCTGCGTGAGATCGCT
Organism: Parabacteroides sp.; assembly: GCA_019411205.1. GTDB lineage: Bacteria > Bacteroidota > Bacteroidia > Bacteroidales > Tannerellaceae > Parabacteroides. The sequence goes on along the minus strand of DXRF01000187.1, from coordinate 3,097 downwards.
CATCTCCGTCCGCGCACGAATACATTCGGTGCGGTATTCCGTATTCGTCATAACATGGCTTATGCCATTCATAAATTTTTCCATGACAGAGGTTTTTTCTACTTCCATACACCGCTGATCACAGCTTCCGACTGTGAAGGTGCAGGCCAGATGTTCCAGGTGACAACCATGAACCTCTATGATCTGAAGAAGGATGAAAACGGCTCTATCGTTTATGATAACGATTTCTTCGGCAAACAGGCGAGCCTGACTGTTTCCGGACAGTTGGAAGGTGAATTGGCTGCTACGGCTTTAGGACAGATTTATACATTCGGTCCGACTTTCCGTGCGGAAAACTCCAATACGCCGCGCCATTTGGCAGAGTTCTGGATGATTGAGCCGGAAGTGGCTTTCAATGATATCCTGGACAATATGCAGTTGGCGGAAGAGTTTATCAAGTATTGTGTGCAATGGGCTCTGGACAACTGTATGGACGACATCAAATTCTTGAACGATATGTTCGATAAGGGTTTGATCGAGCGTTTGCAGGGTGTGCTGAAAGACGATTTCGTCCGTTTGTCTTATACGGAAGGAATCAAGATTCTGGAAGAGGCTGTTGCTAAAGGCCGTACGTTCGAGTTCCCTGTATACTGGGGTGTCGACTTGGCTTCAGAGCATGAACGTTTCTTGGTGGAAGATCATTTCAAACGTCCGGTAATCCTGACTGACTATCCGAAAGATATCAAAGCTTTCTATATGAAGCAGAATGAGGATGGCAAGACGGTTCGTGCGATGGATGTGTTGTTCCCGAAAATCGGTGAAATTATCGGAGGTTCCGAACGTGAAGCCGATTATGACAAACTGTTGAACCGCATCAATGAAATGGGAATTCCTATGAAGGATATGTGGTGGTATTTGGATACCCGCCGCTTCGGTACAGTCCCTCATTCCGGCTTTGGCTTGGGCTTCGAGCGTTTGCTGTTGTTTGTGACTGGTATGACAAATATTCGCGACGTGATTCCTTTCCCGCGTACACCGAAGAATGCAGATTTCTAAATCGGTATAGAATTAAAAATAAAAACTCCGCATAGTCCTGAAGGTTCTATGCGGAGTTTTTTTATTTAATCTTCATCTTCCAAGTCGATTGGGATTTGCCGTTTGAACGCTTCCTTGAAAGAGATCAGCGATTCGGTCCGGGCAAGGCCTAACGGTTGAAGTTTATTGTGGATAATGCTCAACAAATGCTGGTTATTCTTTGCATATATCTTTATGAATAAGTCATATTGTCCTGTCGTATAATGGCATTCAACCACTTCCGGGATTTCTTTCAGCGCTTCCGTCACCGATGGGAACTGCCCGGGAGATTTGAGGAACAAACCCATGTATGCACAAGTTTCATAGCCTACTTTTGTGTTGTCGACGATAAATTCGGACCCTTTGATTACGCCCAGGTTGGTAAGCTTTTGTATACGTTGGTGTATTGCTGCACCCGATACATTACACTCCCGTGCAACTTCGAGGAAAGGCATACGGGCATTGCCTATGATCAGTTTTAATATCTTCTCGTCAAGTTCATCCAGTTGATGGTGTGCCATAATTTATGTATATTTGTATATCTGTATAATCAGTTCTTACAATCTTAATACAAATATAGATAATCTCTAATGATTAACCTCTATTTTTTAGTGGAATATTTTAGTTTGTAAGTTCCTTTAGTGGTAATAATCTTCAATTTTATAGTTTTATGAGTTTACAATCAATGGTAGTATGCAGGTCTGTAAAAGACTTTTCCGATCCGGTATTGGACCTGATAGAGAATACATACACGGAATCTTTTCCGGAAGTGGAACGCCGTGACTTTTCGCTTGTCCGTAATTTGGTTAAAGACGAATCTCGCTTTGTCGTGTATGCTTTATCAAAGGAAGACCGGTATGTCGGTTTCATCACCGGCTGGCTTTTTGATGGCTATACCTATGTGGAGCATTTTGCAATTGATCCGGCAGCCCGTAATGGAGGAATAGGAGCTGAGGCTATGAAGCAATTTCTGGCCTTCTGCGGTACTCCGGTTGTTCTGGAGGTGGAAATGCCTATCGATGAGATGAGCAAGCGCAGGATCGGCTTTTATGAGCGTCTGGGCTTTAAACTGGACAATCATGTTTATCAGCAGCCTCCTTACCGGGAAGGTGGAGAATGGCTGGAGATGCGGCTTATGACGTATGGCGATCTTGATCTGGAGCATTCTTTTGAGCAGGTGAAGAACTGTCTTCATAAGAATGTGTATGGAGTGAAAGGATAGCTCACCCGATAATCGTTTGGCACATTGCCTATTTATCTTCTCGTCCTGATTCTATTTGTTTTCTCGTCCTAATCCGACGATTTAAGTGGCAGTAGCCATGTTTCTGTTGTCAAACAGTCCAACTGTAGAGCTTTTGCCCTTAGTCGAAAGAGCTTTCGCCCTTGGTCAAAAGCGTTTTTGACTAAGGGCGAAAACCTTTTCGACCAATGTCGAAAAGTAAAAGAGTGGTAGCTATTGCTGTAAATAGCTATGTGTCTATTTATTATTGGGTGGGTGTCACGTCCTTTGAGGGAGAGGGCTCTGATTGGTAACTAAAAGGCAATAAAAAAGGCGGGGTTAAAAAACCTCGCCTTTTTTATTTGTATATCCAGAGATTAGTCAGCAGCCTGACGGGCAGAATAACTAATCTTCAATGCGTATGCTTCACGAAGCGCCTGCTTAACGTCTGTGATCAGACCCATCTTGGTTTCCTTATCGGCCTTGATGGACACTGTCATAAACGGCTGGTCTTCTTCTTTCATACTGGATTTTTCCTGAGCGATGTAGTCCTGAATTTCCGATACTTCAGCGAACTTGTCGTTCAACTGTAAGCGGGCTTCAGAACCCATTTTAGCCTGATATTCCTGGGTCGGCTTTCCAACATAGATGAATGTAACCAACGATTTCTTTTCCAGCTTCTGAAGTTCAGTAGCCTGTGGAGCGCGGAATTGCACCATCAATGTTACTTCACGCATAGATGTTACCATCATGATGAAGAACAAGAATGCAAACACCAAGTCAGGTAATGATGATGTATTCAATTCGGGCATTTCACGACCGCCC
>DXRF01000186.1:364-6474 GCA_019411205.1 Parabacteroides sp. | reverse complement strand
CGGCAATTCTGAGAAGTTTATGTTCGCATAGCGGATCAGACGGGCCAATTCGCGTGTATAGATCGAAATATCGACATCAGGATTACCATCGACCGCAAATTCCGGACGGCTGGCTTCATATTTCTTAGCCAGGCAAGGCATGATCGAAACGACAACGATCTGCTTCCGGTCCACTCCCAACTTTTCGGCAAAATAGCTTTTCGCGATCGCACCAAACATCTGCTGCGGGCTCTTAGCCGTTGACAGGTTGTCTAATAATTCCGGGAAATGCTGTTCGACGAAGCTGACCCAACCCGGACAACAACTCGTCATCAACGGCATTTTCACTTTTTGATCGCCCTTCAGGTATTTCCCGATCCGCTGCAACAGTTCCGTTCCTTCTTCCATAATAGTCAGGTCGGCGGCGAAATCCGTATCGAAAACATAATCGAAGCCTAATCCACGGAGGGCGGAAACCATCTTGCCCGTCACCAATGTTCCCGGTTCATATCCGAAATCTCGTCCTAAAGCCGTACGGACAGCCGGGGCTGTTTGGGCTATCACGATCTTGTCCGGATCGGCCAACGCATCCAATACCGGCTGTTGTGTGTTCCGTCCGCTCAACGCGTTTACCGGACAAACCGATACGCACTGGCCGCAATAGGAACATGTGCTACCGGCAATATCCCGTTCGAAAGCTGTGGATACAGCGGCGTTAAAGCCTCGATTGACAGCAGTCAATGCCCCAACGGTCTGGATATTATTACACATGGTCTCGCAACGGCGGCACATGATGCATTTGTTCATGTTGCGCACGATAGACGGCGAACGGTCTATCTGGAACGTGGACATCTCGCCTTTATAGCGAATTTCGCGTATCCCCAGATCATGAGCGATTGTTTGTAGTTCACAATGCCCGTTACTGCTGCAAGTCAGACATTCTGCCGGATGGTTGGACAGGATCAGTTCCATTACGGTTTTCCGGGCATTCATCACACGCGGACTGTGTGTCTGTACAACCATCCCTTCCGTGCACTCCGTTTTACAGGAAGGAGCCAGATTACGGCGACCTTCTATTTCAACTACGCAGATACGGCAGGCACCCGGATTATTTTCATAGTGCAAATCCTCCAACTTCATGTAGCAAAGAGTCGGAATGCGGATACCCATTCCTTTTGCGGCATCCAGGATTGTGGTTCCTTTGGGGACCTCCACGGGTCTTCTATCTATAATAAGTTTTACTGTTTCCATAATTTTAATTGCCAATTGTCCGTTGTTTTAGTGCACATAAATGGCACCGAACTTACATCTCTCTATACATGAACCGCACCGGATACAAGTCTGCGGATCGATCACATGCGGAACTTTCTTATCTCCCGTGATCGCATTCACCGGACACATCCGGGCACAAAGCGTACATCCCTTGCATTTCTCCGGATTGATGAAGTATTGCGTCAGTTCGCGACATTGATGAGACGGACAACGTTTTTCCTTCACGTGAGCCAGATATTCATCATAGAAGTTATCCATCGTAGACAAAACCGGATTGGGTGATGTCTGTCCCAAACCGCATAAGGCCGTGTCTTTGATCACACCGGCCAAGTTGCGAAGCCGTTCCAGATCCTCAATCGTTCCGTTGCCGGACGTAATCTTTTGCAACATCTCATGCAACCGCTTGTTGCCAATCCGGCAAGGAGCACATTTGCCACATGATTCCTCGACCGTGAAATCCAGATAGAATTTGGCCATAGCCACCATGCAATCATCTTCGTCCATCACAATCATACCGCCTGAGCCCATCATTGAACCGGCAGCCAAAAGATTGTCATAGTCGATCGGCAAATCCAGATGCTTCTCGGTCAGGCAGCCCCCCGAAGGTCCTCCTGTCTGCACAGCCTTAAACTTTTTTCCATCCTTGATGCCTCCTCCGATACCAAAGATCACTTCGCGCAGCGTCGTCCCCATCGGAACCTCTATCAGCCCGACGTTGTTTACTTTTCCTGCGAGGGCAAAGACTTTCGTACCCTTGCTTTTTTCCGTACCTATACTTCTGAACCATTCGGCTCCCTTCAGCAGGATAACCGGCACATTGGCGTATGTTTCCACATTATTCACATTGGTCGGACACCCTTTGTAGCCCTGTTCGCTTGGGAAAGGAGGTTTAACAGTCGCTTCCCCGCGAAGTCCCTCCATACTATGGATCAACGCCGTTTCTTCACCACAAACGAATGCCCCTGCCCCATAGCGTATTTCAATATCGAAAGAGAAATCCGTTCCGAAGATATTTTCCCCCAGCAGGCCATATTCTTTCGCTTGACGAATTGCAATCTTCAATCTCTCTACGGCCAACGGATATTCGGCCCGGATATAGACCAACCCTTTCGTGGCTCCCGTACAATATCCGTTGATTGCCATCGCTTCAACGATGGAATGCGGGTCACCTTCCAGGATGGAACGGTCCATGAATGCTCCCGGATCACCTTCGTCCGCATTACAGACGACATACTTCTGAGGGGCTTCCACTTTACGGGTTATCTGCCATTTCAAGCCGGTAGGGAAACCGCCGCCTCCCCTACCACGCAAGCCACTGTCCATAATCTCTTTGATTACCGATTCGGGCGTCATCTCGGTCAAGGCTTTACCCAGAGCCAGATAACCATCGCGGGCGATATATTCGTCTATGTTTTCGGGATTGATAAAACCGCAATTTCTGAGAGCGATGCGGAGTTGCTTCTTGTAAAAATTGATATGCTTGGAATCCGGCACTTGCTCGTTCGTTTCGGGATTGACATAAAGAAGCCGTTCTACCTTGCGTCCTTTCACTAAATGCTCCCTGACAATGTCTTCGGCATCTGTTGGCTTTACCTGAACATAGAACGTATTGTCCGGAACCATTTTAACTACCGGCCCTTTTTCACAAAAGCCGAAGCAACCGGTACGGATCACCTGGACGGTTTCCTGCAGTCCATGTCGTTCAACGGCCTCTTTCAGATTTTGAAGTATAAGTTCACTCTGTGATGCACGGCAGCCGGTACCGCCACACACCAGTATATAACAACTGTACTGTGCCATTATGTAAGTATTAAATGTGTAAGGAAGTTTTTGTTATTCCGGTTTGACAGCCGTGTAAGTAACCGGGATGATATCGTCCAGCAGTTCCCCATTCCGTATATACCGGTCGATGATTTCATCTACCTTCGCTTTCTTCACATGCCCGAAGACAAGAGGTTCTTTACCCGGCAGGGTAACTTCGACAGTCGGTTCGGCATAACAGTACCCCATACATCCGGTTTGTGTTACCAAGGCATCTACTTTTTCACGATCCAGCGCTTCAATGAAATAACTCATGATCTCTTTGGCTCCGGCGGCAATCCCGCAAGTAGCCATCGAAACCCGAACCTGTACCATTTGTTCGGGGTGGTTGCTTTTCTCTCTGATATCCAAGGTCGAGCGCAAAGTTTCACGCATCTTCCGAAGATCATCCAATGTTTTCACTTTATTCATGGTCTCACTATTTTAAGGTATAATTCGCTCAAATAAGGTATATCCACAAACATACATATTTTTCCGGAATAAAGCCTATCTTTTCTCTTTAATCCCAAGGCTATCGTACAAAAATCATTAGGGAATCAATAAAGCATAGCTTTAGGGTATCTAAAGCTATGGGTTTTGAAATGAAAGTGAAAACAATATGTCACCCTGTTTATTTATCCTCGACAGCACGTGTCTGCAATACTTTGGAATTAGGCGGAACGCTATGGGTGAGCCAGATGTTACCACCGATCACGGACCCGTGACCAATGGTGATCCTTCCTAAAATAGAGGCATTGGAATAGATCGTAACATAATCTTCGATAATCGGATGGCGCGGTACGTCCAGAGGCAATCCTTCTTCGTCCAGGGTAAAGCTTTTTGCACCCAATGTCACACCTTGATAAAGGCGGACATGATTACCGATTATAGCCGTTTGCCCGATCACAACACCCGTACCATGATCGATACTGAAATATTCTCCGATTTGTGCTCCCGGATGAATGTCTATTCCTGTATCCGAATGGGCCATTTCCGTTATAATACGTGGAATCACAGGCACACCGAGCTTCAGTAACTCATGTGCTACGCGCTGATAAAGAATGGCATGAATTGCCGGATAGCAGAAAATAATCTCACTGGGGCTTTTGGCTGCCGGATCACCATCCAAGATAGCTTTCACGTCTGTCGATAGCAGATACTTGATATGTGGAACCTTATTGATAAAAGCAATGGCTATTTCAGAAGCACGGTCTTTGGAATCACAACAACGTTCGACTTCAAAGCACAGGCCATTATAGATTTGTTCCTGCAACAGGTCATAGGCCTGCTCCAGATATACCCCCGTATAATATTGTATGGAATCCGTCTGTGCCTCCTGTTCTGTTCCGAAGAAACCAGGGAAAATGACCTTGCGGAGCAAATTCATGATCTCCCTGAGCGCCGTCACCGACGGGGAAGGTTTCTGGTGTAACGGAATATATTTATACGCCTCTAAACCAGTAGTCGACAAGAGTTCTACGTTTTTTTGAATCTCTTCTAATATCTTTGTTCTGTTCATGATTAGTTATCCCATATCGGATTATACTTGATAAATTTGTTGGTATAATATAGATCCTGTCCCAAAATATAGATTGTATCATTCAGCATAAACATATGGTAATTGTTCATGCGATAACCCAATAAAGAACGAGCAGTCCATTCTCCGCTTGACAGATTATATTCCCATATCTTCCCGTTATTATCAATCATGAAAAAGCTGTTTCTCTGTTCATCATAGACACCAGATGAAACACTCCCTATTTTATCAGGAATAGATATCGGCTTCCATATCTTTAAACTATCGGAAGATACCCAAAAACCGCTTCTTATGCCATTTCCGCCTTCTCCCAGTCCGGCATAAACCTTATCTCCTACAACTTGAACAATACCACCACGTTGATAAGCAGGGAATTTAGCGATTACATCCCAACTTCCATCTATATCCTGTGAAGACAGGTCGTAACGCAATATCTCATTCATATTATTGCTTCCATCCGATCCTCCCAATACATACAAAGAGTCCCGATAAGTAAAGCTGACAGCGCCGAAACGACCTCGCGGTAGTGAATATTGAGTAGGTTCTGACCAATTGTTATCTAAGTTGTATATTTGGCAATTAGTCCCTATTGTCTGTTTGTCTATGCCTCCAAGGAGATATGCTTGATTCTTATAAACTGCAGCACTCATTTGAGAGTAGGCATTCAGACATCCAGCCATAGGAATCCATTTATTCTCATCTACATTATATCCAAACATTTCATTACTGCGTTCGCCCCCAAAGTCTCCTCCTACAACATAGATACGAGAAACTGAATTTTGATCATTAAGGATAAACCCAGCAGAAAATTGCCTATTAGCTCCCGGATAAATATTTTTATTCTCAAAAATATCCGGAGTAGTAAAAGATTTAACTTCTCCATAGCCGGTCAAACCACTTTTGTTAGTAGCATAAGTCCTTGCATAATAGACTGTGGCTCCTTTTAATGCCGATAATGCATACATGAAAAGCGTATCATCTACAGCAACATGATTATCTTTGATACTCGGTTCCTTATTGGTTGAAGACCAACAAATCCCCCACTCTGTGGCAGCACTGTTTCCGCCATTCTGCAACTCCCCGCCAATGTGAACAGTTCCGTCGTTTTTGATCGAATCTAAGGTGATGGGGAATGTTATAATATTCGGCTTCTCGCTTTTTGTCGAAATCGTAATTTCTTCTTCACTATATACTGTGCCGAAGTCATTTATGGCATAAGCCCTTGCATAATATTTTTTGGCAGACTCCAATCCCTGTATCCTTCCCGTAAATTTACCATCATCCTCAAGGCTCGTACAAATGATTGTATCAGCATCTATCGTCGGCCCTTCTTCTACACTCCAGCAGAAACCATAGGCATTGACAGGCGCATCTCCCTCATTAATCAAGAAAGCAGACAGATCGGCTGTGGTGAAAGTCGTACTGTCTTTTATCAAACTCAGCTTACCAACCAAAGGTTTGCCATCTGTAGTCCTAAAAGAGTCCACATTAAAAGCGAACTCGCCAAACTGATTTTTGGCAA
>DXRF01000186.1:0-354 GCA_019411205.1 Parabacteroides sp. | reverse complement strand
CAAAAGCACGAACATAATACCAAGTTTCCGGTTCCAGATTCGTAATCTGGCAGGAGAAAGTATCGACAGTCGCCAAATCACTCCCTTCGTATGTGATAATTGAATCTTGATCCGAAGGTTCGATATTTCCGGTTTGTCCCTTTTTCTTGTAGTAGAAACCTAATTTTTCAATACCGACTCCCCTGTTCTTTACCTTCCCTTTTACCCAGGTGGAAGTTGCTTTTATTGTGGCACTATCCACGTCCAGAGTCGCAACTTCTCCAATACCATTTATTGTCGTATACGCTCCTTCTGTTTTTGAAAATGCAGTATCTATATCATTAATAGCATAAGCATATACATAATATTTTGTAC
>DXRF01000185.1 GCA_019411205.1 Parabacteroides sp. | reverse complement strand
ATCCGTCCCCAAGAGAGGTTCACAGGATTGCCGGCAAAACGGACAATCGAGCCGCTATGCCGTTCATCGCCACTAATCATAGCGATCACCATCATCAACGTCTGGAAGATGATCACGACCAGAACCGAAGGAATCAGGTAAGTTCCATATCCCTCGGTCGGGTTGTAGAGAGCAGTCCCGACCACTTCTACAGCCTGGGCTGAGACTAGCTTCGGGGTAGCTTCCTGAGGAAGGAACACCAACATCTCCGGCCGGTAATCATCGTTCAGTGCCAACATGGAGGCGGCCGAAGCTTCCTGCATGGCAAGGTAGTAAAGGAAAGCACTTGTTGTCTCGTACATGATGAAAACAGACTCTTCACCACGGGCAACACGATCTTCGAAGTCGTCCGGTAAGTAGAGAATACCAGCCACTTGGCCTGACTTCATCATATCCTGAGCCTCCGGATAACCGGTAGCAGTAGTCACAACATTGACCTGCGGGGTGGCATCAAGCAAGCGGACGTAGTGGCGGCCCAATTCGCTATGGGAATGATCGACAACGGCAACCGGAACTTTACGGACCAAGTCGGGAGCGTACATATAATTGTAGAGCAAGCCGTAGACAAAAATACCGCCCATCAGTACGAGTAGGATAGCATAACTGCCGGCAATCGTCTTGAACTCATCATGTATAACAGATATCACTTTCATATTCATATTTCTTTTTTTAAGAAACGAGATGCCTCCACATCTCTTCGTTCACAATCGCTTTCTTCAGACGTGGCAACATCAGCAACGCGGGAAGAAGGAAGCAGAGCAACGCAGCGTAATTCATCCAGGCCCAAGCAAAGCCGTAATCCCCATAAAGCAAGTTCTGGTATATCTCGGTGAAGTGGCGGACAGGGAACAGGAAGGAGGCATACTGTACCGGAGCATACATCGAAGACATGGGAAAAGTCACACCTGACAGCGTTGCACCGAGCGAACCGACCATCGATACAATGCTGATAATGATGCTGAGCACGGGAAAAACGGAAAAGATGAAGACTGCCAGCGCTTGTGTCGAGACGACAAACAAGATCGCTGTAAGGTTGAGCGGCCAGAAACCACATGAGAACGGTATGTGCATAAGGCCGAACATGACGTAGTTCGCCAATATGCTCATCAGGCTGAAGATAATGGTATAGGGCAACAGCTTTCCCGCTACCGCCGTCACGATATTGCCGCCTGCCATCGAGAGCCATTCCGCTCCCGTCCCGAACCTGATCTCACCACCAATAACATAGACCGTTGTCAGCAAGATAATGACCTGGAAAAGGATAAAGAAGAAAGGATTGCTCAAGTAGACCGAATAGTCCAGATCGGGATTGAACAGAGGATGGCTGCTCGCCTTGACGGGAAGCAGAAAGGTGGTGATCTGCTCCTCCCCGATTCCCAAGGAGGTGGCTTGTATCACGATCGGGGCCATCGAAAGTTGACGGAGGACGGTTTCGAAAGCGCCGCGCACCTCACCACCTACGCTCAGAAGAGCATAATGGTAGTAGTAGGCAAGCGTTGCCTGCCGTCCAGCTGTGGCATCGGCCGTGAAACCGGCGGGGATTACGAGATAGCCGTATATCTCTTTCGACTGGGTAGCACGCCGGGCGGCCGTCTCGTCGACATAGCGGTGCGTAACCTTGAAAGTAGGGACGGCCTCGACGGTCCGCACGACTTCCCTCGACATGGAGGTATTGTCTTTATCGACAATACCAACGGGTATGTTCTCCATCTGTCCGTTCCCGAAAATCGTGGACATGAAGAAGATACAAAACAGCGGCAGCACGATGCACACCCCGAAATAGAGACGTCGCGAGACCATCCGTACAAGTTCTCTTCGAAGAACCCGTACAAATTGACTATTCATCATATTATTCTTAAAATTGTCCATTATCAATTATCCATTGTCAATTCAACCAATGCCGACATTCCAGGACGCAGTCCTTCCACCTTTCCGACAGGCAGAGCATGTATCTCGAACGTACGAAGGTCATAGCTACCCGTCTGCTTAGTCGATTTCCAGGTAGCAAAGCTACCTAAGGGGCTGACATAATTGATCTTAAACTCAATATTCTTTTTGTTGATTGCCGGAACATCGGCAACAAACGTCCCTCCCATCGGAAAGAACGGCAGGCGGTCTTCACGGACATTCAGCACGATATGTACGTCGTCAAGCACGACCAAGTTCATGATGGGCATCCCGGCTCCTACCAGCTCTCCCCTTTTCGGGAAGATTGTCGATATCTGGCCGGATTCCGGAGCTGTCAAACGGGCATCCTGCAAGAGGGCCGCAACCTCTTCGACCGTGCCTTTAGCGGCGTTCACCAAAGAGCGGGCACTCTCTTTATCCTGTATCTGGGCACCGTCAAGCGCCATCTGGTATTGGTTCCAGGCCGCCCGTTCACCGGCTACGGCAGCATCATATAAAGCTTTCACCTCGTCCCGTCGTTGAGAAGAAACGACGCTGTCCTTATACAGGGCTTCAATACGGTTGTAGGTGGTTTTTGCCAGTTCGAGGTCCGACTTCGATTTGTTCCAAAGTTGCTGGACGGTGGCAACGATCTGCTTGCGCGTTCCCTCGTCTACCTTCTGGTTCTGGAAACGGGCAATACTTTCGAGGGCGTTCACTTGCTGGTATTTGGCAAGCGCTTCGGGACTGTTGATGACGACAAGGGTATCGCCGGCTTTTACATTCTGTCCTTCCTTTACTAAGAATGTATCAATACGGCCGGGCAGTTTTCCGGAGATGCGTATCTCGGTTGCTTCGATTTGTCCCTGCAAGATCACAGGTTTATCCTTCAACAGGAGCATACCTGCGAAGGACAAAATGATTACGGCGATCAGCACTACTATGAAGGAGATCGTCAGGTATTTTTTCGATTTGTCCATGATTATACGGTTTTATGTTTATAAGATCTCTGTTTTACCATCCATCCGGTATTGGTGGAAGGTTTCGGGAATGCCACAAATGGACAGGAGATTGGCGAGCGCCACATCATACTGGTAGTAAGCGAGTAGGAAAGCTGTTTTCACTTTCGAAAGCACCACTTCGGTGTCTACCACATCCGAAGAGGTCGCCATTCCTTCCTTAAAGGACTTCTCACGGATGCGGACCAGTTCGTTACTCATCTCAAGTGTCGTATTCAATGCCTTGACATTATCCATCGCATTCTGCATCTGGGAGTAGAACTTATCGACTCCTACCTGCAAATCAGTCACGGCTTTCTCTTTTCCGATGGCGAGTGACTGGCTGGTCAGACGTGCCTGCCGGATACGTTTCTCCCGATCGAAACCGTCGAAGAGGTTCCAAGTAAAACCAACCCCGATCATCGTGCGCGGCATGAGGTATTTGTCGAGTCCGTCCGCATAGAGGGTCTGCTTGCCGATCAAGGCGATATTGGGTAAGTAACCTGAACGGCCGATCTTCAACTGGTCGCCGGCGATATTTTCCTGTAGCTTCAGTTGGTTGACCAGATAGTTGTTAAAAGGGATCATCTCCTTGAAATAGTTGGCCGAGGGGATACTTTCGTTGATAAAAAGGGAAGTCGTCGTGCGGATCACTTGTTCTTCTCCAATGTTGATCAGGCTCTTGAGTGCCTGACTGGCGACTTCGAGATCTTTTCGGGCAGATTCGAGTTCGCGCTTCGCCTCTTCCATACTTACTTGGGCGACAAGACGCTCGGCCCGGTTGATCATCCCTTGACGCTCCAACTTCAAAGCCTGGTCGTAATGGATTTTCAGGGAGTTGTAGGTTTCTGCCTTAACCTCGACAACCCGCTGGCCGAGGCGCAAGCCGAAATAACTCTCGATCAGCAATGCTTGCTGGTTCGCGCTTACCTGTTCGCGGTTGACTTCGGCGACAGAGACAAGCTTCTTACCGATCTTACTAGCATAGATGCGTTTACCGCCAGTAAAAATAGGCCAGGTCAGATTTGCATCGATTGACGTGACATTTTGTGAAATGAGCGGCAATGTCAATGTGTTTTGTCCGATCTTATCGAGAAGTGATGAAATAAACTGGTCGTTGGGCAAGATAGAATGGACATATTCTTTCGCCGGATCGGTGAACTGGTTCAGGGATTGGCGTACTTCTATCGGGTTCGACATATGCACATAAGCTCCCGCGGCACCAATAGTGGGATACCAAAAAGCATTGAGCTTCTGGTGTTCGTTCTTCGCCAGCTCCACTTCCTTCCCGGCAATCCGGAGACTTTTGTTCTCACTTTGCAAGAGCATGAGGGATTGCTCCAGCGACAAGTCCATCGGCTCTGTTTGGGCAGAGGCAAAGGCAGGAAGAAGCCACAGCAGGGCGATACTGAAGTGAGTAAAGTTATAAATCATAAATGCGTCTAAATTTAGTTTGTGCGAAATTTATGATTTATAACAAGGCGATCGCCTTTATTGTTCCCTTCCTCCCTATCGTTTCTTCTTAAGGTCAGGCAAGAACCACGTGACTAATCCGATAAGAGGCATATAGCCGCAGACGTTATAGACTGCCTCTATGCCATACCGGTCGGCCATGTTCCCCAATACAGCCGATGCGATCCCCGCTACTCCGAAGGCAAAACCGAAAAAAAGACCGGAGATCAGGCCTAATTTATACGGTAGTAATTCCTGTGCATACACCAGGATAGCCGGGAAAGCCGACGACAAGATCAAGCCGACACAAAAGCTGAGAACCGTAGTCAGATATAGGTTTTCCACATGAGGCATGATCAACGTAAACGGGGCAGCTCCTAAAATAGAGGCCCAGATCACGTACTTCCGCCCTATCCGGTCTCCGATCGGTCCGCCCAATAGTGTTCCGATTGCCGTTGCAATCAGGAAGACGAACAGGTAAAGCTGGGAGGCTTGCACACTGATCCCAAATTTATGAATCAGGTAGAAGGTGTAGTAGCTGTTCAAACTTGCCATATAAATATATTTGGAAAAGATCAGAATCAACAGGATCACTATCGAAAATACAGTCTTTCCCATCGGGAGCGGCCTGCTGGCACTCGTCTTTAACGTTTCTCCTTCCGCTTTCCTCAACCGGAACAGGAGACCTTTATACCAATGTCCGACAGGGATCATCACCATAATCGCGGTAAAGGCCAAGACTGTGAACAGGGCAATATGCTTCCGCCCGTAGGGAGCGACAAACACAGCTGCAAGTAACGGTCCCAATGATCCACCCAAATTTCCTCCGACCTGGAACAATGATTGCGCCAACCCTCGCTTTCCACCCGATGCGAGTGATGTCAACCGGGAGGCCTCCGGATGGAAGACCGACGAACCGATTCCTACCAATGCCACCGAACAAAGGACCAATGGCAGCGTATTGGCAAAAGCCAGACTTAACAACCCCACAAGCGTAAAACTCATACCTATCGGCAATGACCATGCCGAAGGCCATTTATCAAAAAACAGTCCCGTCAATGGCTGGCATACAGATGCTGCCGACTGGTGGACGAGCGTTATCAACCCGATCTGGGCAAAGCTCAACCCTAAATCTTCCTTAAATAGTGGATAAACAGCCGAGATAACGGACTGTAACGTGTCATTCAAACAATGACATATGCTCAAAGCAACCAATACACGGAAAGTGATCCCCGTAGTGGTCTGTACCTTGTTCTGTTCCATTAATTAACCTTATTGCCTCTTTCAATTGCAAAAGTACATATAAAAAAGATATCTGTCAGAGAGATCATTCGAAATATCTGATTTAACACTTACATTCTAATACAATACAAGGGTTACAGGCTAACAGACAATCTCTTAAGGGCTATTTGACCATAATCAATAAAACTTTCGTTTAATATCTTTGTGGTTCTTTATGTAAAAGGGCGTGAGCCAAACCCGATATGAGTTGTTTTATACTCGAAGTCTAATACAAAAGTCACGAATAATGATTCTTTTGCTTAGTTTACTGCCCCCGGAGTCGAAAAGGATTTTTTGCATCCATCTCTCCCGAAACCTACGCCAAATTCCCCCTATCTCCCTTATCGCCCTGATGCAGGAAGTCAGTTTCACTCCGGACAGTATCTAAGTTCAAATCGAAAAGGCTACTCTTCCTCTCCGCCCGGTACATGGAGAATAAAAGTGGTAGCACCGATCGTTACAATGGCACCTTCTCCAATCCGCACCTGTTCTTTCTTTCCGACAAGTACGCTGCACAAGAATGTCCCGGTAAGGCTCGGGAAATCACGCAATGTATAAACGAGCTTTCCTTCTTTATCTTCTTTCACATTTATCACACAATGCTTACGGCCCATACTAGGGTCACTCGTGATGATGGGAACATCGACCCCGTCAGTATCTTTATTACGACGGCCGATCACGTTATCGCCTATTACAAGGGGAAGTTCCTGCTTGAACCCGAAGGCATTTTCAATTACCGAAATATAGCCGCAAGAAAAGTCCGGTTCCTTCACTTCTTTTTCCTGTCCCGATTCGGTACGGACTATTTTTCGTCCTAACT
>DXRF01000184.1 GCA_019411205.1 Parabacteroides sp. | reverse complement strand
GTATTGAGGAAGGTGAATCATATATATATGGTTTAACCGAACAGACTATTAAAGTTTCCAGAGATTACACTTGGATTTCTGCAGGCTCTCTAACTTTCTCTGATGCAACATTTACTGGAGCAGAAGGTGAATTGGCTGTAGAAAAAGCAAAAGAAGGTAATAACCTTTATAGAATCATCGAACCGTATTGTGAAGAAGGTGCAGGCATTCACGTTCAATTCACATTGGACGATAATAACAATGCCGTATCTTTATTGCCGGTCGGTTCTCTGTTCGATTTAGGTAATGGATACCAGCTTTATTATGCCCCTGAACAATATCCTAAATACTGCTTCTTTACGAATGAAGGGGATAGCTTTAATTTCGGTTTCTTGTTTACAGACAATGGATCTGACCTGTATGTCGGAAGTGGATCTTTTGTTTGGAGTAAAGGATATCCAGGCAAGTAAAATTTGATTATTCATCACATTAAAAACAAGTGGGGCTGTCTAAAATAAGACAGCCCCATTTTTTATATCTCTGCATATAATTACCAAACAACAAATCTGAATGTCACCGAGGCTGATGCCAATGCAATCTTGGTTCGTATCATTCCCCGACGTCGTTAAGGATCATTTTACAAACTTGACATCCGTCCCCTGATCCTCTTTTGCCTTAATAGCCAGAGCCCGTCCTCGCACTTTTACCTTTCCGGTTATAAATTCCGGGATATTGAAAGATTTCATAAAGGACTGATAGAAACCGGCTTCTTTCTGAGGCAACAGGAAAGGCTTGCCAACTTTGCCATCTTCGTTCACATATGCAATATACGGGCGTGTATATAAACCGTCTATTCTCCTGCTACTGAATACGAACCAACGACTGTTACTACTCCAGGAATGATAGCTGTCCACATCGTCACTATTCACTTCCGTCAACGGATGGCTCATGCCAGTCTGAAGGTCTGCCATATACAAATCTGCATCTTTATGCCATATCGAAAAGTTTCCATAACCGGACAATGTATATAAAAGGTAGCGTCCGTCAGGCGAAACACGAGGGAAAGAAGCACTCATTCCGCCG
The DNA here is from genome assembly GCA_019411205.1 of Parabacteroides sp. Classification (GTDB taxonomy): domain Bacteria; phylum Bacteroidota; class Bacteroidia; order Bacteroidales; family Tannerellaceae; genus Parabacteroides. The sequence goes on along the minus strand of DXRF01000184.1, from coordinate 5,415 downwards.
CTCTTCGCATTGTAAAGCGTATCGACTTGCGACCCGAAAGCACGTGTCACCGGATCAAAAGAGACAGAACATAAGTTATATTTGACTTCCGAGTATTCCTGCGGAATCGGCCGGGCCTCCGCCGAACAGAAATAGAGTGTCTTTCCGTCAGGAGAGAAAGTCGGAAATGTTTCAAAAGCATCTTTCGAAAAGATATTTGAAGCTGTTACGATCTCGTGTTTTTCCACATCGTACACCACAACATCGGAAGCCTCGTCATATACCTCCACCCTATTCTTATCATTCAGATGAAATGCCTGCTTGGTTGTATTTACAGAGAAAGCCACATATTTACCCGAAGGATGCCAAGAAGGGTAAACCAAAGAAGAAATCGTTTCTTTCGTCTTGGTATTCAGCTTTTCAATCTTATCACCATCGATCAGGATCGTTCCCGGAAAAGTCTCACGCATATGGAACAACATCTTATCCGGATTCTGCATGCAGAACGAATGACAATTCACACAGTTGTTTCCGCTCATCTTATTTTCAATGATAGGAGTTTGCGTATAAGTTTCCAGATCCCGCTGATAAATTCCCATCTTATTCCACAGCTCATATCCCGGATCGATCAGGCGATAAGCCAGATAAGGGTCTACCCTTTCCGGAGCAATCCGGATGGTAAAAGGAGAATAGGCCACCCAGTCATTGCCTTGTTTCACCTGAACCGTCACCTGTATGGAATTACCGGCAGCCGATTCCAACAATTTCTTCCATTTGGAAGGAGGAATCACAAAGCTTCCCTTTTCTCCTTTTACCTCGAATTGTTGCCCTTCAAAAGAAAAAACAGCACGCGATCCGGCATTCTGATCGTTCAAAGCAAAATTCAAGGGAGCTATATTAGGAGGAATAACCACACCGTTATAATCCGGAAAAATGGCAGGCATCTCGTCCAATGTACGGCTCACTTTCACCGAGTCGGAACAAGACAGCAAAACTGCCAGCATACATAAATATATATTCTTTCTTTCCATGTTATTATGCTTCATTTAAACATAAAGTAAAACCAGTAGGTATTCCCGTACGACCGGTTCAACAGCCCGGCAATACCACTGTTATTGCGGTTCGCAAGCACCTGCGTTTTATAGTTGGAGAAACGTGCAACAGTTGTTTCGGAGATATTGAAGCGCTTCCAGTAATCCGGTTCTTTTTCAGACATCACAATGACGGCTTCCTGAAAATGCACGGGTAAAACGGGCAAGAACTCCGTCCCATAATATTTCTCCACCATCGCTTTAAATCCCTCCAGATTTTTAGCCAGTAAATACATAGCACCCAAATACTGCAATGTAGCAGAATTGGCCGGTCCTTTTTCCAAGAAAAGTTCCAAATCTCCCGCCAATCCATTTATCATTGCCAATGAATTCCGGTCCGGCAACATCCGCCTGCGGGTTCCCAATACGGGATCGTTTTCGACAGCCTTGTCATTATAAAGAAATTTGCGCTGTGATTGAGCCCAATCCCGATATGCATACGTTCTCTCAAGTATCGAGATATATTTTTCAGCTACGGGATACGTACCGTAAATCAGATTCGTCTGTACCAGTCTTTTCAACATACGAGGATTGCCATCCTCCATAGCACTCACATATCCCTCAAAAGCCATTTCCTGCGATGAAGCGGTTGCTCCCATCGTAAAATAGATATCACTGAGCATACAAGAGATATTTTCCGATTTATTCCATTGTACGAGCAACCCTTGAGGCCCCCGCTGGTCGAAGTTGAACATTTTATCCGAAAGTTCTCCCTTATTGGCCAATGCCATATTCAGATGGCACATATATAAGAAATTTGTCAGTTTCCCTTTACATTCTTCTATCGTCTTGTCCCATTGTTCCGTACGGGCAAAATAATCCAGTTTTTTCAACTTCAGTGTCTTTGCATCGCTATATTTGGGCATTCCCCACCACAGAACGGCAGCAATCATAGCCAATTGAGCAATACAACTGATCCCTGCAAACAATTTCTTCCCGGACAAACTATTCTTATTCCGGACAAAGAAAGCGACAAGAAAAACCAGAGGCAGGCAAATCCAGGAATAATAAATGATTTCTTTTGGATGGAGCGTATAATGATAATACAGATCCGGACCGAAAACCCACCGGTATTCACCCATCAAAGAGAAATAAACCGTTCCAACACCCAATAACAAAACTTCCGCAACTCCGATCAACGAGATATACCATTTAGGCGTCTTACGCAACCCTTCGAACAGGTAAACCATTCCCGCAAACAAGACGGCAATCGATCCTGCCAGCCAAAACAAAACCGGAACCAGCACACAGCCCGCAACCAAACGGAAAAGATCATTTCTTATCCGCATATATCCACAGAACAAAGCCGTCATCATCAGATAGCAGACAGTACCCTGCACCCGGTAATTGAAGTCAAAATGCATGAACAGCAAAGCCAACATCGGCAGCACATAGAGGATAAAAAGCCCCGAAGCGGATGCGATCCGTTTCACAATACCTGCCGTACAAATCCCGACACCTGTCAACAAGGCCGCAGTGACCAACGCCCCAACATAGGGCCGGATAAAAAACTGCACAAGGAACTCCGCCACCAACATGGAAAAGCCACCCGGAAGAACCAATTTATTCCTTATATACGCCTCAGAAAACAAAAACAGCTGGCTCTGTTCTATATAGTAAAAGTGATACTCGAAACGCATTTGCAAAAAAGCAAACAAAACTCCGAAAACGATCAACCAAAAGGCAACAAGTTTGTATTTCATCAGACAAATCCTTAAGCGTGTTTAACCAATTCAAAACGTTTATCCACACAAGCCGGTAATTCATGTGGATAATGCGTGACATAGATCAACGTCTTCCCCGGACGTGAACAAAACTGCTCGATAATGGCAGCCGCCTTCTTCTTATTGCTCACATCCAATCCGTGCAACGGTTCATCCAAGATAATCAAGTCCGGATCTTTGACAAACGCACGCGCCAAAAGCGCCAACCTCTGCTCACCGGAAGAAAGCGTAAGGAAAGAACGGTCTTTCAACTCTCCGATACCGAATACACACATCCAGGCCAAAGCTACCTGTTGCTGCCTTTCCGTACATTTCCTGAACAACCCGATCGAGTCAAAAAATCCGGAACTGACGATATTCAATACCGGCACATTTTCCATATAGAAAAGATGCATTTCCGGGGAGACATATCCGATACGCTTCTTTATATCCCAGATACTTTCCCCTGAACCACGTTTACGGTCAAAAAGATAAAGCGTATTGGCATACGACTGCGGATTATCGGCATAAATCAAACTCAACAAAGTCGATTTGCCAGCCCCGTTGGGACCGAACAACGCCCATTTCTCCCCGTTTCTCACTTCCCAATCCAGATCTTTCAGAATCGTACGATTACCATACTTGATCGAAACATGTTCCATCCTGAAAGTAACGAGATGAGCAGAAGGTTCTTTCTGTTCCCCGACCGGAAGTGAAAACACCCCGCTCCGAACAGAATCTTCCTTTCCTTCAAACGGGAACAAATCGGCTATCAGATCCGTTTGCTTCAGGAAATCCTCTCGGCTGTAAACAGGAAGACATTTGCGCTGCTTGACCGGTAAGACATGTGTAATCATTTCAGGTATATCGTCCGGATTGGAAAGCAGTAAAACCACCTGCACACCCTTCAACTTCGTTATTTGCTGCAACATCTCCACCAGAACACCCCTCGAAGGAGCATCCAATCCGATAAACGGATTATCCAATATCAAGACACGAGGATGCTTCAATAACGTACGAACAATCAAAAACTTCCTCAACTCACCACTGGACAGGAAGATCAGTTTCTTCGACAAAAACTCTTCTATGCCAAACAAAGATAACACTTTATGATAATCTTCCGATCCTGCATCTTCATTTAATATATCTTCTATTGTAGGCACCTCGTCCGTTTCAGTCGAATGCCAACGTTGCTGATAATAAGAATTACGGCAATCAGCCAAAGAGTAAATATCTTTAAACGCTATACTTTTCACCAGATTACTGACATTTTCCCCGTATCCGAAAGTAACTTCGCCTTCCTTCAATGCAAATTTACGCTGCATAACGTCGGCTATCAATGTTTTGCCTGCACCGTTCGGACCGATGACAACCCATTGTTGCCCCTCTTCTATCATCCAATTGAGAGGTTCTTCAAAACGCAGTTCCGGCAAACGGGTCACGACGTTCTGAATATTCACCACTATTTTCCTATTTTCCATCGCCTTTTTATTACACGAAGCAAAGGTAACAGAAAAGGGGAAACTCTCCCAAGCTCCCCCTTCTATTTTGTACAGGTATATTGTTATATATTCCTTCGCAAATTAGTTACCAAAAACAGACCTGTACAGTATCCTAACGTTCGTTTTAAAAATACACTTAAACTATTTATACCACAAATATAGTAAATAATTTTACTTATTATCATTTTACGGATAAAATTTGTTGCAAAACACAATATTTACCACAAGTTTGATAACATATTAAAAGACACGTGTACCTTTTCCCAAATGAATATCCGATGCCTGCGTAATAATCACCTGCTTAACCCCGGCGTCGATAGCTTGAAACGAATTTTCGAGCTTAGGGATCATTCCACCTTGAATGACACCTGCTTCCACATACTGCTTGAAAGCCGTACGGTCTATTTCGGGAATCACACTTTCATCATCGCTCTCATCTTTCAAAACCCCTTTCTTTTCAAAGCAGAACATCAAAGTCACTTCAAAATGTTTTGCCAGAGCCTTTGCAGCTTCGCCTGCGATTGTATCGGCATTGGTATTCAACATATGTCCTTGTTTGTCGTGTGTAAGGGGAGCCAATACCGGAACAATGCCCTGATGAATCAAGGATGCCAGCAGATCCGCATTCACCTCTTTTACATCCCCGACAAAACCATAATCAACCTCTCCTACCGGACGTTTGTCCGATCGCATCAGATTCATATCCGCCCCGGTCAGTCCCAACGCGTTTATGCCTAAAGCCTGAAGACCGGCAACAATATTCTTGTTGACCAGTCCTCCGTAAACCATTGTAACCACTCTCAACATGTCTGCATCCGTAATCCGGCGACCGCCCACCATCTTACTCTCAATACCCAACTGTGCAGCCAGTTTCGTAGCGGAACGTCCGCCCCCATGAACCAGCACTTTATATCCTTCCACTTGCGAGAAGTCATTCAACAGATTGCGGAGCGTTTCTTCTTCTTCCACAATCTTTCCTCCCACCTTTATCAGCGTTAGCTTTTCCATTCCTATAAATTATTTTAAATTTTTTGAGCCAAAGGTACTAAAAAATAAAAGATTTGTATACTTTTGCACCATCCAACGCGGTAGTAGCTCAGTTGGTAGAGCATCAGCTTCCCAAGCTGAGGGTCACGAGTT
>DXRF01000183.1 GCA_019411205.1 Parabacteroides sp. | reverse complement strand
CCCGAACCGCTCATCAACGGCTCAATGACTGCAGCCATCGCATTGGCTTGCGGAGCGGCCAGTTGTCCGCTCGTGAAACCGTATGTCTGATTCAAAATTAGGATTACGCCGCCTACGGTTGCAGCCGAAACCAGGGTTCCAAGGAATTTCCAACTTTCCTGCTTGGCAGGTGTGCTGCCGATCCAATATCCGATCTTCAAGTCTGTGATAAAACCACCAGCCATGGAAAGTGCCGTACAAACCACGCCGCCGATAATCAGTGCCGATACCATGCCTGCCGTTCCTTTCAGTCCGACAGCGACTAGGATGATGGATGCTAAGATCAAGGTCATTAGTGTCATGCCGGATACGGGGTTGGTCCCGACAATGGCAATCGCGTTGGCGGCAACGGTTGTGAAAAGGAAAGCGATTATCCCGACGATCAACAAACCGATCAGTGCGTAATACCAGTTTTCCAGTACGCCGAAATGGAAGAACAGATACGTTACGATCAGCGTTGCAAAGATTCCGATGGCGATCACTTTCATTGAGAGGTCTTTCTGTGTACGAAGTTCTTCCGTTTGTATGGTTCCCGTTTTTCCTTTCAGCTCTTTGGCGGCCAGTCCTACGGCGCCTTTGATGATTCCCCATGAATTGATGATACCGATCACGCCGGCAGTTGCAATACCTCCGATACCGATATGGCGGGCGTAGGTGGTGAAGATCTCTTCCGCACTCATACTGCCTACTGTCTGTGTAATGGCGTCATTGCCGAATGTCAGCACTTCGGAGCCGAAAACGGCAGACATCAACGGGATGATTACCAACCATACCAAGAATGACCCGGCACAGATGATGGCCGAATATTTCAATCCGATAATATATCCCAAGCCTAACACGGCGGCGCCGGTATTTACTTTGAATACGATTTTCGCTTTGTCGGCTAGCATCTCGCCGACACCGACGATGCGTGTACTGACGGTCTCGCTCCACCAGCCGAAAGTCGCAATAATGAAGTCGTACAAACCTCCGATCAGACCCGCATAAATAAGCGGTTTCGCCTGGTTGCCTCCCTTTTCGCCGGACACCAATACCTGTGTGGTGGCAGTTGCTTCCGGGAACGGATATTTGCCGTGCATGGTCGATACGAAATACTTCCGGAACGGGATTAGGAGCAGGATGCCGAGGATACCGCCCAAAAGCGAACTCATGAATACTTCGAAGAAATTGATTGTGATCTCCGGATATTTATCCTGCAATATGTAAAGGGCGGGCAGTGTAAAGATGGCGCCTGCCACAATAACGCCGCTGTTTGCACCGATGGACTGGATAATGACGTTTTCACCCAGTGCGTTTTTACGTTTGAACCCGCTGGACAATCCGACTGCTATGATCGCAATCGGGATGGCGGCCTCGAATACCTGTCCGACTTTCAGTCCGAGGAAAGCTGCTGCCGCACTGAACAGGACGGCCATGACAAGTCCCCAGAATACGGACCAGGGGGTTACTTCCCGATATTGTTTGTCGGACGACAGGATGGGTTTATATACCTCACCTTCTTTCAGTTCTCTGTAGGCATTTTCCGGTAGCCCGCTCACCTTTTCTTCATCTTCCTTTTTCACGGTGTTTATTATTTAGTTAGAATTATCGGATATATACATCGCAAAGCTACATTATTTCTTGGTAAGAAACAAGTATAGCCTCCAGGCAGTGTATGTCAGTCGTCTATAGTGTATAAGGCCGTGTCTCTATTATAGGAGAGTAGTCTTGATACTTGGTGTTTTTTGTGCAGTTTTGGGGAATGTTTTGCAGGCGGGAGATTTTGCTTATCTTTGCGGTGGAGGAAGATAAACAAACGAATGAATCAAAAATATCCATCAATCTTATTGGAAAATGCGGTGAACGAATTGTCGTCGTTACCGGGAGTGGGAAGGAAGACGGCCCTGAGGTTGGCGCTTCATATGCTTCGACGGGATGTCGGCTATACGGAAGGATTTGCGTCTGCACTGTTGGCACTTCGGCGGGATGTTAAATATTGCAAGGTCTGCCATAATATATGCGATGATGATGTGTGTTCTATTTGTGCCGACCTGCAGCGTGACCATTCGATGGTCTGTGTGGTTGAGAATATCAAAGAAGTGATGGCGATCGAAAACACGGGGCAGTTCCGTGGTGTTTATCATGTCTTGGGCGGTATTATTTCGCCGATGGACGGGATAGGGCCGGGTGATTTGCAGATCGACAGTCTGGTGCAGCGGGTTGCCGGAGGAGAAGTGAAGGAGGTAGTCCTGGCACTCAGTACGACGATGGAGGGTGATACGACAAACTTTTTCATCTACCGCAAGCTCTCTTCCTATGATGTGAAGATCTCAGTCATCGCCCGTGGCGTTTCCATTGGCGATGAAATCGAATATGCTGATGAAATAACGTTGGGGCGTTCCATCGTGAACCGTACCAGCTTTAACGACTCCATCAAACTGTAACAGATTTATAATTTATGATTTACGCAGCGTTGATAAATCATAAATCATAAATCATAAATCATAAATCCCCATGAAACTCTCAATCATAATTGTCAATTACAACGTAAAGTATTTTCTCGAACAGTGCCTCTGTTCTGTCCGCGCTGCCATTGCAGGGATGGAGGCGGAAGTGTTGGTGGTCGATAATCATTCGGCTGACGGTTCAATCGAATACCTTCGTCCGCGTTTCCCGGAAGTCACTTTTATTGAGAATAAGGATAATCCGGGATTTGCCAAAGCGAATAATCAGGCGATCCGGATCAGTAGCGGAGAATATGTCCTTTTGCTGAACCCCGATACCGTGATAGGGGAAGAAAGTTTGCGTTCCCTTTGTTTCTTTATGGACGAACATCCGGAGGCGGGAGGTATCGGGGTGAAGATGTTGGATGGACACGGTGCTTTCTTAGCGGAGAGCAAACGGAGTTTCCCTTCTCCCTGGGTGTCTTTCTGCAAGATATTCGGATTGTCGAAGTTATTCTCTTCTTCACGTCTGTTTGCTCGTTACAGCCTGCCGTATTTGAATAAAGAGAAGCAGCATAAGGTTGAAGTTTTGGCGGGCGCTTTCATGTTCCTTCGTCGTGAAGCGCTGGATAAAGTGGGGTTGTTGGACGAGTCTTTCTTTATGTATGGCGAAGATATCGATCTGTCCTACCGGATTGTGCAGGGAGGCTATGTGAATTATTATATCCCAGAACGTATCCTTCATTATAAAGGAGAGAGCACGAAGCATGGTGATATCAAATATGTGAAAGCTTTTTATGGAGCTATGCTGATATTCTATCGGAAGTATTATCCGCATTCCGGTTGGCTGATGAGCATGCTCATCCGTTTGGCTGTTTTGTTGAAAGCATCCCTTTCCGCTGCTTGCGGTATGTTGGGGCTAAAACGGAAACCCAGGGCGAAACACCGTCGCCTGCTGGTGCTTTGTCGGAAGGAAGAGTTTGAAAAGGTGAAAGCTGCCTGTGTGAAACGGATGCCAGATCTGGAATATGTCAATCTTTGGAATCTGGATGAGGAACGTGTGATGGACGCTATCTGTCGTCGTAATCAGATGAAGCGTTTTACCGATTTGGCATTCTGCTACCCGGATGTCCGTTTCGAGCAGATGCTCTTATTGATGGATAAGATGGTCGATAAAAAGATCAACTATCATATAGTTATTAATGGAGAATTGATAATTGACAATTGAAAATTGCGTTGAGTGATTTTTCATTGTCAATTGTCAATTGTCAATTGTCAATTAAAAAATGAACCTACTTCAAAACAAGACTATCCGCCTTCGTGCCCCGGAACCGGAAGATTTGGAACTGCTCTATGCTTGGGAAAACAATCCCGAATGGTGGGAGCTTGGGAACACGTTAGCGCCTTATTCCCGTTATCTGTTGAAAGAATATATAGCAGAGTCTCACCGGGATATATTCGATTTGAAGCAATTGCGCCTGATGATCGACCTTTGTTCCACGGGTACAACGGTCGGTATGCTGGATTTGTACGATTTCGACCCGCATCATCGCAGGGCAGGAGTTGGTATATTGGTCGCTCCGCTTTACCAGAAGAATGGACTGGCGACAGAAGCGTTGAATCTATTGGTTGGATATGCTTTCTCTTATTTGAAGTTGCATCAACTCTTCGTGCATATCCCGATAGGAAACGAACCCAGCAAAAGTCTCTTTACCCGTTGTGGTTTTACCGTGACAGGTATACTGACAGACTGGATAACGACTAAGGATGGTTATTCGGATGTCTTGACTATGCAGAGAATTAATGGGGAGGAGTGTTAGATTTATGAGTTATTATCGACACATAAATCTTTAGTTTAGCGAGGGCTCTTTTGGATATTTGGTCCATGTTTCATATTGGCTACCGAGCGATTCGAGTGATTTTTTCCAGAAGATTTCACCTTCGGCTAGCAACACGTTCCGATTGGAAGCATGACTTACAACCCATGAATTCTGGTCTATTTCATTATGCAGCTGTCCTTTCTGCCACCCGGAGTAACCTAAGAAGAATTTCACTTTCCCGTTGACAGAATGTCCGTTCTGGATGTAACGTATCAATGCATTGAAATCGCCGTCGAAATAGAGGTGATCGTTTATCTTAAGGGAGTTAGGGATGATCAGATCTCCTAAGGAATGAATAAAAAACAGACGGTTGGCACTGACTGGACCGCCTAAATAGATCGGCATTTCTGGAAAATCCTGCAAGTCGGCAAAGAAAGTATTGACCAATAACTCTGTTTTTTTGTTTAGGACAAATCCCATGGAGCCCTCAGGTGTGTGCTCTACTAATAGTACGACGGAACGTTGGAAATAGGCATCTTGTAAGAACGGTTCTGATATAAGTAGGCTGCCTTGCGCCGGAAGCACATCATTGTGAGTAATTTTAAATATATTCTTATACATTGCCATGGGAGTGAAACTTGCTGGTTTATAAAACAGCGACAATATATAGCTTTTGGTTTAAAGAAACAAGCAGAAAGCCGGGCTTTTATGTTAATGAACTGTAAATAAAAACCCGGCTTGTGTTAATTATGCGGTGTGATTCTCTTTGAATAGCTTCAAACGTTCTTCGAGAAGGGCATATTGATGTGGTTTGATAAAGGAAGTACAAGCGCGTAAACCTTCTTGGTTACTGCCTGTCGTACTCAATGAAATGGCGCTTACGCCGTAATAAATAAGCTCTTCCATCAGTTCTCCTCCTGTCATTCCCGGATAAGCGATCGTGAAATAAAATCCGTCCGCAATCGGTTCGTCCAAGTCATGGTCGTAAACGATCCGGAAGCCATAATCGGTAAAGATCTTTTTTAATCTTTCTGCCCGGCGTCCGTATTCTTTTACTTCCGAAATAAAATCGAACGTTCCGTCTGCCGCTGCTTTGAACATGGCTGCCAATGCGAATTGTGCCGAATGGCTTGTGCCGGACGACAGGGCATACAGTACGCGGTGAATGTACACGGTTCCGAACGTCCCGCCTCCGTAACGCTGTGTCAATCCGGGATAGGCTCGGTGATACAGTTTGTCGGAGATTGCCGTGATACCGATACGCTGGCCGGCATAGCTGAATGCTTTTGATCCCGAAATCTGTAAAATGTAATTATCCGTATAACGGGCAACTGTTGCCTGGAAAGGCGCTTCAAAAGGCTTTCCCAGAGGTTTGCGGAAGTCCATGGCGAAATAGGCCAGGTCTTCGATCACGATCGTGTCATATTCATTTGCCATGTCTCCGATGATCTTCAGTTCTTCTTCCGTCAGGCAGAACCAGGCCGGATTGTTGGGGTTGGAGTAGATCATGGCTGCAATGTTTCCTTTGGAGAGATAATGCTCCAGTATATCCCGGAGTTTTTTCCCCCGGTATTCGTACACGTCGAATGATTCGTATTTATAACCCATGACCGTGATCTGCTGCTTTTGGACAGGGAAGCCCGGATCGATAAAGAGAATCGTATCCTTTCCCGGTGTACATTGTCCGCAGACGAGGAACGATGCGTATGTCCCCTGCATGGAGCCGGTTACGGGAACGCAGCCTTCCGGTGCTACATCTATATCGATAAATGCTTTGATGAAACGGGATGCTTCCGCTTTTACGTCGGCTGTACCGTTGATATTCGGATAGATGGAGGCGACACCATCTTGAAGAGCCTTGATCTCAGCATCGACACCGACCTTAGCCGCTTTAAGTCCGGGAACGCCCATTTCCATATGGATAAATTCTGTTTTAGTCTCTTGTTCGAGTTGTGTGGATATGGCAACGACTTCACGGATCGTTGCTTTCCCAAAATCGGGAAGTCCGTAGCCATCTATAATCTTTCTGGCTGTTTGATAATCTATCGGAGTATTCTTCATGATTGTTATTGTTTATATGAAGGACAAAAGTAGAAAAATAATCCATCCAACGTAAATTTTTGTCGCGAAACTATTGCGAGATTCAAAATAATATCTACCTTTGCACCGCAATCGAGAGAGATTGTAAGACAAAAGTTCTGGTTCGGTAGTTCAGCTGGTTAGAATAC
>DXRF01000182.1:897-6511 GCA_019411205.1 Parabacteroides sp. | reverse complement strand
CCCTACACCCAGCCAATTATAAACCTTTAACAATCTTCCCGCCAAATAAGACGAATATAACGTTATTTTATTATTCGGCCAGATCTATAGCATACACTTTCGTACGTCCATTCGGATAGAAACCTTTTACTACGATGTAACGATCGTCCTCATTGCCTTTCAAAACCTTGTCAACTATTCTCTCGAGTTGTTCAGGAGATGAAATCTTCTGATCGTTTACAACCATGATGATGAAACCTTTTTTGATGCCGGCATCTCTCAGTTTACCATTCAACAAACCGGTCACTTCAATACCATAGCTTACACCTAATTCACGTTTCTGTTCGTTTGTCAACGCACTAAAAGCGGCTCCTAAAACTTCAGCACTGTCGGCAGCTCCTTTCACTACGGCCGTACTACCCTGTGCATTACGAAGTTCTACATTAAATGTCTTGGTGCTACCATTACGGTCTACAGTTACTTGTACTTTGTCACCCGGACGATATTTACTAATCTGTTCCTGCAGTGCATTTGCAGATTTCACTTTCGCGCCATTTATGGCTACAATCACGTCACCCTTTTCAATTCCGGCCTCCTTAGCAGTACTACGGTCTGCGAAATCAGCCACACACGCACCTTCAGAAACTTTTATCTTGGATTTCAAGGCACTCAGTTCTTCTTTCTGTTTAGCCGGCAAATTCGGATATCCCAACATGTCGGCGATGTCACCCACACTCATGATCTGAACACCCAGAATTGCACGCTGCACCGTACCATACTGTTTCAAGTCATTTGCCACTTTCCCTGCAATACTGATAGGCACAGCAAACGAATAACCGGCAAAGTTTCCTGTCTCAGAATAAATAGCAGTATTGATACCCACCAGCTCACCTTTCGTATTCACCAGCGCTCCTCCACTATTACCGGGGTTCACGGCTGCATCGGTCTGGATAAACGACTCAATCTTACTCTTGTCTCCACCTCCCATTGAGATGCCACGCCCTTTCGCACTCACAATACCGGCCGTAACCGTAGAAGTCAGATTAAACGGGTTACCGACAGCCAGCACCCATTCCCCGACTTTCAGCTTTTCAGAATCACCGAACGGAATGGTAGGAAGATCTTTCGCATCGACCTTAAGCAAAGCGATGTCTGTCGTCGGATCGGTTCCGACCAATTTGGCTGCAAACTTACGATTGTCATTCAATGTCACTTCCAATTCATCCGCTCCATCGATCACATGATTGTTCGTTATAATATATCCATCGGTCGAAATGATCACCCCCGAACCGGACCCCACCCGTGGCTGTGGTTGCGGACGCTGAAAACCTCCACGTCCTCCGAATCCGAAGAAATATTCAAACGGATCGACATACTGCGGCTGATTGCCTCCGTCGGCATATTGTTTGGCGTTTGTAGTGGCCTTAATATGCACAACACCGTGAACCGTACTTTCTGCTGCTGTAGTAAAATCCGTATTCTCTGCAGCAACCGTATTATAACCGGCTAACCGGATCGGCTGATTGAAGGTATTTGCTGAGCCAGAAGCACTAAATATCGGTTGATTCTCATTAATCAGGTAAGCACTCGTCCCAACAGCCGCCCCCGCACTGATTGCAGCTACGAGAACTATACCAAGCACATTTTTCCACATCTTTTTCATACTCTTATTATTTTATCAAACATTTAAATTTAACACTTTCTCTTTCGACAAAGAAAAGTCAAAAATCGTGCGATTATTCCATTTGCAACTGTTTTTTTATCACTTTTAACGGCGCTCTGCAAGGGCTTAACTGCGGTTAACAGTACTGTGCAATGCAAAGTACCTTTTTAACAATCGACCGTCTGACAAATGGTCATACATTCAATAATATAACAGCAGGAAAGGCAGAATGTTTCCCACAAACCTGCCATCAGTAGGATTGTCTAAAAGAGTCATTCATGAATCATATCGAACATTTTGATGTGATTATCCTAATTTCCAATTTTCAATTTTCAATTAAAAGAATTACCTTTGTCCCATTACAGTCTGCCGGTCTGTCGCTCGTCCTTCAGGACGGGAGGAACGTCCGGGCAACAGAGAGCACCATACTTCTTAACGGGAAGCTGTCCGCGAGGGTAGAGTAGCGTAACAGAAAACAACCGCCAGATCTGTCTGGTAAGGGTGAAAAGGTGAGGTAAGAGCTCACCGGGTCTTATAGTAATATAGGATGCCGTACGTCTTATGGGTTGTAAGGTCATGTATACCGGCGCATGTAGGATTGCTCGTCCGATGCCGGGGGGTAGACCGCTAAAGCTTACTGGTGACAGTAAGACGAGATAAATGGCAGACGCTCCCACGCAAGCGGGAGTACAGAACCCGGCTTATAGGCAGACTGTTTTTTTATAATGTGTCAGTATACCAATTCAACAATATGCCAATTATATGGTTTCTATTGGTATATTGGCACATTTAATTTATTGGCACATTTTATATATGAAAACAACCGATAAAAAGACACTCGGAGAACGGATCAACGCCTTACTGACAAGAACGATCCGTTTCATCACTTACGATATTTGGCGGATCACCGAAAATGAAGTAAGCGGCCTGAAAGAGTTTTATATCAACATCATCAAGACAATCATTCTCGCAATCAGGGGATTCCAGAGCGAGAACCTTCAAACGAAAGCTTCTGCCCTCACCTACAGCACCCTGCTATCCATCGTACCTCTCCTGGCAGTTCTGCTGGGAATTGCCAAAGGGTTCGGTTTTCAAAACACAGTACGCCAGGAATTGTTCGACTATTTCCCTGGACATGAAGTGGAGTTGACCAAGGCTTTTGAATTTGTGGAAAGCTATCTGGAGCAAGCACAGGGTGGCGTAATCATCGGGGTCGGCCTGATCTTGCTGTTTTATACGGTTGTCAACCTGATCTCGTCCATAGAAGACACGTTCAACGACATTTGGCAGATACAGAAATCACGTCCGTGGTATCGGAAGATATCCGATTATCTGGCCTTGTTCTTAATTTTACCAGTACTGATGACAGCATCCAGCGGTTTGTCTATCTTCTTGTCCACTTTGCAGAACTCATTTATCAGCCAATACTTTTTCTTTACTCCACTGGTCGAACTGACACTGAACATAACTCCCTACATCATTACGATCCTGGCATTTACGGGACTTTATATTTCATTACCCAATACGAAAGTCCGGTTTGTAAACGGCCTCGTGGCCGGAATTCTGTCAGGCATCGCATTTCAGTTCTTCCAGTTTATCTACATCAGCGGACAGATATGGGTGAGCAAATACAATGCGATCTACGGTAGTTTTGCCGCTTTGCCCCTGTTGTTGCTATGGTTGCAATTATCATGGTTGATCTGCTTGTTCGGAGCGGAAATCTCCTATGCTTCCCAAAACGTGAAGAAATTCAGTTTCGAACGAGACAGTAAGAACATCAGCCGGCGATATAAAGATTTCCTCACGCTGCTGATCGCTTCCCTAATCGTAAAACGATTCGTAAAAGGAGAAAAGCCTTATACGGCGGATGAACTGTCGGACGCTTTCCGCATACCGATCCGCATCACGACACAGATACTCTATCAACTGACCGAATTGCACATCATTATCGAAGTCAACTACGGAAACGATGAACGCGTCGTCCATTACCAGCCGGCTATCGACGTAAACAAGATCACGGTCGGCTATCTGCTGACACGCATGGACGAATATGGCTCGGAGAACTTCAAGATCGACACATCCAAATTGTTCAGCAAAGAATGGAAAACCTTGCTAAAAACCCGCGAGGACATGATTAAGGCGAATAACACCATTTTGTTGAAAGACCTTTGAGCAATTGACAATGGATAATTGACAATTATTAGGAGATGGACAAAAAAAAAGGAAATACAGATTTGACGGAGGGAAAGGTATGGAAGGTGATCGTTCACTTTTCATTACCGTTACTGATCGGAAATCTGCTGCAACAGTTCTATAACATAACAGACAGCATTATTGTCGGACAGTTTCTGGGAAAGGAGGCATTGGCAGCTGTATCGGCATCTTTCTTCATCTATTACTTCATCATTTCGCTCGTGATCGGTGTGGGAAGCGGTACTACGGTTGTCGTTTCACAACTTTTTGGGGCTAAACAGTATCAAAAGGTACAACTTGCGTTCTCCTCTTTCTTTATATTCATGTTAATCGGAGGAGTGATACTGTCTATTGCTGGGATTATTTTTGCTGAACCAGTTTTCCGCCTGACCAATACACCAGAAGAGGTTATTCCACAAGCAGTAGCCTATTTCCGCATTTACATAGGAGGAACATTCCTGTTCGTAACCTTCAATAGCATCATTTCGATTTTGAGAGGTGTAGGCGAGTCTGTTCGCCCTATGCTGTTCATCATGCTTACGACAATCTTGAACATTGCGTTCGACTTACTTTTCATACTCGTGTTCAAATGGGGTATCGAGGGAGCTGCTAGGGCAACTGTCATTTCGCAGGGAATCGGTATGTGTATCGCTCTGACGTATGTAAACAATACGCATCCCTTGCTGTCCATCAAAAAGCAAGATATACTGTTCGACTGGAAACTATTCAAAGAGAGTTTAAAAATCGGCCTGCCGACAAGCGTACAGCAATGTGCAATCGCCCTCGGACTGATCGCACTGCTGGGGATTGTGAACAGTTTCGGCACCAATACACTGACAGCCTACGGAGCCGCCGGAAAGATCGACACAATTATCACACAGGCTGTCCTCACCCTGTCAGGAGCACTGGCTGCTTTTTGCGGACAAAATATCGGAGCCGGGAAGCTAGAGCGAGTAAAAAAGGGAGTACGATTTACGATGTACACGAATGTAGTCTTGGGGTTATTGACTTTCACTGCCGTCTACCTGTTCGGCGACGAGATGATGAAAATTTTCACGAAAGACGCAGATGTTGTAGTGACCGGAAAGGAATATCTACTGATTATCGGTGGTTTCTTCATTGTACACGGGGCGCTGAATGTGTACAACGGAGCACTCAGGGGAGCCGGAGACACCTTGTTCCCGATGATAACCAGCCTGGTCTGCCTCTGGCTGATCCGTATTCCCCTCGCCTATTATCTCAGTTTATGGTTGGGACGCAGCGGAATCTGGTGGGCAATCGGTATCAGCATCACAATCGGACTAATCGTGACTTTCGTTTATTATAAGATGGGAATCTGGAAGAGAAGGAGGAGGATTTATGAATTATGATTTATGCAGTGTAACATAAAATCATAATTCATAAATCTAATTATCAGTATTGGTTATAACTGATCACTTCTTTCGGATCTTTGCGTTTCTTGGGTCTGTCCGGTTGGATGGAATAGCCGACGACAATGTCCAGCAAGACACGTTTACCAGAGGGAATATCCAATAGTTTACGGACTTTCGTTTCATCGAACCAACCGACTATGCAACTACCCAGCCCTTCATCTTCGGCAGCCAACACAAGGTGAGCAGCCGTTATGCCAACATCCAGATGGGAGAAATTCTTGTCCTTGATCCACGAGCCGATACCAGCTGTCAAGTTCGGCTTCTCCTCCACAACTAAGATATGCACGGGTGCCTGTTTAGTGAAATGGTTCATTCCCAAAACACGGTTCGAAGTTGCATCCGCCAC
>DXRF01000182.1:0-887 GCA_019411205.1 Parabacteroides sp. | reverse complement strand
GGCAGACGGCGCGATACACGCCGCCTTCAGAATACGCTGCAATTTCTCCTTTTCCACTGGACGTTGCGGATCAAAAGCCCGGTCACTTTGGCGCTGGCTTGCTAAAGAGAGGAAATCTTTCATTTGAACTGCATCATCTTACTGATATACTTACCGACAATGTCAAACTCAAGATTGACGACCGTACCTTTTTCAATCTGGCAAAAGTTGGTGTTGTCGTGCGTATACGGAATGATCGCCACCTGGAAACTGTTCTGCTTCGAATTGCAGACGGTCAGGCTCACACCGTTGACACAAACAGAACCTTTCTCGACAGTTATATATCCCTGCTGCGCCATCTCCTTGTCGAACGGATATTCGAAGGTATAATACCAGCTCCCGTTGGCATCTTCTACGCTTGTACAAACGGCTGTCTGGTCGACATGCCCCTGTACGATATGTCCGTCCAGGCGCCCGTTCATCATCATACTACGTTCCAGATTCACGAGCGAGCCCGGTTTCAACAGTCCCAAATTGGAGCGTTCCAAAGTTTCGCGCATGGCTGTAGTAGTGAATGTATCCCCATCTTTGCGGACCACAGTCAGACAAACGCCATTGTGAGCCACGCTCTGATCTATTTTCAATTCATCGACAAAAGAACATTTCATCGTGATATGAATGTTGTCCTTGTCATGCTCAATCGCCACGACCTGAGCTGTTTCTTCTACAATTCCTGAAAACATAAGATTATTGTTTTAATGATTATCGAAGTCCAAAGATACAGAAAAACCTTATATTTTCCACATATAACGATACTACTTAATATTACAATATGGAAGCAGATAAAGTCGACAAATTTCTGAATGACTTGGTTTGGACTGTTTCCTAATCAGAGACTATATTTATTG
>DXRF01000181.1:5666-6538 GCA_019411205.1 Parabacteroides sp. | reverse complement strand
TTGCTCAGGAACTTATAAATAAAGTTAAATCAAAGTGTTGCGGAATTAAGGTATCTTTATCGGCGATTTGATTCTATATGTATGAAAGGCGGATCCGAGATATATTCTTTTAATCAGTTGTTTACTGACTATAAAGGTCGTTTTGTTCATT
Source organism: Parabacteroides sp. (assembly GCA_019411205.1). GTDB lineage: Bacteria > Bacteroidota > Bacteroidia > Bacteroidales > Tannerellaceae > Parabacteroides. Next base: position 6,387 of record DXRF01000181.1, on the reverse strand, counting down.
TTGCCAACACCTATGTAGGCGACAGTATGGTTGCGGAAGATATTGCGATCGAAAGCCTGATGTATTATTGGGAAAATAGGGGAAAACTTGCACCTGACTCGAATGTTCCGGCCTATATTCTAACCGTCATCAAGCACAAATGCCTGAATTATTTGCAACGTTTGCGTACTCGAGAAGAGATAGTCGAGTATTTGAAAGATTGTGACACTTGGGAACTGAACCTGCGCATCGCTACCCTCGAAGCTTGTAATCCTGAAAAGCTGTTTACTGACGAGTTGCAGTCGCTTGTCGACAAGGCGTTGAAAACATTACCCGAACAGACACGCGAAATCTTTGTTCGCAGCCGCTACAACAACCAAAGTCATAGGGAAATCGCAGCCGCTTTGGGTATCTCGACGAAAACGGTGGAGTTCCACATTACCAAGGCTTTGAAAGTCTTGCGTGTGGCCTTAAAAGATTATTTCCCTTTACTGGCTTTCCTACCAAAATTCTTTTGCTGATACTTGCCTGTCGACAATTGTCGGCAAGTCTGCTGACGGTTGTCGACAAAAGTCCGACTGGCGTGAAAAATTTTCGATATCTGGCGATAAATAAGAAAAAATGACGGGCAAATTCCAAGTGCATGGCGTCTCTGGTTGAAACTTTTTTTAAAAAAATCCCTTTTCCGTTAGGGATATTTCCTGCTTATTTGCTTTATAAACAGAAACGGAAAAAAGGGAAA
>DXRF01000181.1:0-5656 GCA_019411205.1 Parabacteroides sp. | reverse complement strand
ATATAAATTCTTTGATGGAAAAGCTTCCCGTGAAGAGAAAGAAGCTGTCCGTATCTGGCTGGAATCTTCTCCCGAAAACGAGCAGGAGCTTTTTAGGGAACGCGAGTTTTTCGATGCAATGATTCTGTCGGGCAGCACAAAATCGGCCGGGGAGGAAAAGAAATCCCATCCTTTCTTCCGGACTGTCTTGTTCGAAGCCATAAAGATTGCCGCCGTGTTTGCTATTACCGTCGCCTGCGGAACGTATTTCTATAAGTCGGAAATCAGGAAGATAGGAGAGGCTATGAATACGATAAAGGTTCCTGCCGGTCAACGTGCCAACCTGACTTTGCCGGATGGTACGAACGTCTGGCTGAATGCCCGTTCCGAAATGCGTTACCCTGCCGCCTTTACGGACAATAAGCGGGTAGTAACTCTGGATGGTGAGGCTTATTTCGAAGTGACCCACAATGGTGACAAGCCTTTTGTTGTTCAGACGAACAAATGTAATGTCGAAGTACTGGGGACGAAGTTCAACGTGGAAGCATACAGCGACTCCGAGGATTTCTGTACGTCGCTGATGGAAGGTTCGGTACGGGTGTCGAATAAGGAAAATCCGTCGGAAACCTTGGTTTTGGCACCTAATCAACAAGTCGCTTTGGTCAACGGTCATTTACAGTCGAAGTTGATTGTGGACTTTGACCCATTCCGTTGGAAAGAAGGTTTGATTTGTTTTAAGAGTATGAACTTTAAGGAGTTGATGTCTTATTTTGAAAAATGCTACGGTATACATATTATTATAAAGAACCCTAAATTAGCCGATTATATTTGTAGTGGTAAATTCCGGATATCGGACGGTATAGACAAGGCATTGCGTATTCTGCAAAAAGATGCCAAATATACGTTTGAACGGAATAAAGATGAATCGGTCATTTATATAAAGTAATGTCTAATCTTAAAAATATAATGCCTATGATAAAGGAGAAGGGTTAACCTTTTATTGAAAAAATGCCGACAAGTGTCCCCACACTTATCGGCATAGCTTAACACAATTATTTAACTGTATTAATAAACTTGATTTCCAAAGATATGAATAAAAAATCTTTGTCGATGTCTTATTCTGTAAAAAGACCTCGATGTAAACAATTTTTTAGAGTCATGAGAATAACCACTTTGTTATTATTCGTGTTCATTTTCTGTATGCACGCAGAAAACTCCAGTTCTCAGAATGTAAACGTTACGATCAAAAGAAGTAACACTGAACTTGAGAATGTGTTGAACGATATTGAGAAACAAACTGATTATCTGTTTATTTACAATAAGTTTGTGAATGTGGACAGAAAAGTGTCTGTTAATCTGAAAAAAGCCTCTCTGGAGGAAGTCTTGGCAAATCTGTTCGCTGGAACGGATGTGAAATACTCTGTCGATGGTTCATATATACTACTGTCCGCAGGTGGAACAACGACTACAATCCCTTTGTCTGCACAGCAGGGAAAAACGGTTACTGGCGTAATTACGGATATCAACGGTGAGCCTATTATTGGTGCCAATGTGATCGAAAAGGGATCGGAATCGGTCGGAACGGTAACGGATGTCGATGGTAAGTTTACTTTAGCATTGGATAAGCCTGCTGCAACGTTAGTTGTGTCCTACATTGGTTATCTGACCAAGGAGGTTCCTGTAGGCAATCAGTCTGTTTTGAAGATTGTTTTATCTGAAGATACTCAGAATCTGGAAGAAGTAGTTGTGATCGGTTACGGTTCGGTAAAGAAAAGCGACTTGACTGGTGCTGTCGGTTCTATTCAGGTAGACAAGGTGCAGGGTATCAGTGTAAAATCTGTAGATCAGATGTTGCAAGGACGCACTTCTGGTTTGTATATGGTACAGAATTCAGGTATGCCGGGTGCAAGTTCCACTGTTCGTATCCGTGGTGGTAACTCTATTTCAGGTGGTAACGAACCGTTGTATATCATTGATGGTATGCCTGTCTATCCGAGTGCAGATGCAAGCCAGACGGCATTAAGCCCGCTGAACTCGATCCCGACATCGGATATTGAATCGATAGAAGTTTTGAAGGATGCTTCTTCGACGGCAATTTACGGTTCCCGTGGTGCTAACGGTGTTATTATCGTAACAACCAAAAAGGGTAAAAGTGGAAAAACTTCTGTTGCGTTTGATGCCTACTGGGGGATTCAAAATATCTATAAAAAATACGACTTGTTGGATTCTCGCTCATTTGAGAGACTGGCAAATGAGGCATTGGTAAACTCAGGGGGTGCAGCGATTTATGATGAAAGCCTGACTCCGGCTACAACGGATTGGCAGGATTTGACATCTAATAAGAATGCTCTGACACAAAACTACCAGTTGACAGTTTCTGGCGGTAATGATAAAACGACTTTTTTGACTTCTTTCAATTACTTCGATCAGGAAGGGGTTATCAAAGCTTCTGAAATGAAAAAATATGCTTTCCGGGCTAATATTGATCATAAGATTTCTTCAACGATAAATTTAGGGTTGAGCTTGACGATGACGAAGGTTGACAATAACCGTGTCGGAAATTCTGTGTTGCAGTCCCGCTTGACTACTCCGCCGAATTTACCTGTGATGCAAGATGACGGAAGTTATACGTTTAGTGACAACAATGGTGTCATTACATTTGACAACCCGGTTGGAGTTATAAATGAAAAGGTGGATTGGCATACCAGTTTCCGTTCATTAAACAATGCATTTGTTGAATGGAATATAATTAAAGGACTGAAGTTTAAATCTTCTTTTGGTATCGATATTGATTATGCTACCAACAAGAGTTATAATCCGCGTTCAGTCTATTCCGGTAGCCAAAAGAATGGAGAAGCTAAAAAAGTCTCGAATAATACATATACGTGGATTAACGAAAATATCCTGACTTATACAAATACATGGGGTGTACACTCTTTTACGGGTATGGTTGGATATACACAGCAGCAATCGACTTATGATGGTTTTAATGCCGGTTCTTATGGTTTCTTGAATGATAATTTGCAGATGAATAATTTGGGATCGGGTACGACTTATACGGCGCCGGGATCTGAAGTAAAGAAGTGGGCTTTGAACTCTTACTTGGCTCGTGTTAACTACACAGTGAATAATAAATACTTACTGACTGCTTCTATCCGTGCAGACGGTTCATCTCGTTTCGGTTCAGATAACCGTTGGGGATATTTTCCTTCTGCCGCTTTGGCATGGAGAGCTTCTGAAGAATCTTTTATTAAAGATTTGAACATCTTTAGTAATTTGAAACCTCGTGTAAGTTTCGGTATCACAGGTAACCAGGATGGAATTGGTACTTACCCAGCGTATGCATTGTTGGGCTCGAATGGTTATGTCGCAGGTGGAGATAAGGTGACTGGCTATTATCCGTCGCAAGTTGCTAATACAAATCTGAAGTGGGAAACTACTTCTCAGTTCGATGCCGGTATCGATTTCGGTTTCTTTAATAATCGTTTGACTGTCGTTATCGATGGTTATTACAAGAAAACCCGTGACTTGCTGTTGAAAGTGAAGATCCCCGGATCTTCCGGTTTCTCTTCCGGTTTAAAGAATATAGGTGAGGTGGAAAATAAGGGATTCGAGTTGGCGATCAGTGCAACTCCAATAGAAGGAGCTTTCACTTGGAATACAAGTTTGAATCTGACTTATAATAAGAATAAAGTATTGGATTTAGGAGATGTATCTTTCATTTATCCTGATCAGCCGGGACAGGATGGATCTGGTATACATTTGGGACGTATTGTACAGGTTGGACAACCTTTAGGAACGTTCTATGGATATGTATATGATGGAATTTTCAGTACATCGGACGATATTGCATCTTCTTCACAGCCGACCGCTAAACCGGGAGATATCCGTTATAAAGATATCAGTGGACCTGACGGAGTTCCTGACGGTATGATTAACGATCTTGACCGTACGATCATTGGTTGTGCACAGCCAAAAGTATTTGGTGGTTTCAATAATACATTTGCTTATAAAAACTTTGATCTGAATGTAAATATGATTTTTACCTTAGGTAATGATATTTATAATGGAACAAGAGTTGTCATGGAGGATATGCAGGGAGCTACTAATATGTTTGCCTCTACACTAAATCATTGGACACCGGAAAATCAGAATGCACCGTTGCCACGTCCACTTCGCTCAAAAGCAGTGATGCGTGTATCGAATCAATATGTAGAAAACGGTTCTTACTTACGTTTCCAGAATATTACATTAGGCTATAATGTACCTTCTGAATACCTGGGCTTTACAAAATATGTATCCGGACTGCGAGTTTATGCATCTTTACAGAATTTCTTTACTATTACAAGCTATTCAGGTGATAATCCTGAAGTTAGCAAGTACGGTCAAGATAATCTGGGAGCTGGATATGATGCATTCTCTTATCCGTTTGCAAAATCTGTATTATTTGGTTTGAATGTTAAATTCTAATTGATCTTGAATAGTTTATGAAAAAAATAGCATTTATATTATTGAGTTCGGTAATGATGAGCTCATGTACGGATATGGACTTAATACCGGAGTCTAATCTGAGCCCTGAGAATTTTTTTAAATCGGAAGAGGATGCAACAGCTGCTGTATATGGTACTTATTCAATCTTTACTGATAATGATATTTATAATCAGTTTTGGGAGGTGTTGCAAAGTCAGGGCACTGACGACAGTGAATGGAGTGGTGGCCGTACGACAAATAATCTGGATAAAAATGCCCTTGATAAGTTTGAATTTGATGGGAATACAAATTTGGTTTATTCTCTTTGGGTCAAGCATTATGTGGCTGTAAATCGCTCTAATTTTGCAATAGAAAATATATCAAAAATGGGAGAAGACCAAATCGGAGCAGAAGCGAAAAAACGTTTAGTTGGAGAAGCTAAATATTTGAGAGCTTTTGCTTATTTTAATTTGGTCCGTATCTATGGAGGAGTTCCTTTGGTTTTGAAACAAACGACTTCTTTGGATGGTTTGGAAGTTCCACGAAATACGTTGGATGAATGTTACGATCAGATTATTGCCGATTTGCAGGAGGCAAAAGCAACCCTTCCTTCTATCGGCCAGCTTCCTGAATCTTATTTAGGAAGGGCAACCAAAGGATCGGCTGCAGCCCTGTTGGCAAAGGTGTATTTAACTCGTGAAGATTATCAGAATGTTGTTAAAGAAACGGCTGAAGTAATGCAGATGGGGTATAAATTATGGGATAATTATGCTGATAACTTTGATATAGAAAAGGAAAACGGACAGGAGTCAATTTTTGAAATTCAGTTTAAACGGAATACTCCGGGGGTATCTGGTAGCAATTATAACGGATATTACCGTCCTCCTTTTGTGAATATAAACGGATGGGTAGGCTATGGTGATGATCCTGTGACACGTAATCATTATGAATGTTATGAGGAAGGTGATTTACGCCGGGATGTAAATGTTCGCCTTTATACAAGAGAAGAATATCCGAATATGTCCCCTAATTATGAATTCCCTTGTTATGTGAATAAGTTCCTAGACCCTTCGCCATTGGCTGTAAGATCTCAGGGAGGGGAGAACAATTTACCTATATTGCGTTATTCTGATGTTTATCTGATGCGTGCAGAGGCTTTGAATGCTATAAATACGGCTGATGCAGAGGCTTATGAATGTCTGAATAT